>NZ_JBHMIR010000002.1:0-485345 GCF_048060285.1 Micromonospora sp. LOL_025 | reverse complement strand
TGTCATTGGGTTGGCAGTGTGGAGTTGCTGGTCAGGCATTGTCGGGTGGTGGTGGGGCATGAGACCGTCACAGAGGTCTGATGATCCCCGCACGCACGGTGCGGGAACGGCGCCCCGCACGAATGCGGATCGGTAACGGCGTGGACCGGGATCGGCTCTCCCGCCGCCGCGTTCCGGCTGCCCCGGGCCACCGCCTCCGGCCCGGGCGCGGGAGGGACCGGCGTGCCACGAAAGGCCGCGTCCCGGCGCGCGACGATTCCGCGCACCGCGCGACGCATTGACGGGAGTCGCCGGTCGGCGGATGTGGCGGGGGTGGGCGGCCCGGGGTCGCGGAATGGTCGACCCTCGCGCCGGGAGGCGAATGGCGTACTCGCGGGGAAACGCACCGATCGGTCAGGTGCGAATGGTGCCATGCCCCGCCGCGGGGCGGAACACCGCGGTCGGGGCGCGCGGCGCCGGTCGGGGCGCGCGGCACCGGTCCGGGCGCGCGGCGCCGGGGGCCTGCGTGACGCGCCGCGGGCCCTGCGCGGCGCCGGACGGGAGGCTGCGCGGGCGGGTGTCGTCGCCGGTGGGCGGCGTCCGCGGGGCGGGACACGGACGCGGTGGTGCGGCTGCCGCGTTCCGGCGCCGATCACCACCGCGTCCCACGGTCCGTCGTCGACGAGCTGGTCCGTGCGTACGGACCCGGCGTCGACCTTCCGGGCGGGCCGTCAGTTGCCGCTGGTGAGCACGTTCCCGTCGTGCGGGCGCAGGGCCCGGGAGCGCCGGAAGTCGCGGTGCACGAAGATCCGCTGGAGCCACCGGTCGCGGCCGTCGTAGCGGGGCGTGAACTCGGTCCGGCCGTGCAGGGCCAGCCGGTTGTCGACGACCGCGAGGTCACCGGGTTCCAGGATGAACGTCCGGCGGACGGTGCGCAGCGCGTCGCCGAGCATCGACAGCGCCTGCGCCGCCTCGGGGTCGAGGGGGAACGAACTCTGGAAGTCGACCTGGATGTCCGGGTCCTCGAAGCTGCCGCTGAGGATGCCGTGCGGTTCCGGCGCGCTGCGCAGGTCGCCGAACGACGCCGGCGGTTCGGTGACGAACCGTGGCTCGTGCAGCACCTTGCGAACCTGCTCGGACAGCAGTGGCAGGGCGTTGCGGATCGACGTCACCTGCAACCCGGCCACGTTGTCGTGGTCGTTGCGCAGGCAGTGCAGCCCGACGTAGTCCGGGCGGTAGACGTGGAAGGCGTTCTCCACGTGCATGGACAGCGTCACCGAGCCCGCGTTGCCCTGGAACTTCTCCATGCCCGGCACCGGCACGACGTCCTGCACCAGCGCGCCGGCCTTCTCCTCCTTGAAGGCGATGAGCTCCCCGAGTTGCAGCCCGAGCAGCACCTGCGCGGCGGCGGGCACGGTGGACTCCCGCTGCGCCGAGCCGGCCACGGTGGGCGTGTCGGGCAGCTCGTCGGCGTCCACGGGCAGGTTCCGCACCAGCAGCACGGCGTCGGGCCCGGGGTCCCAGGCGAAGCGCCGCACCATCTGACGCAGGCGTACGGGCAGGTTGCTGGAGAGTTCGCGGGCCGTTTCGAGCCAGGCGGCCGAGTCCACCAGGCGCGGCGGTCGGCCCGCCAGGTAGCGGGCGATCGTGTCGACCTCGATGTTCTCCTCGCGGGTCAGGACGATCGAACGGTCGGTACTGCGTGTGGGCTGGACGTCGACAGTCACGCCGAGCCTCCTCTGCTGAGGTTCGAGACGGTGTGGGGGTTGAGCGAACGGTCAGTCGTCGTCCTCGTCGTCGTCCCAGAACGCGTCCTGCAGGTGCTCCGCGAGCTGCCGTGGCGTCGGGTTGGCGAACAGGTCGGCGAGCTGTACCGGCATCGACAGTTCGGTCCGCACCCGCTGCACGAGCTGGGCGCCCAGCAGCGAGTGGCCACCGCTGGCGAAGAAGTTCGAGTCCGCGTGCAGGCCCGGCCGGTCGAGCATCTCGGTCCAGATCCCCACGAGGGCGACGGTCGTCTCGTCCGGCGGGTCGGCCTCGGCCGACGCCCTCGCCGCGGCGAGCGCGACGAGGGCCGCGCGGTCCACGGTGCCCGCCACGGTGACCGGCAGCTGGTTCAGCACGACCAGGTCGGGCGTGAGCGGCAGGGCGGCACGGGCGTGCTCGCGCAGCCGCTCCGCCACGTCGGGCTTGCGGGACTCGACGAACGCGACGACCGTGACGTCCTGCGCGTCGCCGGTGGACCCGACGGCGGCGACCGCCTCCACGTCCGGATGGGCGGCGAGGACGGACTCGATGTCGCGCAGGTGGATCCGCTGGCCGGCGACGCGTACCTGGGCCGACAGGGGGCCGACCACGTCGATCCGGCCGTCCGGCAGCAGGCGCGCGAGGTCGCCGGTGCGGTGGAACCGCCCGTACGTGGGGTGCTCGCCGAACCGCGCGGCGGTCAGCTCCGGCCGGCCGTGGTAGCCGGCGGCCAGCGTGTCGCCCGCGACGCAGAGCTCCCCGCGTACGCCGATGCCCAGCTCGTGCCCGGTGCCGGGCTCGGTGACGAACACGCGGGCGGCCGGGAGGACACCCGGGGAGTCCCGTCCGCCGTCGAGCGCGGCGTACCCGGCGACGCCGTGCGTGGCGTAGCCGTGGTGCGGCGTGCATCCGGTGGCGTGCAACTGCGCGGCGAGCGGGCGGGGGAGCGGTTCGTGCGCCACCAGGGCGGCGCGGCCCGCGAGCCGGGCGCCCGCGTGCTCGACCACCCGGCGCCACACCGCCGGCGGCGCCTGCACCACGGTCACCCCGTGCCGCTCCAGCAGCTCGCCGAGCGCGTGGCCGTCGGCGCGGGCCCCGTCGGGGGCGACGACGACCCGGCCGCCGGTGGTCAGCGCGACCAGCAGCTCCGTCAGCGCCGCGTCGGTGGCGGCGCTGCCCAGCCAGGCGGTGACGGCCGGCCCGGTGGCGGCCACCCGGTCGGCGAGCCGCACGACGGCGCGGGCCAGGGCCCGGTGGGTGACCGTCACCGCGAGCGGGGCGGGCGCGTCGAGGTGGTACTCCAGGTAGGCCACCGCGTCCGGGCCGGGACCGGACGGCGCGTCGGTGCGGACCGCGTCGGTGGCGCCGGGGACGGCGGGGATGCGCACCGCGCCGGGCACCGGGAGGCCCTCGGCGGCCAGCACCGGGTCGGCACCCGAGTCGGCCAGCCGCGCGGCGAGGTCGGGGATCGGCTGGGTCGGGTCGAGCAGGACGCAGCGCTTGCCCGCCAGCCACACGCCGAGCCACGCGGCGGCCAGCTCCGCGCCGCGCGGCGCCAGCACCGCGACCGTGCTCCCGTCCGAGGCCGCGACCAGGTCCCGGGTGGCGAGCGCCGCCGACCACAGCCGGCCGTACGAGACGGCGTCCGTGCCGTCCTGCACCGCGACGAGGTCCGGGTTCGCGGCGACCGTCGCGTGCACGGCGTCCAGCACGGACGCCGTGGTGGCCGTCTCCGGCGGCGACGCCGGCAGGGCGAGGTCGCCCGCGCCCCGGCGGGACAGCTGCGCCACCGGCCGGTCCAGGTCGTCGCCCAGCTGCACGAGCAGCGCGTCGTACCGTTCCAGCAGCAGCCCGACGTCGGCCGCGTCGAAGGCGTCGACGCAGAACGCCGCGCGGACGGTGGTCGCCTCCGCGCCCGGCATGATGAAGAACTCCAGGTCGAAGCGGCTGTAGCCGTTCTCGACCATGACGTGGCGCAGCGGCATCCCGGTCAGCGTGGCGGAGGCGTCGACGGTGCCGGGCACGTAGTTGAACAGGTGCCGGAAGAACGAGCTGCGCCACGACGACGGCGCGTCGCCGAGCACGGCGGGGGACACGTGCTCCAGCGGTACGTCGGCGTGGCTGATCGCCTCGAGGAAGGTGCTGCGCGTCTGCTTCACGACGGCGCGGAAGTCGGCGTCCGGGTCGACCCGGACCCGCAGCGGCACCAGGTTCGCGTGGTAGCCGATGGCGCTCATGCTGCGCTGGTCGCGGACGTTCACCGGGGTGCCGATGACCACGTCGGAGCCCGCGCCGTGCTGGGCGAGCAGCACCGAGTACGCCGCGAGCAGCACGACGGCCTCGGAGGCGCGCAGTTCGCGCTGGAAGCGGCACACCACGGCACGGGCCGGCGCGGAGAGATCGTGGTGGATGGTCCGGGCGCGCAGGGAAGGCGCCCCGACGGGCGGCCGGGCGCACCACAGGCCCGCCTCGGCGGCCCGCAGCCCGTCGAGGTTCTTGCGCCAGTACGCGACGCTGCGCTCGTCCGGCGCGCGCTCCGCGAGCGCGGCCACCGGGGCGTCCTCCGGCCGGCGTCCCGCCGCGAGCGCCTCGTAGCCGGCGAGCAGCTCGCGGAGC
Source organism: Micromonospora sp. LOL_025 (assembly GCF_048060285.1). Lineage (NCBI taxonomy): Bacteria > Bacillati > Actinomycetota > Actinomycetes > Micromonosporales > Micromonosporaceae > Micromonospora > Micromonospora sp. LOL_025. Next base: position 481,004 of record NZ_JBHMIR010000002.1, on the reverse strand, counting down.
AGGATCGTGGTCGACATGGCGTCGAAGATCAGGTGGTGCACGACGACGCAGCACACGTCGCCGTCCGCTCCCGCGTGGACGCCCGCCCGCACCAGGGGGCGGCCGTCGATGGCGAAGGGCTCGGCGGCGAACGCGGTCAGGTCGGCGTCCCTCCCGTCGTCGCCCGCCCCGATCTCCACCAGGGGCACGTCGACCTCGTCGGGACCGCGCACCTCCCGGGTCAGCGTCGCGTCGTCGGAGCGGAACACCGTGCGCAACACCTCGTGGCGGGCCAGGACCGCCCGCAGCGCCGCCGTGAGCAGTCCGCGGTCGATCCGGCCGGCCACCTCGAAGGCGACCGCCACGTTGTTGACCCCGGTGTCCGGCACCAGCCGCTCGAGCAGCCACATGGCTGCTTCCTTCCTGCTGGCTGCGATGGTCATGCTCACTCGTCCCCTCGGTCGGTGTCGGCGCAGACCTCGGCGAGTCGCGCCACGGTCCGGTTTTCCAGCACGTCGCGCAGCGACAGCGTGAGCCCGCGTCTGCGTGCCTCGTTGACGAGTTGGGCGGCGCCGAGGCTGGTGCCGCCCCGGACGAAGAAGTCGTCGTCGACGCCGATCGAGGAGACGGCCGTGTAGGTGGCGAAGAGCTCGCACAGCAGCGCCTGCAACTCGTCGGCCGGGGCCCGCCCGCCCGGCGTCGCCGCGACCTCCGGCGCCGGCAGGGCCGCCGTGTCGAGCTTGCCGTTCACGGTCAGCGGCAGCGCCGCGAGGCTCACCACGGCGCTCGGCACCATGTAGTCCGGCAGCGTCTCGGCGAGGTCCTTGCGCACCTGCTCGGGGTCGACCTTCGCGTCCGCCCCGGGCACGACGTACGCGACGAGCTGCTTGACCTCGGGGGCGTCGGTGCGGATCACCGCCGCCGCGTGCCGCACCTCCGGACGGCGCAGCAGCGCCGCCTCGATCTCGCCCAGCTCGATGCGGTAACCGCGGATCTTCGCCTGGGTGTCGACCCGCCCGCAGAACTCGTACTCGCCGTCCTCGGTGGGTCGGACCCGGTCGCCCGAGCGGTACATGCGCGAGCCGGGCGGGCCGTACGGGTCGGGCAGGAACCGCTCGGCGGTCAGTCCCGGCCGGCCCAGGTAGCCCCGGGCCAGCTGGCCGCCCGCGATGTGCAGCTCGCCGATCTCGCCGATCGGCACCGGGCGCAGCTCGTCGTCCAGCACGTGGTAGCGCACGTCGGGCATGGGCTGGCCGATGGGCAGCGGCCCCGGCGGCACCGGCTGGTCGGGCTCGATGACCACCGTGCTGCACCCGACGGTCGTCTCCGTCGGGCCGTACTCGTTGATCACCCGCGCGCCGGGGTGCCGGCGGCGCCACGCGTCGACGGTCTCGCCGAGCAGCAGCTCGCCACCGGCCATCAGCTCCCCGGTCGGGGACGCCTCGGCGGGCAGCGCGGTGAGCAGCGGGATGTGCGACGGCGTCACCTTGACGAACGTGGGCCGCTGCTGCCCGGACGGTCCCGCGGCGGGCGTGCCCATCTCCTCCAGGGCGCCGAGGTGCACGCAGCCGCCCGTCATGAGCGGCGCGTAGAACGCGGTGACCGTGAGGTCGAAGGCGAACGAGGAGTGCAGCAGCGCCCGGCCGCGCACGCCCGGGTAGGACGCCACGACGTGGCGCAGGTACGTGCCGAGCTGGCGGTGCTCGATCAGCACGCCCTTCGGGCTGCCGGTGGAACCGGAGGTGTAGATGACGTACGCGACGTTGGCGGGCCGCAGCGGGGCGAGCCGGTCGGCGTCGGTGACGTCGGTGTCCGGCTGGCCGGCGTACGCGTCCGGTTCGTCGAGCAGGACCCGCGGCACGTCGTGGGCCGGCACCGCGTGCTGGTCGTCGCCGGTGGTCAGCAGCAGCATGGGCCGTGCGTCGGTGAGCATGTGCCCCAGCCGCTGCGGCGGGTAGCTCAGGTCCAGCGGGAGGTAGGCCGCCCCGGCCTTGAGGGTGGCCAGCGCGGCCACCACCAGGTGCGCGGAGCGGATCCCGATCGCGACGAGCCGCTCCGGGCCCGCGCCGAGCGACACCAGCCGGTGCGCGAGCCGGTTCGCCTCGGCGTCCAGCTCGGCGTACGTCCTGCGGTTCTCGCCCCACACGACCGCCGTGGCGTCCGGGGTGCGCCGCACCTGCTGCGCGAACAGGTCGGTGAAGAGCGCGGGCTCACCGCCCGCCGGGCCCGGTGCCACCGCGCTACCCCGCGATCCGCAGACCGGCGTCCGTGCCGGTCATCAGGCCGGAGACCGTCGCGGCCACGTCGGGGTGGCGCAGCATCTGGTCGTGGTCGACGTCGAGCGCGATGGCGCGCCCGAAGCCCTGACCGCGCTGGGTCGAGTGCGCGGAGGTGATCGCCGTCGCCGTCGCCCACTGCGGGGCGGGGTCGATCTCCGTCGCGGCCCGCAGGTAGCCGACGAAGGACGCGAAGCTGCCGCCCAGTTCGCCCCGGACGTCGTCGTCCAGGCCGAGCCGGCGGCCCGCCACCTCGGTCGCGTCCCGGAAGATCCCGGCGAGCGCGGGACCGATGAGGGTGAGGTCCTCGAGCCCGTACTTCTCCTGCACCGCCTGGCCGTCGGCGTGGAACGCGGCGATCTCCTCCGGGGTGAGGATGGTCCGCAGCGCGTCCGCGGCGGCGTGGAAGTCCCGGTACAGCCCGACGATGTTCGGCAGCTCCGGGTCCAGCAGGACCAGCCGGGGCGCCTCGTCCTGCGACTCGGCCAGCCGGGCCGCGAGGGGGGCGGCGAACACCGCACCCACGCAGTAGCCGATCACGGTGTCGACGGTGCGTTCCCGCCGGCGTACGCCCTTCGCCCACCGCTCGACGTAGTCGGCGCCGGACATGGTGTCCTCCGCGCCGGAGGCGGGTGCCACGGTCTCCCAGATCTCGCCGGGCGCGCTCAACAGGGGGACCAGGTCCCGGAAGCACGCCTGGGTGCGGCCGGTGCTGGTGAAGTCGACGGTGAGCGTGAGGCCGCCCTGTCCGCCCTTGCGCAGTATCTGCCAGGAGTTCTTCTTCACGATGGGATCCCTCGTCGTAGCGGTGCGTACGTTCGTCGTTAAGGGGTGCGGGCCCGTGCCCTCCCGGTCGCGGGCGCTCAGACGCGGGCGCTGTCCTTCAGGTACCGCAGGGTCACGGCGCCGCCGAGCACGACGGTCCAGCCCGCGAGCACCAGGACCGCGAGCCCGAGCCGGGCGCTGTCGTCGAACGGGCTGTGGCCGATCTCGGCCAGCCAGTGGCTCGGCATGATCGCGGACATCGTCTGCATCCAGTCGGGGAACGCGACCGACGGGACCAGCGCGCCGCCGAGCACGCCCAGCAGCATGTGCGAGACGGAGGTGAGCACCTGCACGCTCTCGGCCGTGGCGACCTGGCCGATGAAGACGCCCAGCAGCGCGAACGGCAGCGTGCCGAGCCATACCCCGAGCACCAGTTGGAGCCAGCCGCCCACCGGCAGCCGGACGCCCTGCAACAGCGCGCCGGTGAGCGCCACCGCCGTGATCGCCGGCAGCGCCACCACCATCGCCGCGGCCAGCTTCGCCGCCAGGTAGGAGGTCGGCGACAGGGGGGTGATGCGCAGCTGACGCTGCCAGCCCGTGGACCGCTCGATGGCCACCCTGGTGCCGACGTTCAGCGCGACGAAGAGCGCGCCGAAGGCGGCGAGGCTGCCGAGCAGGTGCTCGCTGAAGTTGATGGCGGTGCCTTCGCGGCCTCCACCGCGGAACATGTTGGCCTGCATCATGTCGAACAGGTTGGCCTGCATCAGGTAGAGCAGCGTCGGGAACAGGAACGCGGCGATCCAGAACTTGCGGGCCCGGATCACCCGCTTCACTTCGAGCTTGAGGAAAGCGGCGTTCATCAGGCGGCCCCGCCCTTCGTCGCGGTGAGGGCCAGGAACGCCTGTTCCAGGCCGAGGGCGCCGATCTCGACGTCGTACGCCTGGGGGAAGCGCGCGAACAACTCGCGGGCGGTGGCGTCGGAGTCGGAACTGACGATCTCGACGCGCTCGCCACGGGCCTCGGCGGTCATCACGCCGGGCAGCTGGCGTAGCTGCTCGACCGTCGCGTCCGGGACGGTGGCCGACAGCGAGCGCCCCGCCACCACGGAGCGGATCTCCGTGACCGTGCCGTCGGCGATGATCTTCCCGGCCTGGACGAGCACCACCCGGTCGGCGAACTCCTCGGCCTCCTCCATGTAGTGGGAGGCGAACACCACGGTGCGCCCGGAGTCGGTGAACTCCCGCATGGCGGCCCAGAACACGTGGCGGGACTCGACGTCCATCGCCACCGTCGGCTCGTCCAGCACCAGCAGCTTCGGGTCGGACACGAGGGTCATGGCCAGCCGCAGCCGCTGGCGCTGACCGCCGGAGAGCCGGCTGCGGCGGTCGGCGATGTCGGTGAGGTCGGTGCGGCGCAGCACCTCGGCGATCGGCAGCGGGGCGGCGTGCAGCGACGCCACCATCGTGAGCAGCTCGCGGATCGACACGTCGTCGAGCAGCGCGCCGTCCTGGAGCGTCGCACCGATGACGCCCCGCGTGATGGCCTCCCGGGGGGTGTGCCCGAAGACGCGGATCTCGCCCCGGTCGGGGCGGGTCAGCCCCAGGATCATGTCGACGAGCGTGGACTTCCCCGCACCGTTGGGCCCGAGCAGCGCGACCACCTCGCCGGGAGCGATCCGCAGGTCGATGCCGTTGACGGCCCGCACGTCGCCGTAGCTCTTGTGCACGTCCGCCACGTCGATCGCCTGTGGGTCCACCGCACCGAGCGTGGGTGTGGCCACGAGGTTCCCGATTGCGTTGCTCATTGATTTCCCCATTTAGATCGGTGCGGGTATGCGAATAGTATTTAGCAGCGCTAGGGAGCGGGGAGCCAGGAATACCGGGGCCGCCGCCGCGAGAACCGGCGTCCGAGGCGCCTTATTCCGGGGTGGTGAGGGGTGACCGTAGGGGTTACCCCGGGATGGCCGTACCCGCCATCGTCGGACCTGTCGTGGTCCTGGGCTGCGCATTCCGTGGCCTGTGCGGGGAGGTGTTCGTGACACGTCAGAAGCGGAACGGTGACGGCCATTCGTCGACCGTCGACGCGGGAACGGATGTCATGGGTCGTGACGACGCCACGGCCGAGTTGTTCGCCTTTCCACACATCGACTTTTTCCGGGAAACCGCGACGGGCACCGAACGGGAATTGGCCGGTAATCGGCCCGTCGTTTCCGCCGCCCCGCGAACCGTCGCGACCGGCCGGCCCGATCACCCGGTGGTGGGCTGACATGGACCGTCTCACCGCCGCCGCCGCCGCCGAGCGGGCCGACCGGCTCGGGCCGATGCTCGGCACCTTCCTGCACCGCTTCCCGATCGACGACCCCGGTACGGACGGGCCGCTGCGCGGCACGCTGATCGGCGTCAAGGACGTCGTCGCCGTCGCCGGCGCGCCGAGCACCTGCCAGAGCGTCGTGCACGACGCGAGCTGGTGGGCCGACCGCGACGCGACAGTGGTGGCCCGGCTGCGCGCGGCGGGCGCCGTGATCGTGGGCAAGACCACGATGGCGGAGCACGCATTGTCCCGGCCGGACCCGGACGCGTCCTTCCCGGTGCCGCGCAACCCGTGGGACCCCCACCGGTGGACCGGCGGGTCGAGCTGCGGCAGCGCCAACGGCATCCCCGCCGGGTTCTTCGACGCGGGTGTCGGCACCGACAGCAACGGCAGCATCCGGATCCCGGCCGCGCTGTGCGGCGTGACCGGGCTGAAGCCGACGCAGGGTCTCCTGCCGGCGGCGGGCATCCGCCCGCTGGCGCGGTCGGTCGAGACGGCGGGTCCGCTGGCCCGTACGGCCCGGGAGTGCGCGCGGCTGCTCGCCGTGATGGCGGACCGGCCCGCGGAGCTGTCCCGGCCGGCGCTCGCCGACCTCGCGGGCGTCCGCGTCGGCGTCCCGGGCGACCTCGTGCGGTACGCCGCCGCGCTGACCGACGACACCGCCGCCGCCTTCGACGCCGCGCTCGACGAGCTGCGGGCCGCCGGCGCGGAGATCGTCGACGTGCCCTTCGACGAGGCGTTCCCGCTCTTCGCCGCGCAGCTCGTGACGATGCTGGTGGAGGCGTTCGAGGTGCACGGGGCGCAGTTCCGGGCGCGTTGGAACGACTACGGCCGGCCGTTCCGGTGGAACGTCGCGCTCGGCGGCGTGCTCCCGGCGGAGACGTACCTGCGGGCCCAGCGGGTGCGCGGGTGGGGTGCCGGGGTCCTGCGGTCACGGTTGCGCGACGTCGACGTCATCGCCACGCCCGCCTGGCCGTCCGCCGCCCCCCGCTACGACGACCAGGCGAGCCTCCAGACGATCTCCTTCCTGCCCAGCATCTGGAGCGCGGTCGGCTTCCCCGCGCTGGCGCTGCCGATGGGGGCCGACGGCGACGGGCTGCCGCTGTCGCTGCAACTGGCCGCCGCCCCCGGTCGCGACTTCGAGCTGGCCGCCGTCGCCGACGTCTACCAGCGGCGTACGGGCTGGCACGAGCGCGAGCCGAAGTTGGAGGTCGTGACGGACCTCGCGGGCGTCTGCTCCCCGGAGGTGCCCACCGACGGCGTCGACCCCGTCCGGCGGGAGCGCCTGGCCCAGGCGTTCGGCGAGCTGGGCGTCCCGCTGGGCGAGGGGGACCTCGACCAGGTGACCATGACGTGGACGAAGGTGCAGGCCCTCGCCGGGGTGCTGCCGGAACTCCCGGTGGACGTGCCGCCGTTCGCCGCGACCGGCGGGTGAGCGCGAGCCCGACGGCGGCGGGCGTCGCACACGTGGGGATCGCACGGGTGAGGCATGCGTACGACACGGTCGGGACGTGACGCGGCGGGGGTTGGTTCTGTCGCCGGTCGACGGCAGCCTGTGAAGCATGGATGACGTCGTGATCGAAGTGGACGGGCTGCGCCGCAGCTACGGGGAGTTCGAGGCGGTGCGCGGGATCTCGCTGCGGATCCGCCGGGGCGAGCTGTTCGCCCTGCTGGGCACCAACGGTGCCGGTAAGACCACCACCATCGAGGTCCTGGAGGGACTGCAACCGGCCACCTCCGGCCGCGTCCGGGTGCTCGGGCTGGATCCGGTGCGCGACCGGGCCGCGCTGCGTCCCCGGACGGGGGTGATGCTCCAGCACGGCGGGTTCACCGGCGCGCTGACCGTCCGGGAGACGGTGGAGATCTGGCGCTCCCTCACCGTCCGGCCGCAGACGGTCGGTGAGGTGCTGGAACTGGTCGACCTCGCCGGCCGGATGAACGTGGCGGTCGAGCAGCTCTCCGGCGGCGAGGGCCGGCGGTTGGAGCTGGCGCTGGCCGTGCTCGGCCGGCCGGAGGTGCTCTTCCTCGACGAGCCGACCACCGGCATGGACCCGGCCTCCCGGCGCCGCACCTGGGACGTCGTCCGGGAACTCCAGAAGGGTGGGACCACGGTCCTGCTCACCACGCACTACCTGGAGGAGGCGGAGGTCCTCGCCGGCCGGGTGGCCATCATGCGGGGCGGCAGCATCGTCGCCACGGGCGCCCCGGAGGACGTCGTGCGCACCCTGCCGGCCCGGATCAGCTTCCGGCTGCCGGCGACGGACGCGCTTCCCGACCTGCCGCACGCCGCCCGCCTGGTCGAGGGCGACCGGGTCACGTACGAGTCCCGCCAGCTCCAGACCGACCTCACCCGGCTGCTCGAATGGGCCAACGCGGGCGACATCCGGCTGGCGTCCCTGTCGGCCCGACCGGCCACCCTGGAGGATGTCTTCCTGGACATCGCCGCCGACCACGACCTGACCGACCAGCACGCGGAACCGGAGGCCGCCCGATGAGCGGGACGATGACGACGCCGAGCACCACCACCACCGCCACCCCGCGCGACCGGGCGACCAGGCCGCTCTGGCAGATGGCCGCGATGCTGAAGATGGAACTGCTGGCGCTGCGTCGCAACTGGACGGCCACCGCCATGTCCGTGGTGACCCCGCTGATGATCGCCATCCTGCTCGTCAGCGAGTACGGGGGCGAGGCGGTGCCCGGCGTCCGCCGGGTCGTCAGCATCACCACCCTGGTCATGGTCTTCCTGGTGCACCACCACCTGACCACCGTGTACGCGTCGCGCCGCCAGGAGCTGGTGCTCAAGCGGCTGCGGGCGGGGCTCGCCTCGGACCGCACCATCCTGCTCGGCACGGCCAGCAGCACCGTGGCGATCTTCCTCGCCCAGTTCGTCGTGCTGGCGGGCTACGCCACCCTGGTGCTGGGCCTGCCGATGCCGAAGAACCCGCTGGTGATGGCGGTGGCGCTGCTGTTCGGCTCCGCGATCATGGCGGCGTTCTCGGCGGCGCTCTCCGCGATCACCCGCAGCTCCGAGGCGGCCATGCTGACCACCCTGCCGACCGTGGTGATCTTCCTGGCCACGCCGGGTGCGCTGCTGCCGCTCGGCGCGTTGCCGGAGTCGCTGGAGCGGGTGCTCTGGTTCCTGCCGAACGGGCCGTTCACCGAGGTCATGCGCGTCGGCTGGCTCGCCCGCACCGACGAGGGCCAGGCCCTGAGCTTCGGCGCGACGCTGGTCGAGACGCTGCCCTCCTTCGGGGTGCTGCTGGTCTGGCTGGTGGTGTCGCTGTTCCTGGCCGCCCGGTACTTCCGATGGGAGCCCCGGCACGGATGATCGAGGTCATCGCGCCACCTGGTATCGGGAGCGTGAGCATGGAGCGGGCGCAGGTCGAGCGTGACGTCGGCCTGCGCCGCGCCCGTGCCGTCACGTTGAGCACCGTCGGCAGCGGCGTCCTGGGCACGCTGCTGCTGGCCGCAGTCGGACTGTCGCGGGAGGAGGATCCCCGCTGGGTGGTCGCCGGGACGGTGGGCGTCGTCCTGTTCGTCGCCGCGCAGAGCGGGGCGCTGTACGGGGCGATCACCCCGTGGCTGGCCGAGTCGACGCGCCGCCGCCTGCTCGCCGGGTTCGTCTGGGCCGCCGTGCTCTCCGTACCGCTGGTCGGGCCCGTGGGCGGGCCGGAGTGGGCGACCTGGGGGTTCCTGGGCGCGTCGGTGATCGGCTCGGTGTCCCTGCTGCGGCAGTGGTGGGTCGCTGTTCCGGCGGTGCTGCTGTCCCTGGCGACGGCCGCCGGGGTGGCGGCCTGGAACGGGGCCCCGGTCCGCGGCCAGGTCACCATCGTGCTGGTCGCCGGCCTCTCCATGGCCGCGTGGAACGCCCTCCAGCTCTGGCTGTGGGGGCTGCTCGTCGAGGCGCAGCGGGGGCGGGCGGCCCAGGGCCGGCTCGCCGCCACCGAGGAGCGGCTGCGGTTCGCCCGCGACGTGCACGACCTGCTCGGGCACAGCCTCTCGGTCATCGCGCTCAAGGCCGAGCTGGCGTCCCGGCTGGCGGCCACGGACGCCGGGCGGGCCAGCCGGGAGGCCGCCGAGGTGCAGCGGCTGGCCGCGTCGGCGCTGGTCGAGCTGCGCGAGGTGGTGCACGGGTACCGTGCGGTGGACCTCGGGGACCAGATCGCCGCGGTGGAGCAGGTGCTGCGTTCCTCCGGCATCCGCTGCGCGGTCGCGCTGCCGCCGGACGACGTACCGTCGGAGATCGCCCGGCAGCTCGTCGCGGTGCTGCGGGAGGCCAGCACCAACGTGCTGCGGCACAGCCGGGCCACCTGGTGCACCATCGAGATCAGCCAGGACGAGGACGAGGTACGGATGACCATGACGAACGACGGCGCCGAGGGGGCGTCGCCGGACCGGCACAGCTTCGGGCTGCGCGGGCTGGCCGAGCGGCTGGCCGAGGCCGGGGGGACTCTGCGTCACCGGATCGACGACGGGGTGTTCCGTCTCGACGTGACGGTACGGACCCGCCCGTGATCAGGGTGCTGCTCGCCGACGACGAGGACCTGATCCGGGCGGCCCTGGCGGCCCTGCTCGGCCTGGAGTCCGACCTGGAGGTGGTGACCGAGGCGCCGGACGGGCGGGCCGCCGTGACCGCCGCGCTCGCCCACCGGCCGGACGTCGCCGTGGTGGACCTCCAGATGCCGGCCCTGGACGGGCTGGAGGTGACCGCCGAGCTGGCGCGCGTCCTGCCCGCCTGCAAGGTGGTGATCCTGACCGGGCACGGCCGGCCGCCGCACCTGCAACGCGCGCTGGCGGCCGGGGCCAAGGGGTTCCTGCCCAAGGGCGCGCCGGGCGGGACGCTCGCCGACGTCATCCGCCGGGTGCACGCCGGCGGCCGGTACGTCGACCCGGCCCTGGCCGCCGACGCGCTCACCGCGCCCGAGTGCCCGCTCACGCCGCGCGAGCTGGACGTGCTCCGGCTGGCCGAGTACGACACGCCGGTGGCGGAGGTGGCCCGCCGTACCCACCTGTCGGCCGGCACGGTCCGCAACCACCTCTCGGCGGCGGTCAGCAAGCTCGCGGTGGCCAACCGGGCGGAGGCGTTCCGCACCGCCCGGGACAACGGCTGGCTCTGACGGGGCCGCTCAGATGAGCACGCTCCAGCTCACCGGGCCGACGAGGCCGTCGACGACGAGGCCGTTGCGGCTCTGGAAGCCGCGTACCGCGCTGGTGGTGACCGACCCGAAGTCGCCGTCCACGAGGAGGCTCGCGCCCCGGGCGTTGAGCGCGGTCTGCAGGCCGCGCACCAGGTCGCCGGAGTTGCCCTCGCGCAGGGGCAGCACGAGCGCGGTCCAGGTGATCGGGCCGACCAGGCCGTCGGCGTAGAGGCCCCGGCCGCTCTGGAACGACCTGACCGAGGCGGCGCAGCCCGGCCCGTAGATACCGTCCACCACGACGGAGACGCCCCGCGCGCGCAGCAGGTACTGGATCACCCGGGGCACCCACCCCGACGCGCCCTGCCCGACGCTCGGGTAGCCGGTGCTGCCCAGCGGGGCCGTCGAGCCGAGGGTGATCCCCCGGTTGGCCAGGAAGACCCGGGGATCGAGCGAGGTCAGCCGGGGGCGGTGGATCTCGAAGTGCAGGTGCGGGCCGGTCGAGTTGCCGGTGGTGCCCATCAGGCCGATCAACTGGCCGCAGCTGATCTGCTGGCCGGCGCTGACCAGCACCCGGTGCAGGTGGCCGTAGTAGGAGAAGTAGCTGTCGGCGTGGTTGAGGTGGACGCTGTTGCCGGTGCGTCCGCCCAGGGGGCCGCTCGTCGTGTCGCCCGGGTACGAGTTCGTCCTGACGTCCCGGACGGTGCCGGCGGCGGCGGCGTAGACCGGGGTGCCCTGGCTGTTGGCCACGTCCCAGCCCAGGTGTCCGGGGCGGCTGGGGCTCTTGTAGCCGGAGGTCAGCGTGCCACGCGTCGGGTTGCTCCAGGCGCCGGCGGCGGCCTGCGCGGGGCTGGGCAGGCCGACGACCCCGATCCCCACGCCCACGCCGAGCGCGGTGAGGAGGGTGCGGCGCCGGGCCGGTACGTGGCTCAGGCCGGCTGTCTCCGGTGCGTCACACATGTTGCCTCCGATGTTCGTCCCGCGGGGGGCGGTTGGACGATGGAGACCGGATCGTAAATCTTCTATATCCGCCGAGGCAATGGTGGAACTTTCCTACGACCCGTCACGCACCGTCATCCGCCGGGGTCGGCGACCCGGGGGCGCTGCGTATCGCCTCGTCAACTTTGGGTTGACGACTGAGCGTCGTCAACCTATGGTTGACGCATGACGGAACCAGTGCAGATGAACAACCCGGTACGTCTGGACGACCTCATCCGGGCGATCAAGAGGGCGCACCCCGACGCGCTCGACCAGCTCACCGACGCGGTCATCGCCGCCGACCATCTCGGCGAGGTCGCCGACCACCTGATCGGCCACTTCGTCGACCAGGCCCGTCGCTCCGGCGCGTCCTGGACCGAGATCGGCCGCAGCATGGGCGTCAGCAAGCAGGCGGCGCAGAAGCGCTTCGTGCCGAAGGCCGACGATCCGCCGCTCGATCCGCAGCAGGGCTTCAACCGCTTCACCCCGCGCGCCCGCAACACGGTGATGGCCTCGCAGAACGAGGCCAGGGCCACCGGGCACGCCGAGATCCGCCCCGAGCACCTGGTGCTGGGGCTGCTCAGCGAGCCGGAGGCCCTGGCCGCGAAGGCGATCGTCGCCCAGGGGGTGCCGCTGGAGCGCGTACGCGAGGCCGTGACGGCCGCGCTGCCGCCGTCGGCCGCCGAGGTGCCCGACCTGATCCCGTACGACGCCCAGGGCAAGAAGGCGCTGGAGCTGACCTTCCGGGAGGCCCTGCGGCTGGGGCACAACTACATCGGCACCGAGCACATCCTGCTCGCGCTGCTGGAGCACGAGAACGGCGCCGGGGTCCTCAGCGGGCTCGGCGTGACCAAGGCCGCGACCGAGGAGTGGGTGGCGGCGGCCCTGCGGGCCGTCCAGGTCCGGGAATGACCCGCCTCAGGGCGCGGCCGGGAAGCCGTAGCGGGTGGCGTGCTCGGGGTCCGTCGGGTCGACCTGGCGGATCCCGGCGTCGGCGAGCCGCTTGTTGACCTCGTCGAGCCGCTCGCGCACCAGCCGGGCCTCCTCCTCGGTGACCCGGCCCCGGTGCGGTCGGCCGGCGTGCTCGATCGTGCCGTAGTCGACCCGTTCCGCACCCTTGCGGGCCTTGGGCGGGCGGACCCGCTCGGCCGTCTTCAGCAGCTGCGCCATCGGCACGTCGGTCGCCATCGCGTCGAACTCGCTCGCGGTGAGCACCACCCGGCGCGGCTCGCCGTCGCCGTGCCGGTCGTGGATCTCGACCACCGCCACGTCCAGCGCGGCGTCGTCGATGCCCTCCACCTCGACCGGGGTGGCGTCCAACCGCACGGGCCCCGCGACCAGGTCAGGGTGCTCCAGGACGACGACGCGGACCACCTCGTCGTCGGGCTGGATGACCGTGCCGCTGAAGTCGGAGACGTGGATCGTCTTCTTGCCCATGCGCGGAGCTTCTCCTGTCGTAGGCCGGGATGCCGGACCAGAAGAAATTACCCGACAGGTGTGCGAAAGCCGCCGGTGGACCGTCCGGGTGTGTCGCGGCCGCCCCGCCGCGCGCAGCGGTCAGCGGGTGTTCAGGCCGCCGCGCGAGGAGGCGCCGGCGGGCTGCTTGTTCACCTCGCTCCACGAGAGCGCCCCGGTCCCGGCGCGGTGACCCCGGTACGCCGACTGGGCCGGGAACCGCCCGGCGGCCTCGGTGGCCCGCCAGAGTCGCTCGGGATCCTGGTGGTACCGGTCGTTCGGCTGATTCGGCATGACCATACCGTCCCAAACAAAGTTGTCCATGTATGAAAATGAATATGACGACAGATCGATGCGTCCGGTTCCCGTGATCTGCCGCCGTCTCCCGAAAACGCGGCCGTCGGCGTGCCGGTACGTCTACCCGCCCGCCGCGCCACCCAACCCTCGCGTCGGGGCGCGTCCCCCGACGCCGGGCCCGTCGGGCGCCCGGTCGCCCGCCCCGGACGGGTTCCGTCACGCGGGGCCGCCGCGCCCGCGTACGGTGATCGTCGGCGAGGCGGGCCGGGCGTCGGCGGCCCGGACGCCGGGTGACCACCGACGGCCGCGGGGAGGTGACCGGCGATGTCCGACCGGCGGCTGCACCTGCACCTGGCGAGCTGGCTCGGCCAGTGGCCGGCGGGGCCCGGGCTGCACGTGGTCGGCTCGCACCGACGGGCCCGACCGGCCTGGGACGGCCGGCTCCGGCCGGCCGTCGCGGTGACCGCCGGCGCGAGCACCGTGCTCTCGGTGCCCCCCGACCGGGTCGCGGCGGTGCGCGAGTGGGCCCGACGGCCGGGCGGGCCGCCGCTTGCGGAACTGCCCGCCGCGGTGGCGGGACCCGGCTGGGCGGTGCACGACAGCGTGTTCCGGTGGAGCGGGGCGCCGGCCCCACTGCCGGACGTGGGGGAGTGGACGCCCTCGGGGGCCGCCGGGCTGCCGCCCTGGCTCCGCGTGTTCGACCGCCCGGTGCTCGTGGTGCGCGACGCCCGGGGGCACTACCTGGCCGGGGTCGGGATCAAGCGGCACGACGCGTACGGCCACGAACTGGCCGTCGGTACCGTGCCGGCGGCCCGGGGGCGGGGGCTGGCCCGGCGGCTGGTCGCCCAGGCGGCGCGTCGGGTGCTCGACGAGGGGGCCGTCCCGACGTACCTGCACGACCCCGCCAACACCGCCTCCGCCCGGGTGGCGGCCGCCGGAGGCTTTCCCGACCGGGGCTGGCGCTCGTTCGGCGTCTACCCGCCCTGAGGGCGAGCACGGCGGCGGGCGCGGACCGTGGATCCCGGGCCGGATCCACGGTCCGCAGTCTCCCCCCAGGGTCCCGCGGGTGACGTACGCACCAATCACGCTACGTAGTCGTGACGGTGAAGACAAGGTGCCGTAGGTGCGATCCGGGTGTCGAATAGCGGACTTGACCTGCGACTATTCGGAGGATGGCGTCACGAGGGTCAGTGACGCAGCGTACGAATGAGGTCGAGCACCTGCCGGGTGACCGGGCGCAGCACGCGCAACCGGGACAGCCCCACCAGCCGGTCGACCAACGGCACGGCGCCGTCGATCAGCTGCCGGGTGCGGGTCTGGCCGGGCGAGCGGTCGTAGACCCAGTAGAGCACCACTCCCATGTACGCCAGCCAGAGCAGCTCCGGCAGGTGCGGGCGCAACTCCGGGTCGACCCGGGCGGTGGAGCCGTCGAGCGCCTCGGCGAAGAGGCCGATCGCCGCCTCGCGCGGGCCGGACGACTCCGCCGAGAAGGGGCTCAGCGGGGAGGTCGGCTCCGCCGCCGTCTTGAAGAAGCTGGCGGCGAAGGCGTGCGACGGGGTGAGCACGTCGATCCCGGCGTGCATCACCCCGGCCAGCCGGGCGGCGAGGTCGGCTTCCCGGGCGAGCACCGGAGCGGCCGCCGCCCGGTGCTCCGTCTGGGCGCGGGCGTAGAACTCCTGGATCAGGTGTTCCTTGGAACCGAAGTAGTAGTAGGCGTTGCCCACCGCCACCCCGGCCTCCTGGGCGATGGCGCGCATGGTGGTCCGGGCGTACCCGCGCTCGCGGAACAGCCGCATGGCGGTGTCCAGGATGAGCTGCCGGGTCTGCTCGCCGCGCGCGGTCGCCGGCTCACCCGCAGCGGTCGTCGGCGCAGTCTGCTCGGTCATCGGGGTCACCGTATCCCGCCAGGTCGTCGCCCGACTCCGCCAACGGGTCGCGAACGCGTTCCCGGACCGAGGAGGCGGCGGCGACCACCCGCCGGGCGAGGGGGAGCAGGTGCGGTCGGGCCAGCCGCTCGGCGGTGCCCCGGTGGTCGGCCAGGGCCCAGAGGCAGGCGAACCACGCGCCGTCGCCCGCGTACACCTCGCCGGTGTCCGCCACCACGGTGAGGTCGCGCAGCGTGGCGTCGTGGTCCAGGCCGGGGAAGCGCCGGCGGGCCTCGGCCGAGCCGGCCGGCACGAACTCCAGGGGTACGAGCTGGGCGCGGGGCGCCAGCCAGCGCCGGGCGGACCGGCAGAGTGGGCAGTGCGCGTCGTAGAGGACCGTGAACCCCCGGACGCCACCGCCCCCGTGCGCGGTGGCGTCCGGGAATCCGCCCGACCCGCCGACGGGCCTGGTGGTCATCGGACCGGCGGGCTGCCGGCCGGCCCGGTCTCCGCCCCCGGGCCCGCCGGCCGACCGGCCGGGTGCGGACCGACGGGGTGGGCGCCGGCCGGGTGCGGACCGGCGGGGTGGGCGCCGGCCGGGTGCGGACCGGCGGGGTGGGCGCCGCGCGGCGCGGGCGGCGGCATCGGCAGCCGGCCGACCGGCGCGAGCGGCGGGTGGGTGGCGAACTGGCGCAGCCGGCCACGGCGGTACCGGCCGAGCGCGAAGACGTTGAAGAAGTGCAGCGCGCCGAGGACCAGCAGCACCAGGCCGATCTTGAGGGAGAGCTCCTCCATGGCCTGGGCGGTGGACCCGACCGGGCCGGGGTGCTTCATGGCCACGGTGACGTAGCCGAGGTTGAGCAGGTAGAAACCGACGACGAGCAGGCTGTTCACGGCCCTGGCCAGCCGTTCGTCGGCGAAGACCTCCTCCAGGAAGACCAGCCCGTTGCGCGACAGTGCCCGGGCCACCCAGACGGTCAGCCCGATGCTGATCGCCAGGTAGACCAGGTACATCCAGACCTTCGTGTCCATCGCCGACGCCTCTCTTGAACGTGTTCAAATCTGGTCGCCTCAGCGTAGGCGACTTCTTGAACACGTTCAAGTGGCTCTCGCGGCCGTCGGCGTGGCCCGGCCGGGCGGGGGTCGGTATGGTCGAGTCGCGCCGGTGCCGGCGCGTCCTTCGACGGTGAGGCGGCCATGGACCGGGGCGAGCGGAACGCGGAGCCGGGGCGGGTGGTCCTGCGCCCGGCCGGTGAGATCGACATGGCCACCGCCGGCGAGTTCGAGGCGACGCTCACCGAGGCACTGCGCCGGCCCGGCGTCGGGGAGGTCGTCGTCGACCTCGCCGCCGTGCGGTTCCTGGACTCCAGCGCCGTACGCGTCCTGGTGCACGGCGTCTCCGTCGGCCGCGAGCGCGACGTGACGCTGCGGGTGACCGGCCCGCAGCCGGGCGTGGCGCGGGTCCTGCGGATCACCGGGGTCGGCCCCCTGCTCGGGCTCGCCGACTCCGACTCCGACGCCGGTCGGCCCGTCGCGCGCGGGTGGCGCGGGCTGGACTGACCGGCTCAGGGCTCCGAGTTCGCCGACGCGTCGGCGGACCACTCGACCAGCAGCAGGGTCGCGTCGTCCTGCTGCGCCCCGCCCTGGTGCTTCTGCACCGCGTGACTGAGGCGGCGCAGCGTCTCCGCGGCCGGCAGCCCGGAACCGATGTGCCGTTCGGCGAGGTCCGCGAGGCGGGCCAGCCCGAACATCTCGCCCGCCGGGTCGCGTGCCTCGGTCATGCCGTCGGTGTGCAGCAGCAGCCGGTCACCGGGCTCCAGCCGGATCTGCGCCACCTCGACGCGGCCGTCGGGCAGGCCAAGCGGGAGCCGGCGGCCCCCGGCCAGCTCCCGCACGGCCCGTCCCCGGCGCAGCAGCACCGGCGGCGGGTGCCCCGCGTTGACGTACCGCAGCAGTCCGGAGCAGGTGTCGAACTCGGCGAGCACCGCCGTGACGAACCGCGCGTCGTGCCACTGGCCGGCGATCGCGGCGTCCATCGCCCGGACCAGACCGGGCAGGTCCGAGCCGGCGCGCCGGGCAGCCCGCAGCGCCGCCAGCGCCACCGAGGTGGTGAGCACCGCCGGCAGGCCGTGCCCGACCCCGTCGAGGATCGCCAGTGTCACGGTCCCGTCGTGTACCGCGTAGTCGAAGGCGTCCCCGCCGACCTCGTAGCAGGGCTCGAGCAGGGCACTGACCACCACCTCCGAGGTGGCGAAGGTCAGCGGCGGGAGCAGGTGCCAGAGCAGCTCGGCGGAGACCCCCATCGGCCGGCTGCGCCGCGCCCGGTGCAGGACGTCCCCGTAGTCCCTCTTGCCGGTGACCAGGTGACCGACCAGGCCGGAGATGAGCCGGCAGCCGTCGCGCAGCGCCTCGTCGGCGAGGTCGGCGTCGGCCGGCGGGAACACCTCCAGCAGCCCCAGCCGGTCGGTGCCGTTGACGATCGGCACCCACAGCCGGGGCGGTGGTCCCTGCCCCGCGTGTATCTCCACCTGGGTGAAGGCGCGTCCGGCCAGGCTGGTGTCGATCGGCAGCAGCTCCGGCGCCGCCCGCCCCGTGCCGGGCAGCGGGCGCAGGCCGTGCTGCTCGGCGTCGACCAGGTACACGGTCGCCGTCACGCCCAGCGGCCGGAGCACGGCGTCGACCGTGGCCGCGAGCTCGTCCGGGGGCAGCCGGTGGGACCGGGACACCAGGTCGGCCAGGGCCCGGTGCCATGGGTCGGTGGCGGTCATGCTGTCGCATACCCCGGCCGGGCCCGGTCGAAGCCGGCCGGGCCCGGCCGGGAGCGAACCGCCCCGACGGCGCGTACCCGGCGGTGCCGGGGTCAGCCGGCCAGGCCGAGCACCTCCGCGGCGGCGCGGCCGCAGGCGTGGCTCGCGCCGTACGTGGTGACGAACGCCCGCACGCCGGCCGGACGCCACCGCGAGGGCCAGCCCATCTCGACCACGGTCACCGGATGCTCGGCGGCCAGCGCGGTCACCAGCTCCGCCCCGCCCGGCAGCCGGTGCAGGTGGCGGCCGACCAGCACGATCGGCCGGTCCCCGGCGAGCTGGCGCAGGACGGCCGGCCCGGTCTCGGTGGCGACCACCCGCAGCTCCTCCGCGCCGTCCAGGTGCGGGCCGAGGCCCCACGGCACCCGGCCCTCGGCGATGGTCGACGCGGCGTGCAGCTGGACGACCAGCGGGCGGTCCAGGCCGGTCAGCTCGCCCTCCACCCGGACGGCGCGCCGCGCCGCGGCGTACCCGAGTCCGTCGGGGGCGGTCGAGGTCGCGCCGGCGGCCCGCGTCCAGGCGGCGAGCGCGGCGGCACGGCCGGCCGCCTCCTCCACCCGCGCCCGGTCCAGGCGGCCGTCGCCGAGCGCGCCGACGATCTCCGCGACCACCCGCTCGACCAGTTCGGCGTCGACCTGGGCGCCGATGCACAGCAGGTCGGCGCCGGCGGCGAGGGCCCGGACGGCGGCCGGGCCGACCCCGCCGGCCGCCACCGCGGCGCCCTTCATCTCCAGCGCGTCGGTGATGACCGTGCCGGTGAAGCCGTACTCGCGGCGGAGCAGGTCGACCAGGACCGCCCGGCTGAACGTGGCGGGGCCGTCGCCGGTCAGCGCGGGCACCCGGATGTGCGCGGTCATCACGGCCCGCGCGCCGGCCGCGACGACCGCGGCGAACGGCGGCAGGTCGCGCCGGCGCAGCACGTCGAGCGGCACGTCCACGGTGGGCAGCTCGTAGTGGGAGTCGGCGACCGTCGCGCCGTGCCCCGGGAAGTGCTTGGCGCAGGCGGCTACCCCGGCGGCCTGGAGGCCGGTCACGGCGGCGGCGGAGTGCGCGGCGACCCGGGCCGGATCGGCGCCGAACGAGCGGGTGCCGATCACCGGGTTCTCGTCGGCGGTGTTCACGTCCACTGTCGGCGCGAGGTTGACGGTGACGCCGAGGGCGGCCAGCTCCGCGCCGATGGCCTCGTAGACCCGGCGGGTCAGCGCCACCTCGTCGATCGCGCCGAGCGCGGCGTTGCCCGGGTACGGGCTGCCGGTGGCGTGCGCCAGCCGGGTGACGTCGCCGCCCTCCTCGTCGATCGCGATCAGCACGTCCGGGCGGCCGGCCCGCAGGGCGGCGGTGCTCGCCGCCACCTGCCCCGGGTCGTGGACGTTGGTGCCGAACAGGGTGTGCCCCGCGAGCCCCTCGGCGACCAGGTCGACCGCCCAGCCCGGGGGGACCGGCCCCGGGTACGCGGCGAGCAGCGTGCCGAGCGCGAGCCGGCGCAGTCCTGGATCCAGCCCCACGTGATCTTCCCCTTTCGTCCCCGCGGCACGGAAGCCGTACCGGCGGGGGTCGGTGACGTACCGGGTCGGCCGACCACCCCGCTCCCGGGCGGCCGATACGCTGTCGGCTACCCGCTCGCAGGTCGGTTTACAGTTAGCAAGGTTTACCAAAACTAGAGGACGTGGCATGAGTGCGACCCGGCTGCCCGGCACCCCCCGCCTGTTGCGGGCGCTGAACGACCGCGCGGCGTTGGAGCTGCTGCTGGAGCAGGGGCCGCTGACCCGGGCCCGGCTCGGCGAGCTGACCGGGTTGTCCAAGGTCACCGCCTCCCAGCTCGTCGAGCGGCTGGAGGAGCGGGGCCTGGTCACCCGGGTCGGCGAGCAGGCCGGCGGGCGGGGACCCAACGCCCAGCTCTACGCCGTGCGGCCCGGCAGCGCGCACGTGGTCGGGGTGGACGTGGGCGCCGACCGGGTGGTGGCCGCCTGTGCGGACATCACCGGGGCGGTGATCGGCCGCGTCGAGCAGTCGACCCACGACACCGACGACCCGGTCGGGGTCGTGCACAACGCGGTCGTCCAGGCCGCGAGCAGCGCCGGGGCGAAGCTGTCGAGCGTACGGCGGATCGTGCTGGGCACCCCGGGCCTCGTCGACCCTGGCACGGGCGACATCACGTTCGCCTTCAACCTGCCCCGCTGGCACACCGGCCTGCTCGCCGCGCTCCGGGACGACCTGCACACCCCGGTGGTCTTCGAGAACGACGTGAACCTGGCCGCCGTCGCCGAGGCGCAGTCGGGCGCGGCCCAGGGGCTGACGGACTTCGTGCTGGTCTGGGTCGGCGCCGGCGTCGGCCTGGCGATCGTGCTGAACGGCCGGCTGCACCACGGCAGCAGCGGCGCCGCCGGCGAGATCGGCTACCTGCCGGTGCCCGGCGCGCCCATCCCGCGTGACGTGTCCCGCCGGGCGAAGCCGGCGTTCCAGCAGCTGATCGGCGCGGACGCGGTCCGCGACCTGGCCCGCGCGCACGGCTACCCGGACGACAGCGGCGCCGTGGCGGTGCGGGCGGCGGTGGCCGACGGCACGGCCGGCGGTCCCATGCTCGACGAGGTGGCCCGCCGGCTGGCGCTGGGCGTGGCGGGCACCTGTGTGGTGCTGGACCCGCCGCTGGTGGTGCTCGCCGGCGAGGTCGGCCAGGCCGGCGGGGCGGCGCTGGCCGAGCGCGTGCAGCACGAGGTCGCGGCGATCACGCTGGTCCGCCCCCGGGTCGTGCCGACCGGGCTGACCGAGGAGCCGATCCTGCGGGGCGCGCTGCGCACCGCCCTGGACGCCGTCCGCGACGAGGTCTTCGGCTCGACCGTCGGCTGACCGGGGTCCGCCGCCCGCCGGCGCGGACCGCGCGCCGGCCCACGCCGACCGGGGTCGGCGGGGTCGGCGGCGGCCGGGCGTCATGTGAAGGAATATTTCATCGTCGGCCCGGATCCTGCAAGGACTTGCCGCGCCCCCGGCCGGCCGTCACATCAGGTCGCGGCGGCGGAACGCCGCGAAGGCGGCGGCGGCCAACGCGCCGGTCAGCCCGAGCAGCAACAACAGCGCGGGCTGCCAGGTCACCACGTAGAGGCCGTCGCAGGAGGCGGTCGACCCGGTGGCGCACGCCCGGTAGTCCCAGAACTCGACCCGGCCGTTGAGCAGGGCGGCCGCGTAGCTGGAGAGCATGTACCGGTCCACCTTGACGACTTCCAGGATCTCCATCACCAGTCGGGCGCCCAGCTCCCACACCACCAGGTAGCCGGCGATCGCGCCGAGCGCCGCCGAGGTGTGCCGGCCCAGGGTGGCGACGGCGAACCCGACCACGGTGAGCAGCAGCACCAGCAGCAGGCCGCGGCCCCAGGTCGCGCCCAGCGAGCCCCAGAACTCCCCGTCCAACCGCCCCGGTCGCCCGGCGAACGCAGCGATCAGCCAGAACGTCCCGAGGTACGTCGCCGAGGCCAGCACGGACAGCAGCGCCGTCCCGCCGAGCAGCGTGCCCAGCTTGGTGCCGAGCACGGTCATCCGCCGGGGACGCCAGAGCAGCAGGTTGACCACGCCCCCGGAGTTCAGGTCGGCGCCGATGTAGGAGGCGCCGACCAGGAACCCGAAGAGCGCGAGGAAGGCGATGAGGAAGTAGAGCAGCGGCCCGGCCTCCTCGGCGAAGGTGAACACCCCGTGGAGGAAGTCGGCCGCCACGGGCGCCCGCTCCATCTGGGCCGGGTCGACCTCGGCGCAGTCGTCGGGGACGTACTCCCGCACGTCGTCCGCGAGCACGGCACCGCGCTGCCGGTCCAGGCAGAGCTGGTGGGTGCGCTCCAGGTCGGCGCGCGCCGCCGCGGCGGCCCGCTGGGCGTCGAGAACCTCCTGGGCGGTGGGCCGGTGGGAACTCGCCAGGGTGGTCGCCGCGGTGATGCCGAACGCGAGCACCAGCAGGACGAGCATGAGCTGCACGAAGCGCCGGGCGCCGAGACGCTCCAGTTCGGCACGGACCAGGTTCACGCGTCCACTCCCCGCACGTCGAGGTCGATCACCGGTTCGGAGGGCCCGCCGTCGGGCGGCACCGAGTCGTCCACCTGCCGGGGCAGCGTCGGGTGCGCCGCCGTGCCGGTCAGTTCGAGGAAGACGCTCTCCAGGTCGGGCCGCAGCGGGGTCAGCTCGCGTACCCACAGGCCCGCCTCGCCGAGGGTGCGGCTGACCTCGGTGGCGTCGTCCACGTCGCCCACCACCAGGTGGTCGTCGTGCCCGGTCGCCGCCAGCCCGGCCGCCGTCAGCAGCTCCACGGCCCGCTGCGGATCGTCCACCCGCACCAGCAGCTCGTGCCGGTCGAAGCCGGCCAGCACCTCGTCGACGCGCCCGGCCGCCACCCGCCGGCCCCGCGCGATGATCGTCACGTGGTCGCAGATCAGCTGGATCTCGGCCAGGATGTGGCTGGAGACCAGCACTGTCACGCCGGCCTGCGCCAGCGAGCGCATCAGGTCCCGCATCTCCCGGATGCCGGCCGGGTCCAACCCGTTCGCCGGCTCGTCCAGGATCAGCAGCTCCGGGTCCTTGAGCAGGGCGGAGGCCACCGCCAGCCGCTGCTTCATGCCCAGCGAGTAGCCCTTGACCCGCTCGTCGCCCCGGTCCCGCAGACCCACCTGCTCCAGCACCTCGTCGACCCGGGCGGCCGGCACGCCGCCGGCCCGGGCGAGCAGGCGCAGGGTCCGGTGGCCGGTGAAGTTGCCGAAGAACTGCGGGCTCTCCACGATGGCCCCGACCCGCCCGGCCACCAGGGGCAACCCGTCCGGCGAGGGGACGCCCAGCACCGTCATTCGGCCCGCGTCGGCCCGCACCAGCCCGAGCAGGGCGCGCAGCGTGGTGGTCTTGCCCGACCCGTTGGGGCCGAGGAAACCGTGGATCTGGCCCGCCTTCACCAGCAGGTCGAAGCCGTCGACCGCCACCCGGCGGCCCTGCCGCACGCTGTGGAAGGTCTTGCGCAGACCCTCGATCTCGATGACCGCGCTCATCCGCGCGGCTCCGTGCTGCGACCGGGCATGGACCGTCCTCCGGTTGTGGTGACCAACGACACGGCGCCCCACCCTATGGCCGGGGCGCCGCCCGTGGGGGGAGCCCCGGCGTTGCGTGGTTGGATGGTCGGGTGACTGGGGACGAGGATCTGGTGGTCAGCCTCGACGGCGTCGGCGTACGCCGGGCTGGCACGGCACTGCTGCACGACGTCGACTGGCGGGTCGAGCTGGACGAGCGCTGGGTGGTGCTCGGGCCGAACGGCGCGGGGAAGACGACCCTGCTCAACCTCGCCGCCGGGCGGCTGCACCCGACCACCGGCACCGCCCACGTGCTCGGCGAGCGGATCGGCCGCACCGACGTCAACGAGCTGCGCACCCGCATCGGGCTCTCCACCGCCGCACTCGCCGAGCGGGTGCCCGCCGACGAGCGGGTCAGCGACGTCGTCGTCACGGCCGCCTGGTCGGTGGTCGGTCGCTGGCGGGAGAGCTACGACAGCAGCGACGAGGCCCGGGCCCGCGCCCTGCTGGGCCAGCTCGGCATCGGGGGCCTCGCCGAGCGCACCTACGGCACCCTCTCCGAGGGGGAACGCAAGCGGGTGCAGATCGCCCGCGCGCTGATGACGGACCCGGAGCTGCTGCTGCTCGACGAGCCCGCCGCCGGGCTCGACCTGGGCGGGCGCGAGGACCTGGTCGCCCGGCTGGCCGAGTTGGCGTACGACCCGGACGCCCCGGCGCTGGTGCTGGTGACCCACCACGTGGAGGAGATCCCGCCCGGCTTCACCCACGCGATGCTGCTGCGCGAGGGCGGCGTGGTGGCGCAGGGGCTCCTCGACGACACGCTGACCGGGGACAACCTCTCCAAGACCTTCGGGCTGCCGCTGGTGGTCCAGCGCTCCGGCGACCGGTTCACCGCCCGCGCCGCCTGACGGGGGGCTTGCGATGCGGCAGACCCGGGTCGTCGTGGTGGGCAGCGCCAACATGGACCTGGTGGGCACCGCCCCCGCCCTGCCCCGCCCGGGGGAGACCCTGCTCGGCACCGACTTCGTCATGGTGCCCGGCGGCAAGGGCGCCAACCAGGCCGTCGCCGCGGCCAGGGCCGGCGCCTCCTGCGCCTTCCTCGGGGCGATCGGCTCCGACTCGTTCGGTGTCACCCTGCGGGCACGGATCACCGCCGCCGGGGTCGACACCGACCAGCTCCGCACGACGTACGGCACGTCGGGGGTGGCGCTGGTGATGGTGAACGCCGAGGGCGAGAACGCGATCCTGGTCAGCCCGGGCGCCAACGCCTCGATGACCGGCCTGACCGAACCGGAGCTGACCGCCGTACGCGGGGCGGAGGTGCTGCTCGCGCAGTTGGAGATCCCGGTCGTGACGGTGACCGAGGCCGCCGTCGTCGCCCGGGCGGCCGGCACCCGGGTGGTGCTCAACGCCGCCCCGGCCGTGCCGGTGCCGCCGGAGCTGCTGGCGGCCACCGACCTGCTGGTGGTCAACGAGACCGAGGCGCAGGCGCTCACCGGGCGCGGCCGGGACGAGCCGTCGGCCCTGCTCGACCTGGCGCCCCGGGCGGTGCTCACCCTCGGCGCGGAGGGCGCCTGGTACGGGGACCGGGACGGCACCGCCGTGCACGTGCCGGCGGTCAAGGTCGACGTGGTGGACTCCACGGCCGCCGGGGACGCCTTCACCGCCGCGCTCGCGGTGGCCTGGGGCGAGGGCCGGGACGTGGTCGACGCGGTGCGCTGGGCGGCGGCGGCCGGGGCGGCCTGCGCCCGCCGGCTCGGCGCCTCCGTGGCGCTGCCCACCCGGGCCGAGATCGACGAGCTGTACGTCCCCGCCTGATCCGGCCGACCGGCCACGGGCCGCACGTCGCGGGGCGCCGTACGTCCCGAAGTACTGTACGCCCCAGGGTCAGGCCTCGGCGTCGTCGGTGAGCTTCTCGCCCCGGCGGCGGAGCATGCCCAGCCCGGGGATGCCGGCGACGGCGAGCTTCAAATCGCGGGTGACGTCGAGCAGGTCGTGCAGGTCCGGGCCGACCCGGTCCAGGGTGGCCAGGATCGGCAGGATGTCCGCCGTCAGGTGCTGCTTGAGCTTCGGCAGCTCGTCGACGAGCCGGATCGCGGCGTTCACCTCCTCGTGGCTGAGCTGCTCGACGAAGCGGTTGGCCATCGGGGCGCCCCGGCGCAGCGCCGGCTCGTACGCCGTCAGCAGCTCGGCGGCAGTGGCCGCCGCCTCCGCCGCGGTGCCCACGGTGCCGGCGGCCCGGACGGCCACCGCGTCGGCCTCGGCGACCACCGCACCGGCCGTGCGGGACACCTTCTCCGCCTCGCCGACCACGACGGCCGCGGCGGCGGCCACCTCGGTGGCCGTCTCGATCGCGGTGGTCGCGGCGGCGCTGATGACCGCCACCTCCCGTACCGCGCCCTCGGCGTCGGTGAGCACCCGGTCGGTGCGGTCGAGGGTCTGCTCGATCCGGTCCACCACGCCGTCGATGCGGTCCACCATGCCGTCGACCCGCTTCAGCAGGGCCTCCACCGAGTCCAGCACGGCGAACGCGCGGGCCGGCACGGCGGCGAACGAGGCCGCCGAGCCGAGGGCCTGGTCGAGGGCGGAGCGGGTCAGACCGACGACCGCGGCGGGCCGGGGGAGGGGAATCACCATGGCATCCAGTGTGCGTCGCCCGCGCCCGTACCGCCGGACAGGGCGCCGGCCCCCGCGGTCAGGAGTCCGTGTACTGCTCCACCGCGCGCTGCACCGCCCGGTAGATCTGCCCGAACCGCAGCGCGTCCGGGGTGCGCAGCAGCAGCACCTCCCGGCCGTGGTGCTGGACCCAGAGCTCGTGCACCTTGCTGCCCCGCTCGTAGGAGCGGTCTAGCCAGCCGAGAGGGATCTCCAGGAAGGGGGCCAGGGCCAGGGCGCCGACGACGCACGCGGCCAGGATGATCAGCGCCAGCTGCCACTCGCCCCGGTCCTGCGCCGACCAGGCCAGCGAGAGCACGCAGACCACCGCGACCAACGGAGGCAGCGAGAGGAGCAGTACCAGGACGCCGCGACCCAGTACCCGCCCCCGTACCGCCAGCGTCTTCGGCCCCTGCGCGTGCCAGACGTACGTCACGTCGGCGATCGCCACGGCGTGGCCCCCGGCCCGGATCGACTCCGACGTCACCTGCACCGCGTCGTCCCGGTAATAGATGGTCATCACTAAGCCTAACCACTGCCGGGCAACCGCCGCCGGTCCCGGACGGGGCGGGTGCCGGACGGGGCGGGTGACCGGACGGGCGGGTGCCGGACGGGGCGGGTGCGGGCCCGGGAAGCGGCGGGCGGCAGCCGGAGGAACGGGGTGGGAGGTCTGGTGAGGCCAGGGCCCGGAGTGCGGGAGTGGCCGTGTGCGCGCTGTCGAGCTGCCCCGTCGATGAGACCACTCGTCACCGCCGGGTGTCGCCGCGCCACCGGGAGTCCGGGTTGGCCGCCCTGCCCCGTCCATGGGGGCAGCTCGACAGCGCGAGCGAGGCGACTGCGCCGCAGGCGCGGCGCCGGGCGAGACGGTTCGGGGGCGCCGGTTCCGGCGGTTCCGGCGGTGTCGGGCGGACGATTCGGGGCAGCGCGGGACGGGCGGGATGGCTAGCGTGACCGGTCATGACAGAGCAGGAGCGCAACGTCGAGGTGGTCCGTCGCTACCTGCGGACCTTCGTCACCAAGGACCTGGCGGAGTTGCGCGCGGTGGTCGACGAGGGCGTGCTGATCTACGGCTCCGGTGCCGGGGTTCGGGGGCGGCACCACGTCGAGGGGGCCGTCGCCTCGCCGGGGCTGACCGTGCTCGACCAGGAGATCGTCGAGATCTTCGCGGCCGGCGACCGCGTGGTGGTGTCGCTGGCGCAGACCTACCGGCGGGACGCCACCGGCGCGACGGCGGTGCAGAGCGCGTGCAAGATGTACCGGCTGGCCGGCGGCCGGATCGTGCAGTTCTGGGGCGAGCAGGACCTCTTCGGGTTGCTGCGCGGCCTGGGCATGCTGCCGGACGGACCGATCGGGTTCTAGCGGCGGCGGGGCGACACCGGCTGGCCGGCCTCGACGGCCCGCTGCACCGCCCGGTAGATCTGGCCGAAGCGCAGCGCGTCGCCGGTGCACAGCAGGCGCACCGGCTGGCCGCGCCAGCGGGCCCAGATCTCCAACTGCCGGCTGCCCCTGGCGTACGAGCGGTCGAGGTGCTCGAAGAGGAAGTCGGCGACCGGGCCGACCGCGAGCCCGATCAGCACCGAGGCGCCGACGATGGCGATGGTGACGGTCAGGGAGCGGTCCAGCCAGAGCGCGAACGCGATGCCGAGCGCGGCGGCGACCAGGGGGCCGGCGAGCGCCGCGCCGATCGCGCCGCGTCCGACGAGCACCCGCCAGGACCGGCTGCCGCGCCGGTGCCAGACCATGCTGATGTCGGCCAGCCGGAAGGTCCGGCCGTCCACCCGGACGGCGGTCGAGGTGACCTGCACGGACCTGTCGTCGTAGTACGTGATCATGGCGGTACTCCCGGTGGCGGGCCTGACACCACACTACTTACCCCAACGATCCGGGCCGTAAGGTTGGCACGCGACTTCGACGAGGAAGTGAGGGCCAGCGTGGGCGAGTTCGTGCGGTTGGAGACCAAGGACGGCATCGGCACCATCCGGCTGGAGCGGCCGCCGATGAACGCCCTGAACACCCAGGTGCAGGAGGAGTTGCGCGCCGCCGCCGCGGCGGCCACCGCCGACCCGGGCGTCCGCGCCGTCATCGTGTACGGCGGGGAGAAGGTCTTCGCGGCCGGCGCGGACATCAAGGAGATGGCCGACATGTCCTACGTGGACATGGCGGACCGGGCGGCCGGCCTGTCCAGCGCGCTCGGCGCGATCTCCCGGATCCCGAAGCCGGTCGTGGCCGCGATCACCGGCTACGCCCTCGGCGGCGGCTGCGAGCTGGCGCTGGCGTGCGACTGGCGGGTGGTGGCCGAGGACGCCAAGCTCGGGCAGCCGGAGATCAAGCTCGGCATCATTCCCGGCGCCGGCGGCACCCAGCGGCTGGCCCGCCTGGTCGGCCCGGCCCGCGCCAAGGACCTGATCATGTCCGGCCGGATGGTCGACGCCCAGGAGGCCCTGCGGATCGGCCTGGCCGACCGGGTCGCCCCGGCGGCCGAGGTCTACGACACCGCGGTCGAGCTGGTCCGCCCGTACCTCACCGGTCCGGCGCAGGCCCTGCGCGCCGCCAAGCTCGCCGTCGACGCCGGTCTGGACATGGACCTGAACTCCGGTCTGGCCTGGGAGAGCCAGCTCTTCGCGGCACTGTTCGCCACCGACGACCGGCGCGAGGGCATGGTGGCGTTCGTGGCGAAGCGCAAGCCGGACTTCACGGGTCGTTGACCGGCCCGGGCCGGCGGGGCGACCCGCCGGCCCGGGTATCGAGCCGAGAACGGTTCACATTCCGCCTACCGGTGAGTAGCGTGTGACTCCGGCCATGCGGACGAAGGGAAGAGCGGCGATGACGGAGCGGATCGAAGGTCACGGCGGGGAGCTCGCACTCGCGGCGCTGCGCGCGTACGGGGTGCGGGAGATGTTCACCCTCTCCGGCGGGCACGTCTTTCCGCTCTACGACGCCGCGCACAAGACCGGCTTCCCCCTCTACGACGTGCGGCACGAGCAGTCTGCGGTCTTCGCCGCCGAGGCGGTGGCGAAGCTCCAGCGCCGACCCGGCCTCGCCGTGCTCACCGCCGGCCCCGGCGTCACCAACGGCATCTCGGGGCTGACCAGCGCATACTTCAACGCCTCCCCGGTGCTGGTGCTGGGCGGCCGGGCCCCGCAGTTCCGCTGGGGCTCGGGCAGCCTCCAGGAGATGGACCACCTGCCGCTGGTCGCCCCGGTCACCAAGCACGCCGAGACGGTGTTCAGCCCCGACGACATCCCGCGCGCGGTGACCGCGGCGCTGACCACCGCGCTCACCCCGCACCGGGGCCCGGTCTTCCTCGACTTCCCGCTGGAGGCGGTCTTCTCGGTCTCCGACGCCGAGCTGCCCGCGCTGCCGGGCATCGCGCCGGTCGAGCCCGACCACGCCGAGGTGACGAAGGCGGCCGGCCTGATCGCCGCCGCGAGCCGCCCGGTGATCATCGCCGGCTCCGACGTCTACGCCGGGGACGCGGTCGACGCCCTGCGGGCCGCCGCCGAGTCGCTCCAGGTGCCGGTCTTCACCAACGGGATGGGCCGGGGCGCGCTGCCGCCGGAGCACCCGCTCGCCTTCGCCAAGGCCCGTCGCGTGGCGCTGAGGGGCGCCGACGTGGTTGTGGTGATCGGCACCCCGCTCGACTTCCGGCTCAGCTTCGGCGACTTCGGCGACGCCCAGGTGGTGCACGTCGTCGACGCGCCCAGCCAGCGGGCGGCGCACGTGCAGCCGGCCGCCGCCCCCGCCGGCGACCTCCAGCTGATCCTCACCGCGCTGGCCGACCACCCGGGCGACCGGGCCGACCACACCGACTGGATCGCCGAGCTGCGTACCGCCGAGGACGCCGCGAAGGCCCGCGACGCCGAGGAGATGTCCGCCGAGACGGACCCGATCCGGCCCGCCCGGGTCTACGGCGAGCTGCGCAAGGTCCTGGCCCGCGACGCCATCACCATCGGCGACGGCGGCGACTTCGTCTCGTACGCCGGCCGCTACCTGGAGCCCGCGCAGCCCGGCACCTGGCTCGACCCCGGCCCGTACGGCTGCCTCGGCACCGGCATGGGCTACGCGATGGGCGCCCGCGTCAGCCACCCCGACCGGCAGATCTGCGTCCTCATGGGCGACGGCGCGGCCGGCTTCTCGCTGATGGACGTGGAGTCCCTGGCCCGGCAGAAGCTGCCGGTGGTGATCGTGGTCGGCAACAACGGCATCTGGGGCCTGGAGAAGCACCCCATGCGCGCCATGTACGGCTACGACGTCGCCGCCGACCTCCAGCCGGAGCTGCGCTACGACAACGTCGTGAGCGCCCTGGGCGGGGCCGGCGAGACGGTGGCGAAGGCCGGCGACCTCGGCCCGGCCCTGCGGCGGGCGTTCGACTCCGGCGTGCCGTACCTGGTCAACGTGCTCACCGACCCGGCGGACGCGTACCCCCGCTCGTCGAACCTGGCCTGAGCCCGGCCCGCCGCCGTCGCCGGGAGGCCGGCGACGGCGGCGTGGGCTCAGGCGCCGGGGGTGGACCCCTCGGGGCGGTCCTCCTCGCGCGGCGGCTCGCCGTCGCGCCGGCGCATCTCGTCCTCGCGGCGGCGCAGGTCCTCCTCCCAGCGGCGGAACAGCTCCCCGTCCTCCCGCCGGGAGCGCTCGCCCAGCGAGCGGAGGAATTCGGGGTCGTCGTCGGGGGCGACCGGGCGGGGCCGCTCCCGGGGCGGCAGGATCCGGCCCTTCGGCGCTCCGCCGGCGGGTCGCCCGGGGACGCGCTCGCGACCCGCGGCGAACCAGGCGAGGGAGCCGAGCAGCGGGAAGAACAGGATGATCAGCACCCAGGCGATCCGGGGCAGGGCTTTGATCTCGCCCTCCTCGGCGGAGAGGCAGCTGATCAGCGCGCAGACGGCGAGGACGATCTGCACGACGAAGAGGAGGACGTAGAGCCGGGCCATGGGTCAATGATGGCCTACCGGCTCCCGTCAACCCAGTCCGCGCGCCGCCAGGAGGGTGCCGAGCAGCGCGAAGCCGGCGGTGGCGAGGGCGACCAGGGGCAGCGACCGCCCGTAGCCGGGGGGTGCACCGCTGCCGGTGGCCCGCCGCCAGCAGACCGTGAGCGCGGCGCCCCAGCCCAGCACGGCGACCCCGGCGACCAGCGCGCCGAGCGTCCCGCCGGCGGGCGGGCCGGTCAGCGCGAGCCGCACGGTCAGCACCATGATCACGGTGAGCGCCAGCGCCGTACGCCGCCAGGCCAGCCGGGTCCGCTCGGGTTGCAGTCCCGGGTCGCGCGCCGGCCGGTCCCGCCGTGGCGGCTCCGTCTGGTGGCTCACGGGCCGCCGACCGCCCGGGCCAGCACCGCCGCGACCAGCAGCAGCGCGCCGAGACCGACGGCGAGGGCGAGCACCGCCGGGAAGCGGGAGGCGGGCAGCTCCTCGCCGAGCCGGATGGCCCGCTCCGTACGCGCCCAGTGGTCGACCGCCCGCACGGCGACCGTGCCACCGAGCAGCAGCAGCGCGACGGCGATCGCCTCGCGCAGGTGCGCCAGCGGCAGGGGCGGCAGGAGCTGCGCGGCGGCCAGTCCGCCCGCGACCAGCGCGAGCCCGGTACGCAGCCAGGCCAGGAAGGTCCGCTCGTTGGCCAGCGAGAAGCGGTAGTCGGGGGTGCTGCCGACCGAGCGCAGTTCGCGCGGGTCGAACCATCGCCTGATCGCCTGCCACACGTGGCTATTATCCGTTTCCGTCCGGCCGTAGCCTGGAGCGGTGACGGATCTTGACGTGACCACCCTGCGGAACGCGTACGACGAGCAGTTGCGGGCGCTGGTGCCCGACCCGTTGCCGGCCGGGGTGGCGGTGGAACGGGACGGTCCGCTGATCCGCATCCTCGGCCTCGACCACGGCGGCTTCCTCACCTACCGCGACCTCGGCGGGCTGACCGGCGCGGCGCTGGACGAGCTGATCGCCCGGCAGGTGGAGACCTTCCGGGCGCGCGGCGAACCGGTCGAGTGGAAGCTGCACGGCCACGACGAGCCGGCGGACCTGCCGGACCGGCTGCGCGCGGCGGGATTCGTGCCGGAGGAGCGGGAGACCGTGGTGATCGGGCCGGTCGCGCCGCTCGCCGCCGCGCTCCCGGTCGTCCCCGAGGGCGTACGCCTGCGGGAGGTGACCGCCCGGGCGGACCTGGACCGGATCGTGGCGATGGAGGAGGCGGTCTGGGACTCCGACCGCGGTCACCTGGCGACCGGTCTGGAGAAGGAGATCGCCGCCGACCCGCAGTCGATCACCGTGGTGGTGGCCGAGGCGGGCGACGAGGTGGTGAGCGCGGGTTGGGTGCGGTACGTGCCGGGGACGGGGTTCGCCACGCTGTGGGGCGGTTCGACGCTGGCGCCGTGGCGTCGCCGGGGCATCTACCGCGCACTGGTCAACCATCGGGCCCGGCTGGCGGCCCAGCGCGACCGCACGCTGCTCCAGGTGGACGCCTCCGACGACAGCCGGCCGATCCTTCAGCGGCTCGGTCTCGTCCCGGTCACGACCACCACCCCGTACGTCTACACTCCGTGATCATGGAGCAGCGGTTGACGGAGGACGAGCGGCTGACCCTCAAGACGGGCGCGTTCGGGGCGGTGTTCCTGGTGGCCAACGCGGACCCGGGGATGCTCGCCCTGTTCCGGGAGAGCTTCGCCGCCTCCGGTGCGATGGCCGACAGCAGCGGGGTGGTGAAGGAGGCGCTGACCAGCGGTCCGTTGCCGAAGCTGCCCAAGGACTCGGCGCTGGAGATCGAGTCGGTGGTGCTGCCGGCGTTGGGCCGGTCCGTGCGGATCCTGCGCGAGAAGTCGCCCCGGGACGTGGCGGGCTACCGCGAGGTGGTGCTGTCCGCGGCCGAGCGGGTGGCCGGCGCGCACCGGGGGGTGGCCCCGGCGGAGGCGGCGGCCATCGCGCGGATCAGGGACGCGCTGGATCGGCCGGCGTGAGCCGTTCCGGCGACCAGAGGGCCCGGACGGTGGCCCGGACGCACCGGTCGCGCAGCCGGCCGCAGGCGCACCGGTACGCCTCGGGTCGCGTGCGGCGGCAGCGGTGCCGCGGGACGTCGGGACGGCGGGCTTTGGCGTTTTCTGACATTTCGTGACACCTCCCGATTCGCCAGATTACCCGCCCGCAGGGCCGTCAGTGAGCTGTGTCACCCTGAGGGCGCCGGAGGCGGATGCTACTGGCAGGTAACATTGCGCCGTGGGCAACTGCACAGCACCGCGCGGTTGACCGGCGTCAACGGACGCGCGAGGCTGCGCCCCAGACCGGGCGAGCGATCGCAACACCAACAGGAGGGTCGTCGAAGCGCGATGAACATCGTCGTACTCGTCAAGCAGGTGCCCGATTCGGGCGCGGACCGCAACCTGCGCACTGACGACAACACCGTCGACCGCGGTTCGGCGAACAACGTCATCAACGAGATGGACGAGTACGCCATCGAGGAGGCGTTGAAGATCAAGGAGGCGCACGGGGGCGAGGTGACCGTCCTGACCATGGGTCCGGACCGGGCGACCGAGTCGATCCGCAAGGCGCTCTCCATGGGTCCGGACAAGGCCGTGCACGTGGTGGACGACGCCCTGCACGGGTCCTGCGCCGTCGCCACCTCGAAGGTGCTCGCCGCCGCGCTCGGCCAGCTGAACGCCGACCTGGTGCTCTGCGGCAGCGAGTCGACCGACGGCCGGGTGCAGGTCATGCCGCACATGATCGCCGAGCGGCTGGGCATCGCGGCGCTGACCGGCGCCCGCAAGCTCACCGTCGACGGCTCGACCCTGACCGTCGAGCGGCAGACCGAGGAGGGCTACGAGGTGGTCACCGCCACCGCGCCCGCCGTGGTCTCCGTCTGGGACACCATCAACGAGCCGCGCTACCCGTCCTTCAAGGGCATCATGGCCGCCAAGAAGAAGCCGGTGCAGACGCTCTCCCTGGGTGACCTCGGGGTCGCCCCGGTCGAGGTGGGCTTCGAGGGCGCGACCAGCGCCGTGCTGGAGCACACCAAGCGCCCGCCGCGCTCCGGCGGCGCGAAGATCACCGACGAGGGCGACGGCGGCGTCAAGCTGGTCGAGTTCCTCGCCACCGAGAAGTTCGTGTGAGAGGTCTGGACATGTCTGAGGTTCTCGTCGTCGTCGAAGCCACCCGGGAATTCGGCGTCAAGAAGGTCACCCTGGAGATGCTCACCCTCGCCCGCGAGCTGGGCACCCCGAGCGCGGTCGTGCTCGGCGGCCCCGGCGCCGCCGAGGCGCTGAGCGCCAAGCTGGGCGAGTACGGCGCGGAGAAGATCTACGCGGCCGAGAGCGAGGAGATCGACGGCTACCTGGTGGCCCCCAAGGCGACCGTCGTGGCCGAGCTGGTCTCGCGGGTACAGCCGGCCGCCGTGCTGCTGGCCTCGTCCCAGGAGGGCAAGGAGATCGCCGCCCGGCTGGCCGTCAAGCTGGACAACGGCGTCCTGACCGACGTGGTCGGCCTGGCCGCCGACGGCACCGCCACCCAGGTGGCCTTCGCCGGCTCCACGATCGTCAAGTCCAAGGTCACCCGCGGCCTGCCGCTGGTCACCGTCCGGCCGAACTCGGTCAACCCGACCCCGGCGGCGGCCACCCCGGCCGTCGAGCAGCTCACCGTCGCGGTCACGGACACCGACAAGCTGGCCAAGGTCGTCGACCGGGTCGCCGAGCAGAAGGGCTCCCGCCCGGAGCTCACCGAGGCCGGCATCGTCGTCTCCGGCGGTCGTGGCGTCGGCAACGCCGACAACTTCAAGCTGGTCGAGGAGCTGGCCGACCTGCTCGGCGGCGCCGTCGGCGCGTCCCGCGCGGCCGTCGACTCCGGCTACTACCCGCACCAGTTCCAGGTGGGACAGACCGGCAAGACGGTCTCCCCGCAGCTCTACGTCGCCCTCGGCATCTCCGGTGCCATCCAGCACCGGGCCGGCATGCAGACCTCGAAGACCATCGTCGCGGTCAACAAGGACGGCGAGGCGCCGATCTTCGAGCTGGCCGACTTCGGCGTGGTGGGCGACCTGTTCAAGATCGTCCCGCAGGCCGCGGAGGAGATCCGCAAGCGCAAGTGAGCTGACGTCCGTCCGCGCGAGGGCCGGGAACCGCGACACGGTTCCCGGCCCTCGCCGGTTCTCCGGTCGCCGCCCGGAACGACCCACGGGCCCCGCGCCGGCCTGCGACGATGGAGACGCTCTCCCCGGGTACCCGGTGCGGCCGTCCCCGTGCGGAACAGGAGTGTGCCGATGCCGGCCAGGACGTCCGAGGGTGACCACCACGCGCTCGCCGTGCACGAGGTCGTGCTGCTGCTCGGGACCGACACCGGGCACGGGCTGACCGACGAGGAGGCGGCGGCCCGGCTCCAGCGGTACGGGCCCAACGTGCTGCCCAGCGCGGCGCGGGGCGGGACCCTGCGCCGCCTGCTGCGGCAGTTCCACAACCCGCTGATCTACGTGCTGGTCGCCGCCGGCGTGGTCACCCTGCTGCTCGCCGAGTACGTCGACTCGGCGGTGATCTTCGGGGTGGTGCTCGTCAACGCCGTCGTCGGCTTCCTCCAGGAGTCCCGTGCGGAGGCGGCCCTCGACGCGCTGCGGGCGATGGTGCGTACGCAGGCCCGGGTGCTGCGCGGCGGCCGGCAGCGGCACGTGCCGTCGGACGACGTGGTCCCCGGGGACCTGGTGTTCCTGGAGGCGGGGGAGAAGGTGCCCGCCGACCTGCGGCTGGTCCGCGCCGCCGAACTACGGGCCGACGAGTCGGCGCTGACCGGCGAGTCGCTGCCCGTACGCAAGGACGAGCTGGTCGTACCGGCCGAGACGCCGGTGGCCGACCGCCGCAACCTGCTCTACTCCGGCACCCTGCTCACCGGCGGCACGGCGGCAGGCGTCGCGGTCGCCACGGGAGCGGAGACGGAGCTGGGCCGGATCCACCGTCTGGTCGGCGGCGCGGAGGTGCTGGACACGCCGCTGACGGTCAAGCTCGCCCGGTTCAGCCGGCTGCTCACCGTGGCGATCCTGCTCCTCGCCGCGGTGACCTTCGGCATCGGCGTGGTACGGGGTCAGGACGCCGGCGAAACGTTCACCGCCGCCGTGGCGCTGGCCGTCGGCGCGATCCCGGAAGGGCTGCCCGCCGCCGTGACGATCACCCTGGCGATCGGCGTGTCCCGGATGGCCCGCCGCCGGGCGGTGATCCGGCGGCTGCCGGCGGTGGAGACGCTCGGCAGCACCACCGTGATCTGCACCGACAAGACCGGCACCCTCACCGAGAACCAGATGACGGTCCAGGTGCTCTGGACGCCCCAGGGCCGCTACGAGGTCGGCGGGACCGGCTACGCCCCGACCGGCGAGATCCGTGATCCCGGGGGCGGCCCGGCCCCGACGGGGGAGGGCGCGCTGAGCTGGTCGCTGCTGGCCGGCGTGGGCTGCAACGACGCCCGGCTGGACGAGCAGGACGGGCGGTGGGTCGTGCTGGGCGACCCCACCGAGGGGGCGATGCTGGTGGCGGGCGCCAAGGTGGGGCTGCACGCGCACGAGGTCGCCGCGGAGCTGCCCCGGGTGGCCGCCGTCCCGTTCACCTCGGAGCGGCAGTTCATGGCGACCCTGCACGAGCGTCCCGACGGCGGGCGGGTCGTGCTGGTCAAGGGGGCCGTGGAGCGGGTGGTCGAGTGGTCCGGCTCGGCGGCGCGTCCCGACGGCTCGACGGGACCGCTCGACGCCCCCGCCGTGTTGGCCGCCGCCCACGAACTGGCCACCGAGGGGCTGCGGGTGCTCGCCACCGCGATGCGGCCGGTCGGCCCGGCGGACGGGCTCGCGGAGGAGGAACTGGCCGGCACCCTGGTCTTCACCGGGCTGCACGCGATGCTCGACCCGCCCCGGGCCGCCGCCGCGGCAGCCGTCCGGTCCTGCCACCGTGCGGGCATCGACGTGAAGATGATCACCGGGGACCACCTGGCCACCGCCAGCGCCATCGCGCGTCGGCTCGGGCTGCTGCGTACCGAGCCCGGCCCGGGCGACGTGCTGACCGGCGCCGACCTGGCGGCGCTGCCCGCCGGGGAACTACCCGCGGCGGTACGGCAGGCGTCGGTGTTCGCCCGGGTCTCGCCCGAGCAGAAGCTGCGGCTGGTGGAGGCGTTGCAGGCCGACGGGCAGGTGGTCGCGATGACCGGTGACGGGGTCAACGACGCCCCCGCGTTGCGGCAGGCCAACATCGGGGTGGCCATGGGCCGCAGCGGCACCGAGGTGGCCAAGGAGGCCGCCGACGTCGTGCTGACCGACGACGACTTCGCCACCATCGAGAAGGCCGTCGCGGAGGGGCGCGGCGTCTTCGCCAACCTGACCAAGTTCATCACCTGGACGCTGCCCACCAACGCGGCGGAGGGGCTGGTCATCCTCGTCGCGATCGTGCTCGGCTCGGCACTGCCGATCCTGCCGAGCCAGATCCTCTGGATCAACATGACCACGGCGGTGTTCCTCGGCCTGACGCTCGCCTTCGAGCCGAGGGAGCCCGGGATCATGGACCGCCCGCCCCGCGACCCGGGCCAGCCCCTGCTCACCGTCGCGCTGGTGGTCCGGGTGCTGCTGGTCTCCGCGCTGCTGGTGGTGGGTGCCTGGTGGCTGTTCGAGTGGGAGCGTTCCGGCGGGGCCGACCTGGCGCAGGCGCGCACCGCCGCGGTGAACCTCTTCGTCACCGTGATGGCGTTCTACCTGTTCAGCTGCCGCTCCCTGACCCGTTCGCCCTGGCGCCTGGGCCTGTTCAGCAACCGTTGGCTGATCGTCGGGGTGCTGGTGCAGGCCCTCGGCCAGCTCGCCCTGACCTACCTGCCCGTGATGAACGACCTCTTCCGCACGGCGCCCATCGACGGGCAGGCGTGGCTGCGGATCCTGGGCATCGCCGTCGTGGTCTCCGCCATCGTCGCGCTCGACAAGCGCTTCGGCCGCTTCGGCCGCCGGCTCGGCTGAGCCGCCGGCCGGTCGCCGGGGCCGTTGGTCGTTTGGCGGGCAGGTCGCGGCGCAGGCCGCCGGGGCGGCGATGGGAGCTGATCGGCGGGCCGGGGAGCTGAGCCGGCCCGCCGATCAGCCCGTCAGGGTGCCCCTCAACAGGCTCTTGCCGGAGTGGGCGGTGTTGTTGTCGTACGCCTCGGCGGAGACGTCGACAACCGAGTATGCCTCAAGGTCCACGTTCGGCGGCAACGGCAGCAGTTCGTCCGTCGCGTCGCCGAGCACGCCGACCGAGAACATCTCCATGTTCCGTGGGTTGATGAGCCAGACCTCGTAGTACCCCGGGACGTCCGGGAGATTCGCCACGTGCAGGTGCAGCCGGCCGTTGTCGAAGACCCGGGCCTCGCCGCTGGCGTCCGGCGGGGTCCCGCCGTACGCCTTCAGCGGCGCGCTGGCCAGCACCACCCGCCGCGGCGCGGGCTCCGGCGTCGACCCGGTCGCGTCGAGCACGGCGACGGTGCCGACGACGCCGGTCGCGGCGGCGGCCACCGCGGTCGCGGCGGTCACGGCCCAGCGCGACCAGCGCCCGCGCCTCGGCGCGAGGAGCACCCCGCCCGACCGGTCGGACGGCGGTTCGCCGGAGGGGCGCTCGTCGGGCGACCGCTCGGCGCGCGGCCCGGGCAGCGCCGGGAGGGCCTCCGCCGCCCGGATCTCCGCGACGATGCCCGGCCAGACGTGCTCCGGCGGATCGGGCAGGTCGTGCAGGCCCTGGGCGCCGGCGCCGAGGCCGGCAACGTGCTGGAGGGTCTCCATCTCCGCCCGGCAGTGCGCGCAGGTGTCGAGGTGGGTGCCCTCTCCGGCGTCCGCCTCGGTCTCACCGAGCGCCAGGAAGACCAGCCGGTCGTGGTCCAGGTGCGGCACCGTCCACCTCCCATCTGCGTTTCAAGCTCGCCATGCCGCGCCGGATGTGGCTCTTGACCGTGCCGAGCGGCACCCCGGTCACCGTCGCGATCTGCTGGTGGGTCAGGTCGTCGAAGAACGCCAACTCCAGCATGCGCCGCTGGTCGTCGGGCAGTCGGGCCAGCTCGTCGGCGACCACGAGCCGGTCGACCACCGTGTCCGGATCCGGGCCGGTCGGCGCCGACTCCGGCAGCTGCCGGACCGTCTCGACCACCCGGGTCTCCCGGGCGGAGGCCCGCAGCCGGTCGATCACCTTTCGTCGGCCGATGCCGAGCAGCCAGCCGACCAGTGAGCCCTTGGCCGGGTCGAAGGTGTCCCGTCCCAGCCAGGCGGCGACGAAGGTGGTCTGGGTCACGTCCTCCGCGTCGCTGCGGTTGGCCAACGTGCTGGTGGCCAGGTGCAGGACCGCCCGGCCGTACCGGTCGTACGCCTCCCGCAGCGCCAGCTCGTCGCCCGCACGGAAGCGGGCGGCCAGGTCGTCCACGGGTGGGTCCGGCTCCTGCCGTGCCGCTGTCACAGGGCGGCTCGCCTTCCAGGGGGCATGCCCGACTGTAGCTCCCACAGCCATCGCCCCACCTCTCCGGTCGGTCTGGTCTCAGCAGCTCTTCGCTCCGCGGGCGGCCGACGGATGCGGCCTTGACGGACGAAAAGAAGTTGTTTCCGGCCGCATCCGGCGGTGGTGGACCGGGCGTAACTCGTTTTGCACACCAGGCCGGACGAACCAGTACCAATCACCAGGAGGCAGACATGCAGCTCTCGTACTTCCGTCGGGTCGCCGCGGGCGGCGCGGTCGCCGCGCTGACGTTCGCCGGAGCCGGCGCCCTCACCGCCACCCCCGCGTACGCCGCCTCGTCGAAGGTCTCCGTCGTGCACGGCATCCCGGACACCCCGGTCGACGTCTACGTCAACGGCGAGAAGACGCTGGACAACTTCAAGCCCGGCGACGTGGCCGGCCCGCTGAACCTCGAGGAGGGCGCGTACGACATCGCCCTCACCAAGCCCGGCGAGCCGATCGCCCGGGCCATCCTCAGCGTCGACGACGCCGCGGTGCCGGGCGGAGCGAACATCAGCCTCGCCGCCCACCTCGACGCCGCCGGCAAGCCGAAGATCACGCCGTTCGTCAACGACACCGGCAAGGTCGCCGCCGGCAAGGCCCGGCTGATCGTCCGGCACACCGCCGCCGCCCCGGCCGTGGACGTGCGCGCCGGCGGCACCCCGGTCTTCGAGGGCCTCACCAACCCGAACGAGGCCAAGGGCGACGTCGACGCGGGCGCCGTCAAGGCGGACGTGGTGCTCGCCGGCACCGACACCGTGGCGATCGGGCCGGCGGACCTCGACCTCAGGGAGGGCACCGCGACGATCGTGTACGCCATCGGCTCGGCCGAGGCGAAGAACCTGGGCGTCGTGGCCCAGACGATCACCGGTCTGCACTCGGCCCCGGCCGGGGTGCCCAGCGGCGACGGCGGCCGGGCCGGCACCGGCGTGGACACCTGGTGGTACGTGCTGACCGGCGCCGGCGTGCTGCTCCTGGTCGGCGGCGGGGCACGGGTGGCCACCGCCCGGACCGGTCGCAGGTGACGGTGCGCCACCGCGGGGCGCTGGCGGCCGTGGCCGCCGGCGTCGCCGCGCTCACCGTCGCGACCGTGGTCGCCTGCGGCTCCCGGCCGGCCGGGGACGTCGGCGCGACCGAGGCCGCCGACCTGGCCGGCGCCGCCCCGAGCCCGCCGGCCGCCGGCCCGTCGGTGCCGGTGACCCGGGGCGAGCTGCCCGGCGGTACGCGGACCGTCCCGCCCGTACGGCTCGTCATCCCGGCCATCGGCGTCACCGCCGCGGTCGACGCCGTGGGCATCAACGGCGCGACCGGCGAGTTCGAGGTGCCGCCCAGCGTGGACCGGATCGGCTGGTACCGCCACGGCCCGGGGCTGGAGGCGCGGGCGGGGTCGGTGGTCGTCGCCGGGCACGTGGACAGCGCCACCCAGGGCGAGGGGGCCTTCTTCCGGCTCCGGGAGCTGGACCGCGGCGACACCCTCACCGCCACCGGCGGCGACGGCGTCCGCAGGGAGTACCGGGTCGTGGCCCGGGAGGAGTACCGGAAGACGAGGATCCCCCTGGACCGCTACTTCGCCCGGGACGGCAAGCCCCGGCTGACCCTGATCACCTGCGGCGGGGCGTTCGACGCCGAGGCACGCCGGTACCGCGACAACATCGTGGTCACCGCCGTGCCGGCCTGACCGGACCCCCGGTCCGGTCGCGGATGCGGGGCCGGGGCGGGAGCGCACGCCTTCCGCCCCGGCC
The DNA here is from genome assembly GCF_048060285.1 of Micromonospora sp. LOL_025. Classification (NCBI taxonomy): domain Bacteria; kingdom Bacillati; phylum Actinomycetota; class Actinomycetes; order Micromonosporales; family Micromonosporaceae; genus Micromonospora; species Micromonospora sp. LOL_025. The sequence goes on along the minus strand of NZ_JBHMIR010000002.1, from coordinate 440,278 downwards.
CCGCACGGCGTACTCCGGCCTCCGCCGGGTCCGGCGCCGGTCGTAGGCTGAACCGTGATGGCATACCTGGATCACGCGGCGACCACTCCGATGCTCGACGAGGCACTGGAGGCGTACGTCGCCACCGCCCGCGAGGTCGGCAACGCGTCCTCACTGCACGCGGCGGGCCGCCGTGCCCGGCGGCGGGTGGAGGAATCGCGGGAGCGGGTGGCCGCCGCGTTGGGCGCCCGGCCCTCCGAGGTCGTCTTCACCGGCGGCGGGACCGAGAGCGACAACCTCGCGGTGAAGGGCATCTTCTGGGCCCGCCGGTCCGCCGACCCCCGGCGGGACCGGGTGGTCTCCAGCGCCGTCGAGCACCACGCGGTGCTCGACGTGGTGGACTGGCTGGCCGACCACGAGGGTGCCGGCGTGGGCTGGCTCTCCGTCGACGCCGCCGGCCGGCTCAGCCCCGACGAGCTGCGTGCCGAACTGGCCGCCCACGGCGACCGGGTCGCCGTGGTGACCGCGATGTGGGCCAACAACGAGGTCGGCACCGTGCAGCCGGTCGCCGAGCTGGCCGCGGTCGCCGCCGAGCACGGGGTGCCGTTCCACACCGACGCGATCCAGGCGGTCGGGCAGGTGCCGGTCGACTTCTCCGTCGGCGGGGTCGCCGCGCTGACCGTGACCGGGCACAAACTCGGGGGGCCGACCGGGGTGGGCGCCCTGCTGCTCGCCCGCGACGTGTCGGCCACCCCGCTGCTGCACGGCGGCGGCCAGGAGCGCGACGTGCGCTCCGGCACCCTCGACACGGCCGGCATCGTGGCCTTCGCGGTCGCCGTGGAGGCGGCGGTCAAGGGCCAGCAGGAGTACGCGGCCCGGGTCGCCGCGCTCCGCGACGACCTGGTCGAGCGGGTCCGGCACGCGGTGCCCGAGGTCGTCTTCAACGGCGACCCGACCGACCGGCTGCCGGGCAACGCCCACTTCTCCTTCCCCGGCTGCGAGGGCGACGCCCTGCTGCTCCTGCTGGACGCCCAGGGCATCGCCTGTTCGACCGGTTCCGCCTGCTCCGCAGGGGTGGCCCAGCCCTCACACGTGCTGCTCGCCATGGGCGCCGACGACGACCGCGCCCGCTCCTCGCTGCGCTTCACCCTCGGCCACACCAGCACCCCCGCCGACGTCGACGCCCTCATCGCCGCCCTCCCGGCGGCCGTCGACCGCGCCCGCCGCGCCGCCGCCCTCCGCACCCCCCGCTAACCCCACCCCCCACCCCCACCGCCCCACACACCCCCCCAACCCCCACCGCCCCGGCCCCACCGCCCCCACCCCCGTGGCGATCATGCAGTTGTGGTGCCCGAAGCATGACTTTCCGCGGCATTCGTCCACCACCACAACTGCATGATCGGCGGGAGGAGGGGGCGGGAGGAGAGGGTGGGAGGAGAGGGTGGGTGGGTGGGGGAGGGCGGGGTGGGGCGGGGATAGGGTCGGTGGGGTGAAGGGAGTGAGCCGGTGAGGGTGTTGGCGGCGATGTCGGGCGGGGTCGACTCGGCGGTCGCGGCGGCGCGGGCCGTCGAGGCGGGGCACGACGTGACCGGGGTGCACCTGGCGCTGGCCCGCAACCCACAGACCTACCGCACCGGCGCGCGCGGCTGCTGCACCCTGGAGGACTCCCGAGACGCCCGGCGGGCCGCCGACGTCATCGGCATCCCGTTCTACGTCTGGGACATGGCCGACCGCTTCCACTCCGAGGTGGTGGACGACTTCGTCGCGGAGTACGCCGCCGGCCGTACGCCCAATCCCTGCCTGCGCTGCAACGAAAAGATCAAGTTCGCCGGGGTGCTGGACCGGGCCGTGGCCCTGGGCTTCGACGCCGTGGTCACCGGCCACCACGCCCGGCTCGGCGCGGACGGCCTGCTGCGTCGCAGCGTCGACCTGCCCAAGGACCAGTCGTACGTGCTGGCGGTGCTCACCCGCGAGCAGCTGGACCGGTCGATCTTCCCGCTCGGGGACTCGACGAAGGCCCAGGTCCGCGAGGAGGCCGCGCGGCGGGGGCTGGCGGTGGCCGACAAGCCGGACTCGCACGACATCTGCTTCATCGCCGACGGGGACACCCGCGGCTTCCTCGCCGAGCGGCTCGGCGAGGCGCCCGGCGCGGTGGTGGACGCCGCCACCGGCGCGGTGGTGGGCAGCCACACCGGCGCGTACGCGTACACGGTCGGGCAGCGGCGCGGCCTGCACCTGGACCGCCCGGCGCCGGACGGCCGGCCCCGCTACGTGCTGTCGATCACGCCGAAGACCAACACCGTGACGGTGGGCCCGGCCGAGGCGCTGGAGGTCTCCCGGGTGCGCGCCGAGCGTCCCGTGTGGACGGGCGGCCCGCGCCCCGACGCGCCGCTGGAGTGCGAGGTGCAGCTGCGGGCGCACGGGGACGTGGTGCCGGCGACCGTCGAGCTGACCGCCGACGGGCTGCGCGCCCAGCTGCGCCGTCCCGTCCGCGGGGTCGCCGCCGGCCAGGCCGTCGTGGCGTACCGGCCGGACCCGGCCGGCGACGTCGTGCTCGGCTCCGCCACCATCGCCGGCTGACGACTCACCCGCCGATCCGCGGACCGGATAGTCTTCGGCCGTGACAGATCAGGTGTGGCCCTGGCCGGCCGGCGCGGCGACCGGCATCGGTTCGCTTCCCGGCACCGACATCGCCGAGGCGCAGCGGATCGTCCTCGGTGAGCTTCCCGCCCTGCCCCACCTGCCGGAGCTGCCGGCCCGGGGTCCCGGCGCCGACCTCATCGGCCGGACCGCCGGCCTGCTGGTCGAGCTACCGGTGGAGCTGTACGCCGCCCGCTGGCGGATCGCACCGCGCCCGGGGCGGGACGTGCGCCGCGCCCGTGACCTGATGGAACGCGACCTCGACCAGCTCGCCGAGCAGGCCGAGGAGTACGCGGGGCCGGTCAAGGTCCAGGTCGGCGGCCCGTTGACCCTGGCCGCGTCCCTGGAGCTGCCGATCGGCGGCCGGATGCTGCGCGATCCCGGCGCGGTCCGGGACCTCACCAACTCGCTCGCCGAAGGGCTGCGCGGGCACGTGGCGGCGGTCGCCCGCCGGTTGCCGCGCGCCACCGTGCTGCTCCAGCTCGACGAGCCGTCGATGCCGACGGTGCTGGCCGGGCGGGTGCCCACGGAGAGCGGGCTCGGCGCGTACCGGGCCGTGGATCCGAGCGTCGCCGCGTCGCTGCTGCGCACCGTCGTCGAGGCGGCCGGGGTGCCGACCCTGGTGCACTGCTGCGCGCCGGACGTGCCGCTGGAGCTGATCCGCTCGACCGGTGCCGTCGGCGTGGCCCTCGACCTCGGTCTCCTCACCGACCTGGACCCGCTGGGCGAGGCGATCGACGCGGGGCTCGGGTTGCTGGCCGGGGCGGCGCCCACCGGGCCGTCGGCCGCCGGTCGCGCGCCGACCTCGGCGCAGGTCGCCGACCGCGTACGCCAGCTCTGGGACCGCCTCGGGTTCCCCCGCCGGCGGCTCGCCGAGCAGGTCGTGGTGACCCCGGCCTGCGGCCTCGCCCACGCCACCCCGCAGTACGCGCGCGCGGTGCTCGCCGCCTGCCGGGACGCGGGACGGCGGCTCGCCGAGGACTGAGGTTTCCCGCCGTACGGGCGGGGCAGAAGCCCGACATGATCGGACAACTGCGCACCGTGGTCATCGACTGCCCCGACCCCCGGGCCCTGGCCGGTTTCTACTCGGAGCTGCTGGGCCTGCCCGTCGACCCCGACGCCAGCGACGACGCCTGGGTCGTGGTCGCCGGCTCGGGGCACCGCCTCGCCTTCCAGAAGGCACCCGACCTGCGCCCGCCGGCGTGGCCCGACCCGGAACGCCCCCAGCAGTTCCACCTGGACGTACAGGTGGAAGACGTGGAGGCGGCCGAGAAGCGGGTGCTGGCGCTCGGCGCCCGGCGGCTGCCCGGCGAGGGCGACGACTTCCGGGTCTACGCCGACCCGGCCGGCCATCCCTTCTGCCTGGTCTTCTTCGACTGAGCCGACCCGGCACGCCGGGGCCGCCGACGCCGTCGGGTGGTGCGGGTTGCGGGCGGGCGGCATGATCGCGGGAATGATCGACACCTCGCTCCGGCGGGCCGCCGGCTCCCTCTTCGGCCTCGCCTACGGTGACGCGCTGGGCAAGCCGACCGAGTTCCTGACCGTCGCCGAGATCGTTCGCCGCTACGGGCCGGCCGGCCCGCGCGAGCTCGCCGGCGACCCGGCGCTGGTGACCGACGACACGCAGATGGCGCTGGCGGTCGGCTGGGCGCTGCACGACGCGCCCGCGGCGACCCCGGAGGCGGTCGAGCCGCTGTTGCGCCGCCGCTTCCTCGACTGGGCGGCCAGCCCGGAGAACAACCGGGCGCCGGGCATGACCTGCCTGCGTGCCTGCGCCGAACTCGGGCGCGGGGTGCGCTGGCAGGAGGCGACGGTGGCCGGCTCGAAGGGCTGCGGGGCCAACATGCGGGTCACCCCCGTCGGCCTGGTCGATGTCGACCTGGACACCCTCGCCGGGCTGGCCCAGCTCCAGGCCGGACTCACCCACGGTCATCCGACCGGCCTCGCGGCCAGCGAGCTGACCGCGTACGCGGTGCGGCTGCTGCGCGACGGCGCGGCGCTGGCGGAGCTGCCCCGGCTGCTCGTCGAGCGGGCCCGCGACCAGCGGCGGGTCTACCGCGCCGACTGGCTCGGCGACCTGTGGCAGCGCCCCGGCGTGGACGCGCCGGCGGACTTCATCGCCCGGGGCTGGGACGAGTGCCTCGCGGTCCTCGGCCGCCTCGACGCCGCCCTCGCCGGCCCGGACGACGGCGGCGACCCGTGCCGGCACACCGGCGAGGGGTGGATCGCCGAGGAGGCGCTGGCCACGGCACTGTTCTGCGCGATCCGGCACGCCGACGACCCGGTGGGGGCGCTGGCCCGGGGCGCCATCACCGCAGGCGACTCCGACTCGATCGCCGCGCTGGCCGGCGCCTTCGTCGGCACCGCGCTGGGCATGGCGGCCTGGCCCGCCCCGTGGGCCGACCGCATCGAGTACGCCGACCAGCTCGCCACCCTCGCCCGGGCCTGGGACTGACCCCGCCACGCCTGCGCCCTCGGGCCGGCCGAACGGGCGAAACCGTCGCACCCGGGGCACGGGCGGGACCGTCGTACCCGGAGCGCGCGGACGGGATCCGTCGCACCCGGAGTGCGCGGGCGGAACCGTCGCACCCGGGGGCGCGGGGGTGCGTGGCGCCTCAGGCGCCGGGCAGGTGGGGCAGGCGGCGGATGCGGCGCCACAGGGCGGGATCGCAGGCGCCGGCGTGGCGGGAGAAGTCGGCGAGCGGCACGTGCGCCGGCTCGGCCAGGTCGACGAAGCTGTCGTGGTCGGCGTCGGGGTCCCACTCGCGGGTCGGGATGCGGACGTGGTCGTCCCGGGCGCTCTTGTCCTGACTGGTGATCTTGAGGACGTCGGCGCCCCGGCTGTCGGCCCGCAGCACCAGGCAGGGCCGCACCTTCGAGCCGGTGCCGTCGGCGTACGGGACGTCGGCCCACCAGATCTCGCCGGGACGCGGCGCCCCGGCGGGGGACCGCTCGGCGCTACGCGGTCGGGGCGGCGCGGTGGAGCGGCCGGGACCACTTGACGGCGTCCTGCGGCCGGGCCGGGTACCCGGCCGCCGGGGCGGACGCGCACCGGCGTCGCGGTCGCCCCGCCGCCGGTCGTTCCACGCCCAGCCGGCGGCCACGGCCAGCACGATCGCCGCCGCCCAGAGCAGCCATTCCGGCATCCGTACCCCCGCCTGGTCAGTGGGCGCGGCGCGGACGCCGCGGGTGCGAACGGCGGAGCGGAGCGCCCCCGCGGCCCCGCCGTCCGGCGATCCTCGCACGGCCGGGGCCCCGGCGCCGACCGGGCGCGACGGGTGGCCGGCGGATTGTCCCACCGGACCGATACGGTGCCGGGGTAGCGGAATCACGGGAGGTCGCACGGTGTCCGAGGAAGCCATTGCCCAGCAGGTCACTCCGGCACAGGAGGCGGCGGCCGGGGCCGAGCCGACCCCCGAGGCCCGGGAACGGCACGCCACGCTCAGTCAGGAGCTGACGGAACACCAGTACCGCTACTACGTGCTGGACGCGCCGACCATCCCCGACGCCGAGTTCGACCGGCAGCTGCGGGAGCTGGAGGCGCTGGAGGAGCAGTTCCCGGCGCTGCGCACCCCCGAGTCGCCCACCCAGCGGGTCGGCGGCACCTTCTCCACCGACTTCACCCCGGTCGCCCACGCCGAGCGGATGCTCTCCCTCGACAACGCCTTCGCCGACGAGGAGCTGGCGGCCTGGGCCGAGCGGGTCGAGCGCGACGCGGGCGGGTCGGTGCCCTACCTCTGCGAGCTGAAGGTCGACGGGCTCGCCATCAACCTCACCTACGAACGCGGGCGGCTGGTCCGGGCGGCGACCCGGGGCGACGGCCGCACCGGCGAGGACGTCACCGCCAACGTGCGCAGCATCCGCGACGTGCCGGGCCAGCTCGCCACCTCGGCGGAGTTCGGCGACGTGCCGGAGTTCGTCGAGGTCCGGGGCGAGATCTACTTCCCGGTGGCCGCCTTCGCCGACCTCAACGCCGGGCTGGTCGAGCAGGGCAAACCCCCGTTCGCCAACCCGCGCAACGCCGCCGCCGGCAGCCTGCGACAGAAGGACCCACGGATCACCGCCTCCCGGCCGTTGCGGCTGGTGGTGCACGGCATCGGCGCCCGCCGCGGCTTCCAGCCGGTGACGCAGTCCGAGTCCTACGCGGCGCTGAAGGCGTGGGGGCTGCCGACCAGTGACCGCTGGCGGGTGGTGCCCGACCTGGCCGGTGTCGCGGAATACATCGCCCACTACGCCGAGCACCGGCACGACGTCGAGCACGAGATCGACGGCGTGGTGGTCAAGGTCGACCCGGTCTCCATCCAGGGTCGGCTCGGCTCCACCAGCCGGGCGCCGCGCTGGGCGATCGCCTTCAAATACCCGCCGGAGGAGGTGAACACGAAGCTGCTCGACATCGACGTCGAGGTCGGGCGCACCGGCCGGGTCACGCCGCGGGCCGTCCTCCAGCCGGTCAAGGTGGCCGGCTCCACCGTCGCGTACGCCACCCTGCACAACGCCCGCGAGGTCGAACGCAAGGGCGTCCTGATCGGCGACACCGTGGTGCTGCGAAAGGCCGGCGACGTGATCCCCGAGGTGCTCGGCCCGGTGGTCGACCTGCGCCCCGCCGACGCCCGGCCGTTCGTCATGCCCACCACCTGCCCGGCCTGCGGCACGCCGCTCGCGCCGGCCAAGGAGGGCGACGTCGACATCCGCTGCCCCAACTCCCGCACCTGCCCCGGTCAGCTGCGCGAGCGGGTCTACCACCTCGCCGGCCGCAAGGTGTTCGACATCGAGGCGCTCGGCTACAAGGGCGCGGCGGCGCTGCTCGACGCCCAGGTCATCACCGACGAGGGCGACCTGTTCTCGTTGGACGAGAAGCAGCTCTCCCGCTCGCCCTTCTTCGTCAACAAGGACGGCACGCTCGGCAGCAACGCCGTCAAGCTGCTCGACAACCTGGCCGTGGCCAGGGAGCGCGACCTGTGGCGGGTGCTGGTGGGCCTGTCCATCCGGCACGTCGGCCCCACCGCCGCGCAGGCGCTCGCCCGGCACTTCCGCTCCGTCGAGGCGATCGACCGGGCCAGCGAGGAGGAGCTCTCCTCGGTCGACGGCGTCGGGCCGACGATCGCGGCGAGCATCCGGGAGTGGTTCGCCGTCGACTGGCACCGCGAGGTGGTCCGCAAGTGGCGCGAGGCCGGCGTACGGATGGCGGAGGAGGCGGCCGACGAGGGGCCGCGCCCCCTGGAGGGGCTCACCGTCGTGGTGACCGGCACGCTGCCCGGGTTCAGCCGCGACCAGGCGTCCGAGGCGATCCAGAGCCGGGGCGGCAAGGTGAGCGGGTCCGTCTCCAAGAAGACGTCCTTCGTCGTGGTGGGCGAGAATCCCGGCTCGAAGGCCGACAAGGCGGCCAGCCTCAAGCTGCCGGTGCTGGACGAGGACGGCTTCCGGGTGCTGCTCGACGCCGGCCCGGAGGCCGCCCGCGAGGTCGCCCGCACCGAGGAGTGACGGCCGGGCGGGAGCGGCCACCGACCCGGCGGGGGCGGTCGAGATACCAACTTAATTACGACTACGACCGATTCGCGACTGTCGTGCCGGGCATTGCGACACGGAGGGCGTTTCATTGGTGGCACGGCGTGCGACCGGTCACGCCCGTGGACCGAGCGCTCGGGAGGTGTGATGGAGTCCGCGGACTCGCGAAACTCCGTTCCGCCCGGCCGGGCACGCCCGTTCTTCGCCTTCGTCTGGTCGGTGGTCGCGCTGGCGGCGGTGCTCTGCGTACGCCCGCTGCTCGACCTCCCGGCCGAGTTGCCGCGACTGCCGGTGGCGTTCTGGGTGATGGCGGCCCTGGCCGTCGGCTGCGACGCGCGCCCCTTCGTCCCGCCCGGCCGCCGGCAGACCTCCGCGGTCTTCCCGTCCACCTGCTTCACCTTCGCCATCCTGCTCGGCTGGGGATTCGGCCCGGCCGTCCTGGTGCAGGCGGTGGCCGTCGTCGTCTCCGGCTGGCGGATGGGCCACGCGCCGTGGCGGACGGCCTTCAACGCCGCCCAGTACGCGGCGGCCCTGGGTGCCGCGTACGCGGTCACCTGGCTGGGGCCCGGGAGCATCTTCGACGGCGGCCGGCTGCGCGGGACCGACGTGCTGGCGGTCGGCGGCGCGACGGTGGCCTGGTTCGCGGTCAACTACGCGCTGGTCAGCGCGGCCGTGCGGCTGCGCTTCGGCGACCGGTGGTGGCCCAGCCTGCGGCAGGGGCTGGGCTTCGAGCTGCTCTCCACCGGCTCGTTGCTGCTGCTCGCCCCGGTGCTGGTCGCGGCGGCGCGGGCCAGCGCGGCGCTGATCCCGCTGGTGCTGGTGCCGCTGTTCGCCGTCTACCGGATGGCCCGGCTCAGCGTCGAGCAGCAGCAACTCGCCTCCCTGGACCCGCTCACCGGCCTGCCCAACCGCAAGGCGCTGCTGGCCGAGGTCGGCGAGCAGGTGCACGTGCACGCCGAACGGGCCGCCCGCGGCGAGCCCGACGCCCGGCTCGCCCTGCTCCTGATCGACCTCGACCGGTTCAAGAACGTCAACGACGCGCTCGGGCACGCGGTGGGGGACCGGCTGCTGGTCGAGGTGAGCGCGCGGCTGACCGACGTGGTCGGTGAGGGCATGGTCGCCCGGCTGGGCGGGGACGAGTTCGCCATCGTGATGACCGGCCTGGCCGACGTCGACGAGGCCCGCGAACTCGCCGGCCGGGTGGTCCGGGCGCTGGCCGAGCCGGTGTCACTGGACGGGCTGCCGCTCGACGTGGGCGGCTCGATCGGCATCGCGCTCTTCCCCGAGCACGGCGAGGACTTCGCGACCCTGATGCGCCACGCCGACGTGGCGATGTACGACGCCAAGCACCGCAACGACACCGTGGCGGTCTACGCGGCCGAGTCCGACCACAACTCCGCCGAGCGGCTCGGCCTGCTCGCGGACCTGCGCCGGGTGCTGGAGGCGGGCCGTTCCGCGACCGTCCCGCCCGCCGTGGACGGTGACGGCGCCCCGCCCGCCGGGGACGTCGACGGTTCCCCGGGCGACGGTTCCCCGGGCGACGGGGCGGTGACCGTCCCGGCGGGAGCGACGCCGGCCGGCCGGTTGCCGGGTGACGGGCGGGCCGGCGGCGCGCGGGGCGGGGACGGGGCCGAACTCCCGGCCGACGTGGCCGGCCTCACCGCCGGCTCCGGCCGCTGGCGGCTGCGCCGCCGCCGGCAGCGGCCCGGCCCACCGCCCGGCGACGAGCTGATCGACATGATCGTGACCGGCGCCGACCCGATCCGCCGCCGGGCGGCGGCCGCGGGGGAGACCGGCCCCGACCGGGGCGACGGTCCCGGCCGCCGCAACGGCGCCGGGCGTTCCGGCGGACAGGACGGCGCGGTCGTACGCCGGCAGGGCCCGCCCGTCGACGACGGCGCGGGGGATCGCGGCGGCGACCGCGCCCCGACGGGCCGGCGGGGGGCCCGGCACGACGCGGCCGGCCGGCGGGACGCGGACACCGCTCCGGCCGTCGACGCCGGCGAGATCACCATGTACTACCAGCCGCAGATCGCCATCGCGACCGGCGAGGTGGTCGGCGTGGAGGCGCTGCTGCGCTGGCGGCACCCCCGACGGGGGATGGTGGACCCGGAGGAGCTGATCCGGGTCGCCGAGCAGAGCGCGGTGATGCGGCTGCTCACCCGTCGGGTGGTGGACGACGTGGTGGAACAGCTCGCCAAGTGGTCGGCCGCCGGGATGGGCCTGCCCGCGGCGCTCAACGTCAGCGTGCGGGACCTGCACACCGGGGAGATCGCCGACCAGATCGCCGAGCGGCTCGCCCGCTACGGCGTGCCGCCGCAGCGGCTGCAACTGGAGATCACCGAGGGCGCCCTGATGGCCGACCCGCGTCGGGTGCTGGCCACCATCACCCGGCTGCACCGGATCGGTGTGGGCATCTCGCTGGACGACTTCGGCACCGGCTACTCCTCCCTGCAGCACCTGCGGCGGCTGCCGCTGTCCGAGGTGAAGGTGGACCGCTCCTTCGTGCTGGGCATGGCCGAGGACGCCGACGACGCGGCGATCGTCAAGTCGACGATCGAGCTGGCGAAGGCGCTCGGGCTGCGGGTGGTCGCCGAGGGCGTCGAGGACGAGCGCACCTGGCGCATGCTGCACGCGGCGGGCTGCGACGCGGCGCAGGGCTGGTTCTACGCCCGGCCGATGCCGGCCGAGGAGCTGGTCGGCTGGCTGGCCCGCTACCGGCCGGTCCGCCCGACGCCCAGCCCCGACGCGGAGATTCCCCGCCGGCACGCCCGCTGAGGCACCGCCGCTTTCGGGTCCGACCGTCGCTGGAGGGCGTCCGCCGCGCCGGAGGGGGAGTCGGGGACGCGCCGCCGGGGCGGAACAATAGACTCGCTCCGGTCACCGCGCATCACGCACGTCGGCCGCGCGGCCGACACCCGGTCCGACCCGCAGCACCGTCACGAAGGGGGCACCGATGGCCGCCATCTCCCGCGAGGAGGTCGCGCACCTGGCGCGACTGTCGCGGCTCGCCGTCACGGAGGAGGAGCTGGACACCTTCGCCGGCCAGCTCGACGTGATCCTCCAGGCGGTCGCGCAGGTCGGCGAGGTCACCGCGGCGGACATCCCGCCGACGTCGCACTCGGTGCCGCTGACCAACGTCCTGCGGGACGACGTCGTCGTGCCCGGGCTGACCCCGCAGGAGGCGCTGTCGGGTGCGCCCGACGCAGAGGAGCAGCGGTTCCGCGTACCGCGGATCCTGGACGAGGATGTGGCGTCATGACCCAGACCGACCTGACCAGACTGACCGCGACGGAGATCGCGGGGCTCGTCGCCACCGGTGAGACCTCCGCCGTCGAGGTCACCCGGGCGCACCTGGACCGGATCGCCGCCGTCGACGACCGGGTGAACGCGTTCCTGCACGTCGACTCGGAGGGCGCGCTCGCCGCCGCCGCCGAGGTGGACGCCCGCCGCGCCGCCGGCGAGGAGCTGGGCCCGCTGGCCGGCGTGCCGGTCGCCGTCAAGGACGTGCTGACCACCAAGGGCGTGCCGACCACCGTCGGGTCGAGGATCCTGGAGGGCTGGCGCCCGCCGTACGACTCGACGATCGTGCAGCGGCTGCGCGCCGCCGGCACGGTGATGCTCGGCAAGACCAACATGGACGAGTTCGCGATGGGCTCCTCCACGGAGTACTCGGCGTACGGGCCGACGCACAACCCGTGGGACCTGAGCCGCATCCCGGGCGGCTCGGGCGGCGGCAGCGCGGCGGCGCTGGCCGCGTACGAGGCACCGCTGGCGATCGGCTCCGACACCGGCGGCTCGATCCGCCAGCCCGGCGCGGTCACCGGCACCGTCGGCGCGAAGCCCACCTACGGCGGCACCTCCCGCTACGGCCTGGTGGCGTTCTCCTCCTCCCTGGACACTCCGGGCCCCTGCGCCCGTAACGTGCTGGACGCGGCGCTGCTGCACGAGGTGATCGGCGGGCACGACCCGCGCGACTCCACCTCGATCCCGCAGCCGGTGCCGGACGTGGTGGCCGCCGCCAGGCTCGGCGCGACCGGCGACCTGACCGGCGTGAAGCTCGGCATCGTCAGCGAGTTCGTCGGCGAGGGCGCCGAGCCGGGCGTGATGGCGGCGTTCCGCGAGTCGGTCGACGCGCTGACCAAGCTGGGCGCCGAGATCGTCGAGGTGTCCTGCCCGCACTTCCGGTACGCCCTGCCGGCGTACTACCTGATCGCCCCGAGCGAGGCATCCTCCAACCTGGCCCGGTTCGACGGCGTCCGGTTCGGCCTGCGGGTCGGCGACGACGGCAACCGGTCGCTGGAGGAGGTCATGTCGCTGACCCGCGAGGCCGGCTTCGGCGCCGAGGTCAAGCGCCGGATCATGATCGGCACGTACGCGCTCTCGTCGGGCTACTACGACGCCTACTACGGGCAGGCTCAGAAGGTCCGCACCCTGATCACCCGGGACTTCACCGCCGCCTTCGAGCAGGTCGACGCGCTGATCTCGCCGACCACCCCGTTCGTGGCGTTCCCGCTCGGGGCGCGCACCTCCGACCCGTACCAGATGTACCTGGCCGACCTGTTCACCATCCCGACGAACCTGTACGGCGGGCCGGGCATCTCGGTGCCCTGCGGGCTCTCCGACGGGCTGCCGGTCGGCTTCCAGATCATGGCCCCGACGATGGCCGACGACCGGATGTACCGGGTCGCCGCCGCGCTGGAGAGCGTCGTCGGCACCTTCACCCCACCGGCACTGTGAGGCAGGAGCTCAGATGACGACGACACTGCCCGCGTACGACGAGGTCGTCGCGCGCTACGAACCGGTGATCGGCCTGGAGACCCACGTCGAGCTGGGCACGAACACCAAGATGTTCTGCGGCTGCCCGACCGACTTCGGTGGCGAGCCGAACACCCGGGTCTGCCCGGTCTGCCTGGGCCTGCCCGGCTCGCTGCCGGTGGCGAACAGGGCCGCCATCGAGGCGACCATCCGGATCGGCCTGGCGCTGAACTGCTCGATCGCCGAGTGGTGCCGGTTCGCCCGGAAGAACTACTTCTATCCGGACATGCCGAAGGACTTCCAGATCAGCCAGTACGACGAGCCGCTGTGCTTCGAGGGCTACCTGGACGTCGAGGTGAACGGCGAGCTGGTGCGCATCGGCATCGAGCGGGTGCACCTGGAGGAGGACACCGGCAAGACGCTGCACGTCGGCGGCGCCACCGGACGCATCCACGGCGCCACCGAGTCGCTGGTCGACTACAACCGGGCCGGCATCCCGCTGGTGGAGATCGTCACCAAGCCGGTCCCCGGCACCGGCGCGCTGGCCCCCGAGGTGGCCCGCGCGTACGTCACCGAGCTGCGCGACGTGATCCGTTCGCTGGGCGTCTCCGACGTGCGGATGGAGGAGGGGTCGCTGCGCTGCGACGTGAACACCTCCCTCAACCTGCCGGGCGAGGAGTGGGGCACCCGGACGGAGACGAAGAACGTCAACTCGCTGCGGTCGGTCGAGCGGGCGGTCCGGTCGGAGATCATCCGGCAGGCGTCCGTACTCGACGCGGGCGGGCGGATCACCCAGGAGACCCGGCACTTCCACGAGGACACCGGCGACACCACGCCGGGCCGCTCCAAGGAGACCGCGACCGACTACCGGTACTTCCCGGAGCCCGACCTGGTGCCGCTGGCGCCGGACGCCGCCTGGGTCGCCGAGCTGAAGGCCGCCCTGCCCGAGCTGCCCCGGCTGCACCGCCGGCGCCTCCAGGAGCAGTGGGGCCTCTCCGACGCGGACATGCAGTCGGTGCTCAACGCCGGCGCGGTCGAGCTGATCGAGCGGACCGTGGCCGCCGGCGCCTCCCCGGCCGCCGCCCGCAAGTGGTGGCTGGGCGAGCTGTCCCGGCGGGCCAACGAGACGGGCGTGGAGCTGGCCGACGTCGGGGCCACCCCGGCGCAGGTCGCCGAGCTCCAGGGACTGGTCGACGCCGGCAAGCTCAACGACAAGCTGGCCCGCACCGTGCTGGAGGGCGTGGTGGCCGGCGAGGGATCACCGACCGAGATCATGACCAACCGGGGCCTGGAGGTGGTCTCCGACACGGGCGCGCTCACCGCCGCCGTGGACGAGGCGATCGCCGCCAACCCGGACATCGCCGACAAGATCCGCAGCGGCAAGGTCGCCGCAGCCGGCGCACTGGTCGGCGCGGTCATGAAGACCACCCGCGGCCAGGCCGACGCCAAGACCGTCCGCGAGCTGATCCTGGAGCGCCTCACCGCCTCCTGACCCCCACCCTCACCCCACCCCATCCACCCGTCGATCATGAGGTTGACGGCAGTCTGAAGATCGACGACTGCCGTCAACCTCATGATCGACACGCACCGGTGGACAGGTGGACGGAGCGGCACCGCACACCCCTCGGCAGGGCGTCAACGGCGACGCCCGGATGGAGCCACCGTGAACCAGCCCGACCTCGACGTTCTCGACGAGATCCAGCAGCGGGTGCTCTGGCTCGCGACCCGGATCGTGGACGCGGCCAACCACGACCGGGACACCGGCGACGGCGTGAAGGTGGGCGGGCACCAGGCGTCCAGCGCCTCGCTGGTCACCGCCATGACGGCGCTGTGGTTCGCGCACCTGGACGCCGAGGACCGGGTGGCCGTCAAGCCGCACGCCTCGCCGGTCTTCCACGCCATCCAGTACCTGCTGGGCAACCTCGACCGCTCCTACCTGACGAGGCTGCGCGCCCGGGGCGGGCTCCAGTCGTACCCGTCGCGGACCAAGGACCCGGACGAGGTGGACTTCTCCACCGGCTCCGTCGGGCTCGGCGCGGCGGCGCCGCTGTTCGCGGCCGCGACCCGCCGCTACGTCGACGCGCACTTCGGCGCCCGACCGCGCTCCCGGTTCGTCGCGTTGATCGGCGACGCCGAGCTGGACGAGGGGAACATCTGGGAGGCCGTCGCCGACCCGGCCACCACCGGGCTGGGCAACGTGACGTGGCTGGTCGACTTCAACCGCCAGTCGCTGGACCGGGTGGTGCCCGGGGTGCGGATCAACCAGTGGCGGGGTCAGTTCGAGGCCGCCGGCTGGCACGTGGTGGAGGTCAAGTACGGCCGCCGGCTCGCCGAGGCGTACGCCCGGCCGGGCGGCGAGGCGCTGCGCGACTGGATCGACGCGATGCCCAACGAGCAGTACCAGTCACTGTTCGGGCTCACCGGCGCGGCGCTGCGCAAGCAGTTCCTCGACGGCGCGCCCGAGGGCATCGAGGCGTTCATCGCGGACGTCGGCGACGACGAGCTGGGACCGCTCGTGACCGACCTGGGCGGGCACGACATGGCGGCGATGCTCGACGCGTACGCCCAGTGCGACGCGGTCACCGACCGGCCCAGCGTCGTCTTCGAGTACACGGTCAAGGGGTGGGGTCTGCCGATCGCCGGCAATCCGCGCAACCACTCGGCGCTGCTCACCACCGAGCAGGTCGACGCGCTGCGCGCCGCGCACGGGCTGACACGCGAGACCGAGTGGGACCGCCTGGACCCGGCGTCCCCGGCGGGCATCCGGGCCGGCGAGCGCCGGGAGGCGCTGTCCCGCGCGCCCCGCGAGCGGGCGCTGGGCGTCACCGTCCCGGACACGACGCGGGTACGCGCGAACAAGCCGATCTCGACCCAGGAGGTCTTCGGCCGGGTGCTGGTCGAGCTGGCCCGCAACCCCGAGGTGGGCCGCTACCTCGTGACCACCGCGCCGGACGTGGCGACCTCCACCAACCTGGCCGGGTTCATCAACAAGACCGGCGTCTTCGCCCCCACGGAGCAGCGCTCCTGGACCGAGGACCGGATGCTGCGCTGGACGGAGAGCCCCGCCGGCCAGCACATCGAGCTGGGCATCTCGGAGATGAACCTGTTCCTGCTGCTCGGGCAGCTCGGCCTCGCCTGGGACCTGTCGGCGCAGCCGCTGCTGCCGGTCGGCACGGTCTACGACCCGTTCGTGCTGCGCGGCCTGGACGCGTTCCTCTACGGCACGTACTCCGGATCGCGGTTCGTGGTCGCCGGCACCCCGTCGGGCATCACGCTCGCCCCGGAGGGCGGCGCCCACCAGTCGACCATCACCGCCTCGGTGGGGCTGGAGCTGCCCGGGGTGACGTTCCTCGAACCCGCGTACGCGGCCACCCTGGACTGGCTGCTCTGCGACGCGCTGGGCCAGATCGCAGGCGGGGCCGCCCCGTCGGCGACGGCCGCTCCCGCCGAGGACGGGGCGTACTACTTCCGGCTCAGCACCCGCCCGATCGACCAGGCGCCCTTCGAGGCGGCCCGGGCCCGGCTCGGCGACGCGGTGCTGCGTCGGCAGGCGGTCGCCGGGGCGTACCGGCTGGTGGACGCCCACGAGGCGTACCCGCACCTGGCCGACGCCCCGGTGGTGCAGCTCGCCGCCTCCGGCGCGGTGCTGCCCGAGGTGCTCGCGGCGGCGGCGGAACTGGCCGAGGAGGGCGTCGCCGCGCACGTCGTCGACGTCACCTCGCTGGACCGGCTCTACCGGGCCTGGCAACGCACCCTGCGCCAGGGTGTACGCACGGCCACCGTGCCGAGCGTGCCGGGCGCGCTGCGCTCGGCGTTCGCCGACCGGGTGCCGGTGGTGACGGTGCACGACGCCGCCTCGCACGCCATGGCCTGGCTCGGCTCGGCGCTCGCTGCCCCGGCGGTGCCGCTGGGCGTGGACGAGTTCGGCCAGTCCGGCAGCGTCCACGAGCTGTACGACCTGCACGACCTGCTGCCCGGCAGCATCGTCAACGCCGCCCTCGCGGCCCTGTCCCTGCGCTGACTGCGAGCCCGGCGGGCGGCTCACTGGTGGCGAGCTGCGGTGACCACTGGGAGTGATTGCCGCGGTGCGTGACGGAGCGTGATGGTGGGTGAAGGGCGCGGCGATGCCTGCGCGCGCCCTTTGCTCTGCAGCCACGGACGCACCAGCCTGTCGACCAGCTACAACGCAAATCGCGCCTGTGGAGGGGCGATGCCAGGTAGCTACGCCGAGTTACTGGTGCGTCCATGGATGCAGAGCAAAGCGTCCGAGGGCGTGGTCGGCCGCGAGCGGGTGCCGCTACTGAACGTGACAGTCATGGAACGGTGGGCGCGGCGCAGCGAGGCGCGATGACGGTCAGGACGACCTCGGCACATGGGGCCAGGGCCGGAGCGGTCATGGGCGGCCAGTCAGCGCGGGACGGTCAGGCCGGGGGTAGCGGCCAGGGGACGGGTCAGCGGTCAGCGGGTCAGCGGGTCAGCGGGTCAGCGGGTCGGGGTGGGGGTGACCGGGACGGGAGCACCGGCCTTCGGGTCCTCCACGACGTGCCGCTCCAGGTTCACCTGCGCCTGCCCCGTGCCGCCGACGGTGATGTCGTCGTACGCCTGGAGCAGCTTGTCCTTGTCGAAATAGAGCACCGTCATCGACAGCGGGGTGGGCTTCTCGCCCTCCAGGCCGCGCAGGCCGGCACCGCCCGTGGATCCCTGCACCATCAGCTGCGTGGGTCCCTTCCCGGGCACCTCGGGCAGCTTCGAGACCTGCCGGTCGTGGGTGTGCCCGGCGAGCACCAGCGGGCACGTGCCCGACAGCGGGCCGGCGGAGGCCGGGTCGTGCACCAGCGCGATGTCCACAGGGCGCGGCGAGCTGCGTACCGTGGCCGCGAGCTGGTCGCCGACGCCGATGAGCTGGTCCGCGGTCTGCTGGGTGAGCCCGCTGCCCGCCGGCGAGGTGTTCTTGTCGGGGGTGAAGCGCGGGTCGCCGATACCGGCGATGGTCAGCCCCGCGACCGTGGTGGTCGTGTTGCTCAGCACGATCGCGTTCGGCTGGCGGGCCACGGCCGCCGCGGTCCGCCCCGAGTCGTGGTTGCCCCGGATGTAGACGTACGGCTTCCTGAGCAGGCCGATCGAGCCGACGTACGAGGCCTCCGGCTCGGAGCCCCAGTCGGTGATGTCCCCGGTGTCGATCACCACGTCGATGCCGAACTGCTCGACGACGGTGCGGATGAGCTGCCAGCCGGTCGGGTTGAGGTGCATGTCGGAGACATGCAGTACGCGGGTCGTGCCGGGGGCGGGCTCGTAGACCGGCAGCGACGACACGGTGGTGTAGAGCTGGCTGACGTTGCCGACGATGCGCTGGAGCTGTTCGGCGTACCGGCTGTAGTCGTTCGCGATCCGCCGGGCGTCACCGACGATCGCGGGGGCGTTGACCAGCAGCCCCTCGTAGCGCGGCTCCTCGATCGACTCCGGGCGGATGGTGGCCGCGGCGGCGCCGAGGCTGCCGGCGGTGATCACCAGCGCCAGCCCGCCCGCCCAGGCCGCCCGGCGGGTGTCGCGGAAGAGCATCAGCGCCAGCAGCAGGGTGACCAGCACCGCAGAGGCGAGTGTCCGCAGGCCGAGGCGCAGCACACCCTCGCGGACGTCGTCGACGGCCGACTGGCTGGCCCGGTTGATGCTCGCCGGATCGTCGAGCAGCGCCTCGGTGCGGCTCTGGTCCAGCGCGCCCAGTTCCACCGTCAGGTGGGTCGGCCCGTCGTGGCTGTCGAGCAGCAGCGCACCCAGCGGCGGGATGTCGACGGTGGTGCCGCCGCCGCCCATCGCCGGCGCGACCGTGAGGTCGGCCTGGAACGGGCCGATGTCGGTGCTGACCCGCCCGCCGGCGAGCACGCCGATCACCACGCCGACCAGGGCGACGACGAGGACCGCCAGGGTCACTCCGGTCGCGCGGAGGGCTCGCCGGCCGGTCCGGGGGGCATCACCCCGCCGCGGTGCCGGGCGTGGGGCAGGACCGGTCGCCGGGGCGTCCTCGTACCGGTTCGCGTGCTGTTCGTTCTCCTGGCCGTCCATGGTGAGATTCTGACCTGCCCACTGAAGGATCTTGGGAAACCTGGACGAGCCGGTGCGTCAGCTCCGGCCGGCCCCGCCGCCCGCGAAGACCAGCCGCAGCAGCCGGTCGTCCTCGGGTGCGGGCTGGCCCCGCCCGTCGTGGTTGGAGGTGCTCACCCAGATCGAGCCGTCCGGAGCGGCGGCCACGGCCCGCAGCCGCCCGAAGCGGTCGGTCAGCAGCTCGCGTGGCTGGCCGAGCACGGTGCCGGTGTCGGTCAGCTCGACCAGCCAGAGTCGCTTTCCGCGCAGGCACGCGGTGACGAGCAGCCGGTCCACGGCGGTCAGGCCGGAGCAGGACGCGTCCGACGTCGGCCACTGGGCGATCGGGTTGACGAAGCGCTTGTCGTCGTCGCGCCCCTCGACCGTCGGCCAACCGTAGTTGCGCCCCTTGGTCACCTGGTTGATCTCGTCCCAGGTGTTCTGGCCGAACTCCACGGCGTACATCCGCTTGCCGGCGTCCCAGGCGATGCCCTGGACGTTGCGGTGGCCCAGCGACCAGACGGGGGAGTTCGGGAACGGGTTGCCGGGCGCCGGCTTGCCGTCCCTGGTGATCCGTAGGATCTTGCCGCCGAGGCGCTTGACGTCCTGCGCCTGCGGCCGGTCGCCGGCGTCGCCGGTGCTCGCGTAGAGCAGGCCGTCCGGGCCGAAGGCCAGGCCGCCGCCGTTGTGGATGCCGGCCTTGGGGATGCCGGTGAGGATCGGGGTGGGCGTGCCGCCCAGCTCCAGCCGGACGATCCGGTTGTCCCGCTCGGTGGTGTAGTAGACGAAGACCGTCTTGTCGCGCTGGTAGTCGGGCGAGACGGCGATGCCCATCAGCCCGCCCTCGCCGGACGCCGCCACGTCTCCGATGGTCTGCACCGGGGTGACCTTCAGCCCGTCGGGCCCCGACTCGGGGCCGACCCGCAGGATCCGGCCGCTGTCCCGCTCGGTGACCAGTGCCGCGCCGTCGGGCAGGAAGGCGATCGCCCACGGCACCCGCAGGCCCTTGGCCAGCACGGTGGTGACGACCTCCTGGCCGGCGCCGCCGGGGCTCGCCGTCGCCGACGGCGTCGGGAAGGTGGGCGGCTCACCGGCCGGGTCGGGCTCCGGCTCGCCGAGGCTGCAACCGGCGGTCGCCAGCAGCAGCGCCGCGCACGAGGCCGCCAGGGCCGCCCGGAGACGGTGGGTGCGGGGGTACGGGGGACGGGCGCTCACCCGGCCCAGGGTAGTCCGCCGAGGCGTCCCACCGAGGTCGACGGATCGGACCGACTCCCCGGGGCGGTCAGATCGCCCGGACGGCGAGCAGCGCGACGTCGTCCTCCCGGCGGGGCGCGGCGGTCAGCAGCAGGTCGCAGAGCTCGCCCAGCGGCAGCCGGTCAGCGCCGCCCAGCCGGGCGACCAGCTCGGTCATCCCCTCGTCGATGGACCGGTCCCGCCGCTCGATGAGGCCGTCGGTGTAGAGCAGCAGGGTGTCGCCGGTGGCCAGGTGGGCGTGGCGGCTGGTCCGCCGCACCGGACGGTTCAGCCCGAGCAGCGGCTCCGGCGTCCCGGCGAGCACCTCCACCCTGCCCCCGGCCCGGACCACGAGCGGCGCGGGGTGACCCGCGTTGCACCAGGTGACCCGCTGGCCGCCGGCGTCGTCGGCGTGCAGCCGTACCAGGGTCGCGGTGGCCGCGGCCGGGATGTGCAGCCCGCGGATCGTCTCGTCGAGGCGGCTCATCAGCTCGCCGACCGCGTCGGGCCGGCCGTACGCGTTGCCCCGGACGAGGTTGCGCAGCTGTCCCATGGTCGCGGCGGCCTCGATGTCGTGCCCGGCCACGTCGCCGATCGCCGCGATCAGCTCCCCGCCGGGCTGACGGAAGGCGTCGTACCAGTCGCCGCCGACCTCGACCCGGTCCGCCGCCGGCAGGTAGCGGGCGGCCAGCTCCAGGTCCTCGGTGACGGGCAGCCGCGGCAGCATGCTGTGTTGCAGGACGTGCGCGACGTGCTGCTGTTCGCCGTACATCCGGCTGTTGCCGATGGCCTGCCCGGCCCGGCGGCCGACGTCCTCGGCGATGAGCAGGTCGCTGTCGTCGAAGTGCCGCCGTTGCGGCCCGTTGATCAGGGTGATGCAGCCGAGCACCCGCCCGGCGTCGGTGATCGGCACGCTGAGGTGCGAGGAGAAGCCGAGGCGGGCGGCGATCTCCGGCATCTCCGGCCCGATCGTGCCCCGCCGCACGTCGGCGAGGGTGGCGGCGCCGCCCAGCACGGGCCGCCCGGTACGCAGCACCTCCCGGGTGACCGAGTCGGGGCTCAGCCCCGTGCGCATCAGCTCGGCGAAGCGGGCGACGTCGGGGGCGCGGGCCGGGTCGCGGTGCGCGGCGGTCACGTCGCGCGGCGCCCCGTCGGGCCCGACCAGGGTCACCAGCGACCAGTCGGCCAGCAGCGGCACCATCGTGTCGCACAGGTGGCGCAGCGCGGTGGCCACGTCGAGCGTCCCGGCCAGGGTCCCGGCCAGCCCGGCCAGCAGCTCCAGCCGCCCGTTGGCCTCCTCGGCGCGCCGCCGGGCCTGCTCGGCACCCTCCAGGGCGATCCGCAGCCGCAGCTCGGAGGAGCAGGCGGCGGCCAGGTCGGCGAGCGTCCGCAACTGCTCGGCGGTCCAGTCGCGCGGCTTGTCGTCGATCGCGCAGAGCGACCCGAGCACGCGCCCCTCCAGATCGGTCAGCGGCATCCCGGCGTACGCCACCACGCCCAGTTCGGGCACGGCGAGGTTGTCCCGCAGGGCGGGATGGAGCCGGGCGTCGGGCAGCACCATCGGGGTGCCGAGGTCGACGACGTGCTGGCAGAACGAGTGGCTCAGCGGGGTCTGCCGCCGGGCGGCCCACGGCCGGGCCAGGCCCACCTCGCCGGGGAAGAACTGGCATTCGGCGTCGACCAGGGAGACCAGCGCGACCGGCACGTCGAGCAGGTCCCCGACGAGCCGGGCGAACCGGTCGAACGCCTCGTCGGGGGCGGCCGTCAGCCGGGTCTCGGCGAGCGAGCGCAGCCGGTCGGGATCGCGGAGCGCCGGGATCGGGTCTGCCCGCTCCGGGGCGTCGTCGCGGGAGCCGTCGGTCATTGACCACCTGTCCGTGCCGGATGGAGGCCGACCGGCACTCCGGTCCTCCCTTATACCCCCTCGGGACCAGAATCGACGCGGTCGCCGGAGCGTCGCCTTGATCACCTCATCCGCGTCCGGCGGGCCCGTGCGGGTGCCGGGGGCCGCCCCGCCCGACGGGCACCCCCGCCGGGGGCTATCGTCGGCGGGCGTGAAGGTATGGATCCCGCATCAGGCCGGCCGGACACTCCTCGGTGAGCTGCCGCCGGAGGTCACGGTCGAGGTGGCCGAGGACGTCTCCCGGCTCCCCTCGGACGCCGCCGGCGTCCGGTTCTGGGTGCCGCCCTTCCTGGCCGGCGGGGACGCCACCGCGCTGCTGCGCGAGCTGCCCGACCTGGCGGTGGTGCAGCTCCTCTCCGCCGGGGCGGACGCGTGGGCCGGCCGGGTCCCGCAGGGCGTGACGCTCTGCGACGCCAGGGGGGTGCACGACCCGTCCACCGCCGAGTGGGTGGTCGCGGCGATCCTGTCCCAGCTGCGCGGCTTCCCGGCCCTCGCCCGCGCGCAGGCCCGACGTGACTGGGCGTACGACGAGGTGGCCCCCACCGACGAGCTGACCGGCAAGCGGGTGCTGATCGTCGGGGCGGGCTCCATCGGCACGGCGGTCCGGGACCGGCTCGCGCCGTTCGAGGTGAGCTTCACGCTGGTGGCCCGGACCGCCCGCCCGGAGCAGGGCGTGCACGGCGTCGAGGAGCTGCCGGGGCTGCTTCCCGAGGCCGACGTGGTGGTGCTGCTGGTGCCGCTGACCGAGCACACCCGAGGGCTGGTCGACGAGAGGTTCCTCGCCGCCATGCGGGACGGCGCGCTGCTGGTCAACGCCGCCCGGGGGCCGGTGGCCGAAACTCAGGCGCTGGTCGCCGAGCTGCGTACCGGCCGGATCTCGGCCGCGCTGGACGTCACCGACCCCGAGCCGCTGCCCGCCGACCACGAGCTGTGGACGATGCCGAACGTGCTGCTCACCCCGCACGTCGCCGGATCGGTGCGCGGACTGTGGCCACGAGCGTACCGGCTGGTCGGCGATCAGGTCCGCCGGTTCGCCGCCGGCGAGCCGCTGATCAACACGGTGGTGGACGGCTACTGACCGGTGCCGGCGCGGCCGTGCTCAGCCGGCCGCGCCGGGCAGGGTCTGGCCGGTGGCCGAGACCAGCCGGGGCAGGTCGGTGGCGCGTACGGCCGGCAGGGTGACGCGCTGGCCGTCGTCGAGCCGGGCGACCGCCCGACCGCGCGGGTCGGCGGCCAGCTCGACGACCCGGTCCCAGCTGATCCGGCGCTGCCCGACCAGCGCCCGCAGGCGCAGCTCGCGGGCGTCCGCGTCGGTGCCGGCCCGCCACGCCCACACCGTGACGGCGAGCGGGACGAGCAGCACCGGCAGCAGGTACCACCGGGCGCCGGCCACCGGCAGGGCACCGAAAAAGGCGACGATCGCGGCGGCCAGGATGGCCTGGTTGTGCCGGAAGTGGACGGTGTCGGAGCTGCTCACCCCCCGATGATCCCACCCCCGCCGGCCCCGGTACGCGCCGGGCGGCACGGGGGGCGGACCGTGAGCGTCAGTGACGGGGATCACGGTCGACCCGGCGTCACCGCCTTCGTGCCCGCTCGTTGGCGACTGATGGGCAGCGGACCAACCCCGGGTCCGGTGCCCCGCACCGTCGCACCGCCCGTGCCCCCTCACGAAGGCGACCGCCGTGCCCCTCGCGTACCCGCAACGCGCGTCCATCCCCCGTCCCGCACTGCCGGACACCCTCGTCCTCGCCGCCGTCGCGCTGCTCCTGCTCGCCGGCGCGGCCGGTCGGGTGCCCGCCCTGGCCGTCGTGGCGCTGGCCGGCGCGGCCAGCTGCGCCCTGGCGGGCGCGCGGCTCTCCCGGCTCACCGCCGCCCCGCCGCCGGCCCCCACCCCCGCACAGGTCCCGACCCGGTCCCGCGCCGTCCGCAGGCGCGCGGCGCCGCCCCGCCGCGTCGCCGTGCTGCTCGACGCCGCGGTGGTGACGGCGGGGCTCACCGCCGCCGTGCTCCCGCTCGCCGAGCCGGGCCAACGGTCCGCCGTGGTGGTGTCGGGGCTGGCCGCCTCCGCCGCGATGTTCGTCGCGGGTCTGCCTCCGGCGGCGCGGCGGCCCCGCCCGTCCGCCCGGGTCCGGCTGCGCGGGGCCGTCGACGCGACCGCCGCCGGCCTGGGGCTGGTCCTCGCCGGTTGGCTGCTGCTGCCCCGCGACCGCCTCGACCCGCCGGCGCGGTTCGCCCTGGCCGTGGCCCTGGGCGGGCTCGCGCTCGCCGTGCTCCTGGTGCTGACCGGGCCGCACCGGCGTACCGGCACGGCCCGCTGCCGGGGCGGGGCGGCGCTCACCCTGTCCGGGCTGGTGGTGCTGGCCGCGGTGCAGGCGGGCACGGCACCGGGGCGGGCGGCGTTGGTGTCCGTACCCCCGCTGGTGGGTGGGGTGCTGCTGACGGCGGCGGGGGCGCGGCGGGCGACCCGCCCGGAGCCGGACCCGCCCGCCCCGCCGACCAGGGTGTGGCCCCGGGCGGTGGTCCCGGCCGTCGCGGCCGTGGCGGCCGTCGGGTGGCAGCTCCGCGACGGCGGGCCGCCGGACCTCACGGCGGTCCTGCTCGCCCTCGCGCTGGCCCCGCCGTTGGTGCTCCGCGACCTGCTCCGGGCGGACGACCCGGCGCCGTCGACCGGCCCCGACGCTCCGCCGGTCCGGCACCGCCCGGCGGACCCGGACCGCTCCGGCGCGCCCGTGGACCGGCCCGCGCTGCTGCGGGCCCTCGCCACCCTCCGCGACGCGCCGGGCCCCGCCGGCGCGCTGCTCGTCGTCGACCTCGACGGAACCGGCCCCGCCTCCGACGGGCACCAGGGCCGCGAGGACGTGCTGGCCGAGGCGGTCCGCCGGGCCCGCGCGGTCGTCGGCCCCCGCGACCTGCTCGCCGACGTCACCGCCACCGGCTTCGCCGTGGTCACCGGGGTCGGGCCGGTGCTGGCGTACGCGCTGGGCACCCGGCTGCTCGCCGTGCTCACCGAGCCCTACCGCACGGCCGGCGGGTCGCTGCGGCTGCGGGCCGGCATCGGGCTGGCCGAGATCGGCAACGGCGGCCCGGAGGACGTGCTGCGCCAGGCGGACCTGGCCCGGCGACGGGCCGTGCAGCTCGGCCGGGACCGGGTCGAGTGGTACGACGCCTACCTGGAGGAGCAGCTCGTCCGCCGGCTCGACCTGGAACGGGAGCTGCCCGGGGCGGTCGCCCGGGGCGAGCTGGACCTCGTCTACCAGCCGGTGCTCGACCTGACCGACCGGCAGCCGGTGGGCACGGAGGCGCTGCTGCGGTGGCGCAGCCCGGTGCTCGGCACGGTGCTTCCCGCCGAGTTCCTGCCGGTGGCCGAGGACCTCGACATCGTGGGCGAGCTGGGCTGCTGGGTGCTGGACCGGGCCTGCCGGCAGCTCGCCGCCTGGTCGACGGGCAGCCGGCAGCTCTGGATGGCGGTGAACGTGACCGTCCGGGAGCTGGCCGCGCCCGACTTCGTGCCGCGCACGGCGGCCGTGCTCGACGCGTACGGGTTGCCGCCGGACCGACTGGTGGTCGAGGTGGCGGAGCCCCGGGTGGGCGCCGAGCTGCCGACGGTGGTGGCCCGGCTGGCCGGGCTGCGTTCGCTGGGCGTGCGCACCGCGCTGGACGACTTCCGGGCCGAGCACGCCTCGCTGGCGCAGCTCCGCCGGTTGCCGATCGACCTGCTCAAGGTCGGCCCGCAGCTGGTGGACCCGGCGGACCCGCAGCGTCCGCTGATCGACGTGGTGGTGAACGTGGGGGACCGCCTGGGTCTGGACATCGTGGCCGAGGAACTGGAGTCGGCCGGCCTGGTCGAGGGCGCGCGGCGGGCCGGCTGCCGGTACGGGCAGGGCTTCGCGCTGGCCCGCCCGGCCACCGCGGAGCGGGTCGAGGCGTACTTCGAGGAGTTCCCCTCGGCCTCGCGCTGACCGGGCGGCCCACGGGCCCCGCCCCGCCTGGTTGACTCTGACACCGTGTCAGGGCCGAACGTGTGAGGGGCCATGTTCACCATCGGAGACTTCGCCAGGCTCGGCCGCGTGTCGGTCCGCATGCTGCGTCACTACGACGGCATCGGGCTGCTCCGCCCGGCCGCCGTCGACCCGCACACCGGGTACCGGTCCTACCGGGCCGAGCAGCTGCACCGGCTCAACCGGGTGATCGCCCTCAAGGAACTCGGGCTCACCCTCGGGCAGGTGCGGGCCATCCTCGACGACACCGTCGAGGTCGCCGAGCTGCGCGGCATGCTGCGGCTGCGCCGGTCCCAGCTGGAGGCCCAGCTGGCGGCCGACACCGCCCGGCTGGCCGGGGTCGAGGCGAGGCTCCGCATGATCGAGACGGAGGGTCGGATGACCAGCCAGGACGTCGTACTCAAGGAACTGCCCGCGGTCCGGGTGGCGGAGCTGACCGCGGTGGCCCGCAGCTACGAGACCCCGGACATCTCCACCGTGATCCAGCCGCTCTACCCGGAGCTGTTCCGGCGCCTCGGCGAGGCGGGCGTCGCCCCCAGCGGCCCGGGCCTGGCCTGGTACGAAGCGACGGGGGAGGGCGAGGCCGTGGTGGTGCACGCCGCGGTGACGGTGGCCGCCGACCCCGCGGCGGCCCGGGACTTCGCGGTCGTCGACCTGCCCCCGGTGCCCGCCGCCGCGACGATCATCCACCACGGGCCGATGGACGAGGTCGCGGGCAGCGTGCAGGCGCTCGCCTCCTGGATCGAGGCGAACGGCTGGCGGGCCGACGGCTACGTCCGCGAGCTGTACCTGGACTACTGCGCGGAGGACCCGGCGGACGGTGTCACCGAACTCCAGTTGCCGGTGACGAAGGCCAGGTGATTCAACCGGTTCAGTCGGCGCGCGGCGGCGCCGTGCTGCCCCGGGGGGTCAGGTGGGCCGTCTCGTCCTGGACGCGGCCGGGCGGCGCGCCGCCGATCACCGCGAGCAGCTGCCGGGCGGCGTGCGCGCCGTACGCCGGGATGTCCCGGCCGAGCGCGGTCAGCGGCGGGTGCACCAGCTGGCAGAGCGGCGAGTCGTCCCAGGCCACGATGGACAGGTCGCCCGGCACGGCGAGGCCCATCTCCTGGGCCACCGACAGCCCCGCTATCGCCATCACGTCGTTGTCGTAGATCACGGCGGTGGGGCGCCCGGCCGAGCTGAGCAGCCGCCGGGTGGCCCGGGCGCCCTCCTCGCCGGTGTAGTCCGACGGCACGGTGACCGCGTCGGCCAGGCCGAGCCGGCGGCACACCTGGGTGAACGCCTCGGTGCGGATCTCGGTGTGCAGCAGGGCGGGCAGCCCGCCGACGCGGGCGATGCGGCGGTGGCCGAGGGCGACCAGGTACTCCACGGTCTCCACCAGCGCCGCCGCGTCGTCGGACCAGACGCTGGCCAGCCCGCCGGTGCCGCCGGGGCCGCCGATCACCACCGCGGGCAGGCCCAGCTCCTCCAGCACCGGCACCCGGCGGTCGTCGGCGCGCAGGTCGCAGACGAGGACGCCGTCGACGCGGCGCTCGCCCCACCACCGGCGGTAGACCGCGACCTCCGCGTCCTGGTCGGCCACCACCTGGAGGGTGAGGGCGTACGACCGGGCGGAGAGTTCGGCCTCGACGCCGCTGATCAGCTCCATGAAGAACGGCTCGATGCCGAGCGTGCGGGCCGGGCGGCACAGGGTCAGGCCGACCGCGTCGGCGGTGGCCCCGGAGAGGGAGCGGGCGGCGCGGCTCGGGTTGAAGCCGATCTCGGCGGCGATGGCGAGGATCCGCTGCCGGGTGGCCTCGGAGACCCCGGGCTGGCCGTTCAGCGCGTAGGAGACCGCCCCCTTGGACACCCCGGCGCGGCGGGCGACGTCGGCGATCGTGGGCCGCTTCACCGGCGTACTCCTCCACTCTCCCGCCCGGGCGGGTGTCACCACGAGGCCGGGGCGACCGGCGGCGGTCCACGCTACTGCACCGGCCCCGGGGCGGGCCGGCGCGACCGGCGACCGGCGCCGGATCGGTCGCGAACTTTCCCGGTTAAGTGATCGTGGGCCGCTCGCTCCGGCCCCGAGCCGCGCCGCCTCTGCGCGCTCCGGCCTCATACCGAAGCGGCTCGACCTCCCATGATCTCGCTCCCACGAGCGATGCAGATTACCGCGAAGTGTCGACGGTGGCTGCCCGTTGACACTGCCGAAACCGGACCGTACGGTGGCGGAACTTATCCGGTTCAGTCAACGGCTCTCGATGTCGGGAGCGATCCCATCTGGCGCGGAGGATGACATGAGACGGTCCTTGACGCACTGGGCCAGGGCGGCCGCCGTCGGCGCGGTCAGCCTGGTCATGGTCGCGGCGTGCAGCGGCAACAGCGGGGGTGGCGGCGACTCCCGGGCGGGCGGCCCGGTCACCCTCAAAATCAACTTCTGGGGCGACTTCGGGCTCGACGAGCTCAAGACGAAGTACGAGGACGCGAACCCGAACGTCAAGATCAGCCTGAACACCGGCGAGTACAACGCCCAGCACGAGGACCTGCAGAAGAAGCTCGTCGCCGGCTCCGGCGCGCCGGACATCGCCGCCGTCGACGAGGGCTTCGTCATCCAGTTCCGCGGCCAGGCCGACAAGTTCGTCAACCTGCTCGACAAGGGCGCCGGCACGTACGAGCAGAAGTACCTGCCGTGGAAGTGGAAGCAGACCCTGACGCCCGACGGCAAGGCCCAGATCGGTCTCGGCACCGACGTCGGCGGCCTGGCCATGTGCTACCGCACCGACCTGTTCAAAGCAGCCGGCCTGCCCACCGCACGCGACCAGGTCTCCGCGCTCTGGCCCACCTGGGACAGGTTCATCGAGGTCGGCCAGCAGTACACGGCCCGGAGCGGCAAGAAGTTCATCGACGCCGGCACCAACATCTTCAACCCCGTCCTCGGGCAGCAGCCGGTCGGCTTCTACGACGAGAGCGAGGCGCTGAAGATGGATGGCGGCCCGAAGGTCGCGTTCGACGTGGCGGCCCGGACCATCGCCGCCGACCTCTCGGCCAACCTCACCGCGTTCTCGCCCGAGTGGAACAGCGGCTTCGTCAAGGGCAACTTCGCCGTGCTCGCCTGCCCGGCCTGGATGCAGGGCCACATCAAGAACACCGCCCCCGGCACCAGCGGCAAGTGGGACGTGGCCGCCATCCCCGGCGGGGGCGGCAACTGGGGCGGCTCGTTCCTGACCATCCCCAAGCAGGGAAAGAACGTCGACGAGGCGTACAAGTTCGTCGAGTGGCTGATCCAGCCCGAGCAGCAGATCGAGATCTTCAAGAAGGTCGGCAACCTGCCCTCCCAGCCGGCGCTCTACCAGGACCCGGCGATCAGGGACTTCACCAACCCCTTCTTCAGCGACGCCCCGGTCGGCCAGATCTTCTCCAGGACGGCGGAGAACCTCACCCCGCAGTACCTCGGCCGCCGCAACGGCCCGACCCGGGTGGCGGTGGAGAACGTCCTCAACCGGCTGGCCACCGGGAACCTGAAGGGCAAGCCCGACCAGGCGTGGACCGAGGCGGTCAAGGAAGCCGAGAAGGCCGCCAAGTCCTGACCGTACGCCGGCCGGGGCGGGTCGCCCCGTCCCGACCGGCCGTCCCACCCGGTCCCCTGGAGGTCCCCCGATGTCCACCACCCGCGCCGCCCCCGCGACGCCCCGGCCCGACCGGGACTCCGGCGCGACGGCCAGCCAACGGAACCGCCCCTACGAGCCCGGCCCCTGGCGCACCCGGCTGCACCGCTTCGACATGCGCTACGTGCCGTACCTGCTGATCGCCCCGTTCTTCCTGCTCTTCGCCGTCTTCGGGCTCTTCCCGATCGTCTTCAACGGCGTCGTCGCCCTGCGCCACTGGCGGCTCGACGACCCGACGCTCACCGGCTGGGCCGGGCTGGAGAACTTCCGCCGCCTGTTCACCGACGACGACTTCTTCAACGCGCTCGCCAACACCTTCGGCATCTTCCTGCTCTCCACCGTGCCGCAGCTGCTGCTGGCGCTGATCGTCGCCTCGCTGCTGAACCGGAAACTGCGGGCCCAGACCTGGTTCCGGGTCGGGGTGCTGCTGCCGTACATCACCCCGGTGACGGCTTCCACGCTGATCTTCTCCGTGGTCTTCGCCCGGGACACCGGCATCGCCAACTGGGTGCTGTCGCTGCTCGGCATCGGCGAGACCGCGCCGATCGACTGGCGCTCCGCCAAGTGGTCCTCCTGGATCGCCATCGCCACCATGGTCAACTGGAAGTGGATCGGCTACAACGCGCTGCTCTACCTGGCCGCCATGCAGTCGATCCCGCGTGACGTCTACGAGGCCGCCGCCGTCGACGGCGCCGGGCCGTGGCGCCAGCTGTGGCGGATCACCGTGCCGATGATCCGGCCGGTGGTCATCTTCACCGTCGTGCTCTCCACCATCGGCGGCCTGCAACTGTTCACCGAGCCGATGCTCTTCGACGCCAACCCGGCCCTGGGGCTCGGCGGCGACGACGGGCAGTGGCAGACCGTCGCGCAGCTCATCTACAAGGTCGGCTGGCGGGACCTCAACCTCGGCTACGCCGCCGCCATGTCCTGGGCCCTCTTCCTGGTCATCCTGCTCGTCGCGGCGATCAACGCGCTGGTCACCAACCGCCTGGGAGGTGGTAAGCGGTGAGCGCGAGGAGTGAGCTTGCGAGCCCCGCAGTCGCGAACGAAGGGGGGCACCGGTGAGCGCGAGGAGTGAGCTTGCGAGCCCCGCAGTCGCGAACGAAGGGAGGTACAGGTGAAGGTCTCGAGCTCCCGGCGGGCGGCGCTGGCGGGCCGGGCGCCGCAGCACATGCCCGGCACCGTCTGGACCTACCTGTTCCTGAGCGTCGTGATCGCGTTCTCGGCGTTCCCGCTCTACTGGATGTTCGTCATCGCCACGAACACCGACGAGGCGCTGGCGAAGATCCCGCCCCAGGTGCTGCCCGGCGGTCAGCTGGTCACCAACCTGCGGGAGGTCTTCTCCATGCAGGACGTGTTCTTCCTCCAGTCGCTCGGCAACAGCGTGATCGTGTCGTCGGTGGTGACGGCGTCGGTGCTCTTCTTCTGCTCGCTGGCCGGCTTCGCCTTCGCCAAGCTGCGGTTCAAGGGGCGCAACGCGCTGATGGTCATGGTCGTCCTGACCATGACGGTGCCGAACCAGCTCGGCGTCGTCGCGCTCTACATCCTGATGGGCCGGATGCCCGGCGAGGGCGGCTGGAACGGCACCCTCCTCGCGGTGATCGTGCCCGGCCTGGTCACCGCGTTCGGCGTCTTCTACATGCGGCAGTTCATCCTCGACGCGGTCCCCGACGAGCTGGTCGAGGCCGCGCGGATGGACGGCGCGAGCACCATGCGGATCTTCTGGAGCGTGGTGGTGCCGGCGGTCCGGCCCGCCATGGCGGTGCTCGGCCTGCTGACCTTCGTCGCCACCTGGAACGAGTTCCAGTGGCCGCTGATCACCCTCGGCGGCACCGACTACCCGACCTCGATGGTCGCCCTGTCCGACCTCGCCAGCGGCAACTACGTGCTGTACCGGCGGGTGCTGGCCGGCGCCCTGGTCGCCACCCTCCCGCTGCTGGTGATGCTCTTCGTCGGCGGCCGTCAGATCGTCCGCGGAATCATGGAAGGTGCGGTGAAGTCGTGACCCGGCAAGCGTTGCACGAGGGCTGGAGCCTGCGGGCGGTACCGGGCCCGCAGGTACCGGCGGGGATCGCCGGCCGCGCGGTGCCGGCGACCGTACCCGGCTGCGTGCACACCGACCTGCTCGCCGCCGGCCTGATCCCCGATCCGTACCTGGACGACAACGAGAAGGCGCTGGCCTGGATCGGGCGCACCGACTGGGTCTACGAGACGACCTTCCACCACGAGCCGGGCGACGACGAGCGGGTCGATCTGGTCTGCGCCGGCCTGGACACCGTCGCCACGCTCACCCTCAACGGCGCCGAGGTCGGCCGCGCCGAGAACATGCACCGCGGCCACCGCTTCGACGTTGGGTCGCTGCTGGCCGCCGGGTCCAACACCCTGGCCGTACGCTTCGACGCCGCCTACCGCTACGCCGAGGCGCAGCGGGACCGGCTCGGGGACCGGCCGAACGCCTACCCGGAGCCGTTCCCGTTCATCCGCAAGATGGCCTGCAACTTCGGTTGGGACTGGGGGCCGACCCTGGTCACCGCCGGCATCTGGCAGGAGATCGGGCTGCACGCCTGGTCCACGGCGCGGCTGGCCGTCGTGCGTCCGCTGGTGACCGTCGAGGCCGGCGACGGCCGGGTGGAGCTGCACGTCGAGGTCGAGCGGGCAGGGGACGCGCCGCTGACCGTGCGGGCGACCGTCGCCGGCGCGACGGCCGAGGCGACGATCCCGGCCGGGCAGCGCACGGCCGTGCTGACCCTCAGCGTCCGCGATCCGGCGCTGTGGTGGCCCCGGGGGTACGGCGACCAGCCCCGCCACCCGCTTCAGGTGACGCTGCACGACGCCGACGCCGACGCCCGCCCGCTCGACACGTGGTCCCGCCGGATCGGGTTCCGCTCCGTACGCCTCGACACCGTCCCCGACGCGCACGGCACCCCGTTCGCCCTGCACGTCAACGACGCCCCGGTCTTCGTCCGGGGGGTGAACTGGATCCCCGACGACGCGTTCCCCACCCGGATCACCCGGGACCGGCTGGCGCACCGGTTCCGGCAGGCCGCCGACGCGAACGTCAACCTGCTGCGCGTCTGGGGCGGCGGCCGGTACGAGTCGGAGGACTTCTACGACCTCGCCGACGAGTGGGGTCTGCTGGTGCAGCAGGACTTCCTCTTCGCCTGCGCCGCCTACCCGGAGGAGGAGCCGTTCCGCGCGGAGGTGGCCGCCGAGGCCGCCGAGCAGGTGGTCCGGCTGGCGCCGCACCCGTCGCTGGTGCTCTGGACCGGCAACAACGAGAACATCTGGGGCTGGCACGACTGGGACTGGCAGGAGCCCCTCGCGGGGCGCGCCTGGGGGCGCGGCTACTACCTGGAGCTGCTGCCCCGGATCGTCGCCGAGCTGGACCCGACGCGCCCGTACTGGCCGGGCAGCCCGTGGTCGGGCAGCGAGGAGATCCACCCCAACGATCCGGCGCACGGCACGACGCACATCTGGGACGTCTGGAACACCGACGACTACACGAAGTACCGCGAGTACGTGCCGCGCTTCGTCGCCGAGTTCGGCTACCAGGCCCCGCCCGCGTACGCGACGCTGCGCCGGGCGCTGTCGGACGAGCCCCTGGCCTCCGACTCGCCCGGCATGGCGCACCACCAGAAGGCGATCGACGGGGACGCCAAGCTCCGGCGGGGGCTCGACGCCCACCTGCCGGCACCGGCCGACTTCGACGACTGGCACTGGCTGACGCAGCTCAACCAGGCGCGGGCGATCCAGCTCGCCGTCGAGCACTTCCGCTCCCACCGGGACGTCTGCGCGGGCACGATCGTGTGGCAGCTCAACGACTGCTGGCCGGTGACCTCGTGGTCGGCCGTCGACGGCGACGGCCGCCGCAAGCCGCTGTGGTACGCACTGCGCCGGGCGTACGCGGACCGGCTGCTGACCGTCCAGCCCCGCGCGGGCGGCCTGGCCCTGGTCGGGGTCAACGACGGGGCGACCCCGTGGCGGGCGACCGCCTCGGTGACCCGGCTGACCCTGACCGGCGAGCCACGGGCCAAGGTCACGTTGGAGCTGGACGTTCCCGCGTACGCCAGGATCGAGCTGGCGCTGCCCGCGGAGCTGGCGCGGCCGGAGCAGGCCCGCCGCGAGTTGCTCGTGGCCGACGCGGGCGGGACGGCCGAGCGGGCGCTCTGGTTCTTCGCCGAGGACCGCGACGCCGACTGGCCGCCGGCCGGTTACGACGCGGCGGTCGAACCGGTCGACGGCGGGCACCGGGTCCGGGTCACCGCCCGCACGGTGCTGCGCGACCTGACCCTCTTCCCGGACCGCCTCGACCCGGCGGCCGAGGCCGACGAGGCGCTGGTCACCCTGCTACCGGGCGAGTCGGCCACGTTCACGGTGCGCACGAACGCCCCACTGCCCCCGGCGGCCCTGACCACCCGCCCCGTCCTGCGCCACGCCGGCGACATCGCCGCCGGCTGACGGTCGACGACGGAGATCTTGGCAGGAAACGGCCCCCGGAGGGGCACTTCCGCACCAAGATCTCCGTCGTGCCGTGGCGGCTACTCCGGGACGCGGCGGTAGGCGCCGTCGCTGGCCGAGGTCGCCATCGAGGCGTACGCGCGCAGCGCCGCCGACACCGGCCGCTGCCGGTCGACCGGGGTGTACGGCCTGTCGCGCTTCTCCTGCGCGACGCGGCGGGCCTCCAGCACGTCGGGGGCCACGTTCAGCTCGATCGACCGGCCCGGGATGTCGATGACGATCTCGTCGCCGGACTCGACGAGGGCGATCAGCCCGCCGGAGGCCGCCTCCGGTGAGACGTGCCCGATGGAGAGCCCGGAGGTGCCGCCGGAGAAGCGCCCGTCGGTGAGCAGCGCGCAGGAGTGGCCCAGCCCCCGGCCCTTCAGGAACGAGGTCGGGTAGAGCATCTCCTGCATGCCGGGGCCGCCCTTCGGCCCCTCGTAGCGGATCACCACCACGTCGCCAGCGACGATCCGCTTGTTGAGGATCGCCTCGACGGCGTCGTCCTGCGACTCGTAGACCTTGGCCGGGCCACGGAAGGTCAGGCACTCCTCGGGCACCCCGGCGGTCTTCACCACGCAGCCCTCCGGGGCCAGGTTGCCGTGCAGGATGGCCAGCCCGCCGTCCGCGCTGTAGGCGTGCGCGAGGTCCCGTACGCAGCCCCCGGCCGCGTCGGTGTCCAGCGACGACCAGCGGTTGGTGGTGGAGAACGGCTCGGTGGTGCGCACCCCGCCCGGGGCGGCGTGGAACAGCTCGACCGCCTCCGCCGTCGCCGACCCGCCCCGGACGTCCCAGTCGGCGAGCCAGCGCTCCAGGCTGGGGGAGTGCACGGCGTGCACGTCCCGGTGGAGCAGGCCGGCCCGGTCCAGTTCGCCGAGGATGGCCGGGATTCCGCCGGCCCGGTGCACGTCCTCCATGTGGTACTGCGGGGAGTTCGGGGCGACCTTGGCCAGGCAGGGCACCCGGCGGGAGACGGCGTCGATGTCCGCGACGCCGAAGTCCAGCTCGGCCTCGCGGGCGGCGGCGAGCAGGTGCAGGATCGTGTTGGTCGAGCCGCCCATCGCCACGTCCAGGGCGACCGCGTTCTCGAACGCGGCCCGGCTGGCGACGGCGCGCGGCAGCACGGAGGCGTCGTCGCCGTCGTACCACCGCTTGGCGATCTCCACGACGGTGCGGCCGGCCTCGACGAAGAGGGACCGGCGCGCGGCGTGGGTCGCCAGCGTCGAGCCGTTGCCCGGCAGCGCCA
Organism: Micromonospora sp. LOL_025; assembly: GCF_048060285.1. Lineage (NCBI taxonomy): Bacteria > Bacillati > Actinomycetota > Actinomycetes > Micromonosporales > Micromonosporaceae > Micromonospora > Micromonospora sp. LOL_025. The sequence goes on along the minus strand of NZ_JBHMIR010000002.1, from coordinate 404,797 downwards.
GGCCGATCGCCTCGGTGAGGCAGTTCATCGAGTTGGCGGTGAACATGCCGGAGCAGGAACCGCAGGTCGGGCAGGCCGACCGCTCGATCTCGCCGAGCTGGTCGTCGGTGACGGCCTCGTTGGAGGAGGCGATCATCGCGTCGATCAGGTCGATCTTGGAGTGCACGATGCCCTCGATCGCCACGGTCTTGCCGGCCTCCATCGGCCCGCCGGAGACGAAGACGGCCGGGATGTTCAGCCGCAGGGCGGCCAGCAGCATGCCCGGGGTGATCTTGTCGCAGTTGGAGATGCAGACCAGGGCGTCGGCGCAGTGCGCGTTGACCATGTACTCCACCGCGTCGGCGATCAGCTCCCGGCTGGGCAGGGAGTAGAGCATCCCGCCGTGGCCCATGGCGATGCCGTCGTCCACGGCGATGGTGTTGAACTCGCGGCCCACCCCGCCGGCCTCCGCCACCGCCTCGGCGACCAGGCCGCCCATGTCCTTGAGGTGCACGTGACCGGGTACGAACTGGGTGAAGCTGTTGGCGATGGCGACGATCGGCTTGCCGAAGTCGTCGTCGGTCATCCCGGTGGCCCGCCACAGGGCCCGGGCGCCGGCCATCGTCCGACCGTGCGTGGAGGTCTTCGACCGCAGCTCAGGCATGCCCACCAGTGTGACACCGCCGCCGGGGCGGCCGGCCGCCGTGCGCGCCGTGTCCCAAAGGATGCACACCCGGGCCCCCACGCCGCGCACGCATCCGGCACAGTTGGGACGTGCAGTTCCCCCCGGGCATGGTCGCGGTCGCGGTGCTGTGCGGGCTGGTCGCCGCGGCGGCCACCGCGCTGTCGGCCGCCGGCGCCCTGCGCCGCGCCGGGCCGCACCGGCAGGCGTACGCGCTGCTCGCCGCCGCGTCCGGGGTGGCGCTGGTCACCCTGCTGGTCGGGGTGGCCGTGGCGCTCTCCGTCGCCGGGCACGCGGGGCAGGCGCCGGACCGGCGCATGGGCTGGGCCGGCGTCGTGTCGATCGGCACGGCGGTCAGCGGGCTGGTCTTCTCCGCCGGGCTGCTCCGGCTGCCCGGCGTGGCCGCCACGGCGGCGGCCACCGCCCGACTGGCGCTCGACGGCCTGGTGGTGGCGACGGCGTTGTGGTTCGTCGGTTGGGTGATCTTCTCCGAGCCCACCCGGCTGCTCGGCGACGCCACCCCGGTGGCCTGCGTGCCGATCCTGCTCGCCACGGTCAGCGCGGCCCTGACCGCCGGGCTCGCCCTGATCGTGGCCTTCCGTGCCCCGCCGCCGCGCGGCCGCGCCGCCCGGCTCGGCGCCGGCGCCACCGCCGTCACCTGCGGCGGGCTCGGCATCGCCACCGGGCTCTGCCAGGCCGGGCCGGGCATGGCGCTGGTCGGGGCGGGCGTGCTCGCCGCCGGCCTGGTCGCCGCCGCGTCGGCCGCCCGCCGGCCGGACGCGGCGGACCGGCCGGCCCCCGACCTGATCCGCCGCGACGGCGCGTACGCGTTCGTCCCGATGTTCGCCATGGCCGCCTCGGCGATGTACCACCTGCTCCAGGACGGCCGGTTCGACGCGCTGGGCATCGTCGCCGGCAGCGTGGAGGGCTTCGCCCTGGTGACCCGGCAGTACCTGACGCTGCACGACGTGCGCGGCTACGCGCGGCGGCTGGCCGAGCGGGAGGCGCACTTCCGCGAGCTGGCGCACACCGACCAGTTGACCGCGCTGGCCAACCGGCGGGGGCTGTTGCAGGCGCTGCACCGGTGCGCCGAGGCCGGCGCCCCCTGCGTGCTGCTCGGGCTCGACCTCGACGGCTTCAAGCACGTCAACGACATGCGCGGCCACGACGTGGGCGACGCGGTGCTGGCCGAGGTCGGCGAGCGGCTGCGCGCCAACCTGCGCCCCGGCGACGTGGCGGCCCGGCTCGGCGGCGACGAGTTCGCGGTGCTGATGCACGGCCAGCCCGCCGACGCGGACCGGGTCGCCGAGCGCCTGCTGGGCGTGCTCGGGCGCGCCTACGACCAGCCGGAGGGGCCGGTCTTCCTGTCGGTGAGCATCGGGGTGGCCGGCTGGACGGGCGAGCCCGACGTGGAGCTGCTGCTGCGCCACGCCGACCTGGCGCTGCGCTACGCCAAGCAGCGCGGCAAGAACCGGATCGAGCGCTACGACGCCGCGTACGACCAGTTGCTGCGCCGGCGTACCACGGTGGAGCACGAGCTGCGCGGCGCGATCGAGCGCGACGAGCTGCGCCTGGCGTTCCAGCCGGTGGCGTCGCTGCCCTCGGTGCGCCCGGTCGGCGCGGAGGCGCTGCTGCGCTGGCGCCATCCCGTGCTGGGCAACGTCGGCCCGGACGAGTTCATCCCGCTGGCCGAGGAGTGCGGGATGATCGCCAAGCTGGGCGCCTGGGTGCTGCACCAGGCGTGCCACCAGCTCTCCCGCTGGCTGGCCGACGGCCACGACGTCTGGGTCTCGGTCAACGTGTCCCCCCGCGAGCTGCACGCCCCGGAGTACGTGGTCCAGGTCGCCGAGGCGCTGCGCGCCCACCGCGTGCCGCCGCAGCGGCTGGTGCTGGAGGTCACCGAGCACGCCGTCGCGACGGACCTGGACGAGCTGATCCGGCGGCTGACGGCCCTGCGGCTGACCGGTGTCCGGATCGCGTTGGACGACTTCGGCGCCGGCTACTCCTCGCTCGGCCAGCTGCGCCGGCTGCCGATCGACATCCTCAAGATCGACCACGGCCTGGTCGCGGAGCACGAGCCGGTGCGGCCGGCGGACGGCCCGGCGTTCGCGCCGATGGTCGACATCGTCATGCGGCTCGGCCACCAGTTCGGCCTGGAGGTCATCGCCGAGGGGGTGACCACGCCGACGGAGCTGGCCGCCGTGGTCGCCGCCGGCTGCCGGTTCGGCCAGGGAGCGCTCTTCGGCTGGGGAGTGCCGGCCGAGCACCTGGAGGCCATGCTGGAGGCGGCCACGTCCCCGGGGGCCCGCCCGGCCCCGGCCCCGGCGGCGGCCGGCCCACCCGCGTCGCCGCCGCCCCGGCGGCTGCCGACGCTGCCCGCCCCGCGCCCCTCCCGGCAGGGGTCCGCGCAGGTGGAGCGGGGTTCCTAGCGCCCCGGACGGGTGAAATCCGACGCCCCGTTAACCAACATGTGGGATCAGTTGACTCATCGCGTGAGATGCGTCAGGCTTGCCGCATGTCGTCGTACCGGTCGCTGCGAGTACTTACCTGAGCGCACTCTCCAAGTCGAGAGTGCGCTGGCCCCGTGCATCCTGCACGAGGGCTTTTTTGTTGCCGTCGGACCCATCGACGCCGGGCGTCGCCCGCGTCACCCGCTCGAACAGCCGCACCCACTCCAGCCGAAGGCCTGAACCGCCATGACGAGACCCACGCCAGAGACACTCGCCCACTCCGCCCGGCGGGCCCGCACGGTCGCCGAGCCCGCGAGCGACGCCGAGCCCGCCGGCGCCGCCCGCGCCGCGGCCACCCCGGCCGTCCCGGGGGTACGCACACCCGCCCCGGCCCAGGTCAGCGGTGCCGGCTCGCTCGTGCGGTCCCTCGAGGCGCTCGGCGTCGACGTCGTCTTCGGCATCCCGGGCGGCGCCATCCTGCCGGCGTACGACCCGCTCTACGACTCCACCGTCCGGCACATCCTGGTCCGCCACGAGCAGGGCGCCGGGCACGCGGCGACGGGCTACGCCCAGGCGACCGGCCGGGTGGGCGTCTGCATGGCCACCTCCGGTCCCGGCGCGACGAACCTGGTCACCCCGATCGCCGACGCGTACATGGACTCGGTGCCGATCGTGGCGATCACCGGTCAGGTCGCGCGGCCCTCGATCGGCACGGACGCCTTCCAGGAGGCGGACATCCAGGGCATCACCCTGCCGATCACCAAGCACAACTTCCTGGTGCAGGAGGCCGAGGAGATCCCCCGGGTGCTGGCCGAGGCGTTCCACCTGGCCGCCACCGGCCGACCCGGGCCGGTCCTGGTCGACATCCCCAAGGACGTCCTCCAGGCGCCCACCACCTTCACCTGGCCGCCGACGCTGGACCTGCCCGGCTACCGTCCGACCCTGCACCCGCATGGCAAGCAGATCCGCGAGGCGGCCCGGCTGATGGCCACCGCCCGGCGCCCGGTGCTCTACGTCGGCGGCGGCGTGCTGAAGGCCGGCGCCACGGAGGGGCTGCGCCGGTTGGCCGAGCTGACCGGGATCCCGGTGGTCACCACGCTGATGGCGCTCGGCGCGTTCCCCGACTCGCACCCGCAGCACCTGGGCATGCCCGGCATGCACGGCACGGTCTCCGCGGTCTACGGCCTGCAGAAGGCCGACCTGATCGTGGCCCTGGGTGCCCGCTTCGACGACCGGGTCACCGGCAAGCTGGACTCGTTCGCCCCGGACGCGGCGGTGGTGCACGCCGACATCGACCCGGCCGAGATCGGCAAGAACCGGCACGCGGACGTCCCGATCGTCGGCGACGCCCGGCACGTCATCGACGAGCTGATCGCGGCGGTGACCAACGAGCAGGCGGCCGGCCGGCGCGCCGACCTCGCCGACTGGTGGACCCAGCTCGACGACCTGCGCAACCGGTACCCGCTGGGCTACGAGGAGCCGGCCGACGGCACCCTCTCCCCGCAGTACGTGATCAAGCGGCTCGGCGAGCTCGTCGGCCCGGACGCGATCTACGTGGCGGGGGTCGGCCAGCACCAGATGTGGGCCTCGCAGTTCATCTCCTACGAGAAGCCGTACACCTGGTTGAACTCCGGCGGCCTCGGCACGATGGGCTACGCGGTGCCGGCGGCGATGGGCGCCAAGGTCGGCAAGCCGGACACGGTGGTGTGGGCGATCGACGGCGACGGCTGCTTCCAGATGACCAACCAGGAGCTGGCCACCTGCGCGCTGGAGGGCATCCCGGTCAAGATCGCCGTGATCAACAACGGCAACCTCGGCATGGTGCGGCAGTGGCAGACCCTGTTCTACGGGGAGCGCTACTCCAACACCGACCTCGGCACCCACAAGCACCGCATCCCCGACTTCCTGAAGCTCGCGGAGGCGCTCGGCTGCGTGGGCCTGCGCTGCGAGAACGCCGAGGACGTCGAGCGGACCATCGCCGCCGCGATGGCCATCGACGACGCACCGGTGGTCATCGACTTCGTCGTCGGCAAGGACGCCATGGTGTGGCCGATGGTCGCCGCCGGCACCAGCAACGACGAGATCATGTTCGCCCGGGGCGTCCGCCCGGCCTTCGACGAGGATGACATCTGACATGAGCGAGCAACGCGAGCGAATCATCAGGCTCAGTCCCGTGCCGCGTCAGGGCACGACCGAGCGGAGCGAGGTCGTGGCATGACAATGCACACCCTGAGCGTCCTGGTGGAGAACAAGCCGGGCGTCCTGGCCCGGGTCTCCGGGCTGTTCTCCCGGCGCGGCTTCAACATCGACAGTCTCGCCGTCGGGGAGACCGAGAACCCGGACGTCTCGCGGATCACCATCGTGGTCAACGCCGAGTCGTCCCCGCTGGAACAGGTCACCAAGCAGCTCAACAAGCTGGTCAACGTGCTCAAGATCGTCGAGCTGGACCCGCAGGTCTCGGTCGCCCGGGAACTGCTCCTGGTCAAGGTGCGCGCCGACCGCGCCGCCCGGGCCCAGGTGCTGGAGACGGTCGGCCTGTTCCGGGCCCGGGTGGTCGACGTGGCGCCGGACACGCTGACCATCGAGGCCACCGGCACCCCGGACAAGCTCGACGCGCTGCTGCGCGACCTCGAACCGTTCGGAATCAAGGAGATGGTCCAGTCCGGGCTGGTGGCAATCGGGCGCGGCTCGCGCTCCATCACCGCCGGGCCCTCGCTCCGGGCCGCCTGACCCCGACCCGGCCGGCGCGGGGCGCCGGCCGGGACCGCCCCGACCAGTGCCGGCGCGTCGCGCCGCCTGGGACCGCACAGATCCACGACGGGCCGCCCGGGCCGCCGTACGAAAGGGAGATCATGAGCGTTGAGGTGTACTACGACGACGATGCCGACCTGGGCCTGATCCAGGGCCGGAAGGTCGCGGTGATCGGGTACGGCAGCCAGGGCCACGCCCACGCGCTGTCGCTGCGCGACTCCGGAGTCGACGTGGTGATCGGTCTGCCGGAGGCCTCCAAGAGCCGGGTCAAGGCCGAGGAGCAGGGCCTGCGCGTCCTCACGCCGGCCGAGGCGGCGGCCGAGGCCGACGTCATCATGATCCTCGCACCGGACACCGCCCAGCGCAGCATCTACGCCGAGTCGATCGCGCCGAACCTGGCCCCGGGCAAGGCACTCTTCTTCGGCCACGGCTTCAACATCCGCTACGGCCTGATCAAGCCCCCGGCCGACGTGGACGTGGCGATGGTCGCGCCGAAGGGCCCGGGTCACCTGGTCCGCCGCCAGTACGCCGACGGCAAGGGCGTGCCCTGCCTGGTCGCCGTCGAGCAGGACGCCAGCGGCAGCGCCCTCGCGCTGGCCCTGTCGTACGCCAAGGGCATCGGCGGCACCCGGGCCGGCGTCATCCGGACCACCTTCACCGAGGAGACCGAGACCGACCTCTTCGGCGAGCAGGCGGTGCTCTGCGGCGGCGCGGCGGCGCTCGTGCAGACCGGCTTCGAGGTGCTCACCGAGGCGGGCTACGCCCCTGAGGTGGCCTACTTCGAGTGCCTGCACGAGCTGAAGCTGATCGTCGACCTCATGTACGAGGGCGGCATCGCGAAGATGCGTTACAGCATCTCCGACACGGCCGAGTACGGCGACCTCTCCCGCGGCCCGCGCGTCATCGACGCCCGGGTCAAGGAGGAGATGCGCAAGATCCTCAGCGAGGTCCAGTCCGGCGAGTTCGCCCGGGAGTGGGTGGCCGAGGACGAGGCCGGCCGGCCCAACTTCAGCAAGTGGCAGGCCGAGGGCGCGGCGCACCCGATCGAGGAGACCGGCAGCAAGCTGCGCGGCATGATGAGCTGGGTCGACCGCCCGATCACCGAGACCGCCTGAGACACACCCCCGGCGGCCCGGCCCGGGCGCTCTCCCCGGCGCCCGGACCGGGCCGCTGCCTGTCCGCACCACCCCGCCGCTCGCCGCGCCGGCCGAACCGACCGGCACACCCGCCCCGCCACGCCGGGGCGACCCCACGCGCCCGTCACACGCTGTTCACCGGCGGGCCGTCACCCGTTGTGAGGGCACTCACCCCGTAGTCCGGGACATGCCGGCCGGCCGGCCCCCTACGATCGCGGGGTAGGTGCGTAGCCGGCACCTGACGGCCATGGCCCGGATCAGCGCAGGGCGCAGCGCGGCGTCCCGCAGCCCGGCCCACCGCTCTGACGACAACTACGAGGACCAATGACTCCTGTCGTACTGATCGCCGAAGAACTCGCACCCGCCGCCATCGAGGTGCTCGCCCACGACTTCGACGTCCGGCACGTCGACGGCACCGACCGTCCGGCCCTGCTCTCGGCGCTCTCCGAGGCCGACGCCGTCATCGTGCGCAGCGCCACCCAGATCGACGCCGAGGCGATTGCCGCCGCGCCCCGGCTGAAGGTCGTCGCCCGGGCGGGCGTGGGTCTGGACAACGTCGAGGTGCCGGCCGCCACCGCGCGGGGCGTCATGGTCGTCAACGCCCCCACCTCGAACATCGTCTCCGCCGCCGAGCAGGCCCTCGCGCTGCTGCTCGCCGTGGCCCGCAACACCGCCAGCGCCAGCGCCGCGCTGAAGGCGGGGGAGTGGAAGCGGTCGAAGTACACCGGCGTCGAGATCCAGGGCAAGACCGTCGGCGTGGTCGGCCTCGGCCGCATCGGCGTGCTCTTCGCCCAGCGGATCGCCGCCTTCGGCACCCGGCTGATCGCGTACGACCCCTACATCCAGCCGGCCCGCGCGGCCCAGCTCGGCGTCCGCCTGGTGGGCCTGGAGGAGCTGCTGCGGGAGAGCGACTTCATCTCGATCCACCTGCCGAAGACCCCGGAGACCGTCGGCCTGATCGGTGAGAAGGAGCTGGCCGTCGTCAAGCCCGGCGTCCGGATCGTCAACGCCGCCCGGGGCGGGCTCGTCGACGAGCAGGCCCTGGCCGACGCGATCGCCGAGGGCCGGGTGGCCGGCGCGGGCGTGGACGTCTACGCCAAGGAGCCCTGCACCTCCTCGCCGCTGTTCGCCTTCGACAACGTGGTCGCCACCCCGCACCTGGGCGCCTCCACCGGCGAGGCGCAGGACAAGGCCGGCCTGGCCGTGGCCAAGAGCGTGAAGCTGGCGCTCCAGGGCGAGTTCGTGCCGGACGCCGTGAACGTGCAGGCCGGTGGCGTGGTCGCCGAGGACGTGCGGCCGCTGCTGCCGCTGGCCGAGAAGCTCGGCCGGGCCTTCACCGCCGTCGCGGGCGGGGTCGCCGCCAGCGTCACCGTCGAGGTGCGCGGCGAGATCGTCAACCACGACGTGTCGGTGCTGAAGCTCGCCGCCACCAAGGGGCTGTTCAGCTCGGTGGTCGAGGAGCAGGTCACCTACGTCAACGCGCCGCACCTGGCCGCCGAGCGCGGGGTCGAGGTCACGCTGGTCGCCCAGACCGACGCGGTCGACCACCCCAGCCTGGTCACCGTCCGCGGCGCGCTGCCCGACGGCCGTACGGTCAGCGTCTCCGGCACGGTGACCACCGCCGGCGGCCGCGACGTCATCAAGCTCACCGAGGTCGACGGCTTCGACGTGGAGATCGGCGCGGAGGGCATCCTGGTCTTCCTGCGCTACGTCGACCGCCCGGGCGTGGTCGGCACGGTCGGCACGCTGCTCGGCGAGGCCGGCGTCAACATCGCGGCGATGCAGGTGGCCCGCCGCGAGGCCGGCGGCGAGACCCTGATGACCCTCACGGTCGACCAGGCGCTCGGCGCCGACCTGCTCACCTCGGCGGCGGACTCGATCGGCGCGGTCGCGGCCAGCGCGGCGGACCTGCGCGACGAGTGACCTGAACGCGCGACAGCGGGGGCCCGGCGGATCCGCCGGGCCCCTCGTCGTACTCGGGCAGTGGTCAGCCGGGCAGTCGGGCCGGCGGCGGGTAGACCGAGCCGTCCTGCGCGTCGAAGAGCATCAGGTCGTACGCGCCGGCCAGCCGTTCGATGTCGAGCAGCACCTGGTCCTCGCAGGTCGGGTGCAGGTTCAGCTCGACGTGGTCGCTGGCCGCATGCAGCGGCGCCACCGCCCACGGGGTGCCGGGGCCGGCCGGCCGGTCCGGGTAGCTGCCGGTGATGGCGCGGTAGAACGCCACCACCCGCGGGTCCGGGTACCGGTCGACGTGCTGTCCCTGCCGGCACCGCAGCACCGCCGCCCGCACGTCCTCGGGTGTCGCCCCGTCCGCCAGGGCCCACACGCTCAGATCGAAACTCACGGCGGACAGCGTGCCATCCGCCGTTCACCGCGTCGAAATCGGCCCGCCGCCGGATCGGCACGCTCCTGTCGCGACGGTCCGCAGTGGAGACCCTTGCGTTGAGTTGCGTCGATTCGCTAGCGTATCGGTGCGGTCACTGGCCGAGCTCGCGGCGTGGGCCCGTCTTCGGGTGGCGAGGTCGACGTCCGGCCGACCGGCCCGCACCCCTCGATTGCGCGAGCCACGCGCACTCGTCGCTGACCGGCCCTCACGATCGTTGCCGAGACCGTGGGGGCCGATCGCGCGTCCGGCCCGCTCCCGAGGGCGACGCGAGACCGTTCAGCGGCGGTGGGCGAAGAGCGCGCGGTAGTCCGACCCGTCGCGGAACCAGTCCAGCCCGGCCGGCCCGGCGGCGTAGAGCGCGGTGGCGTAGGCGTCGGCGACGGCGAGGTCCGGCCCGACCACCGTCGCGGCGACCAGCTGGTCGGCGGGCTCCCCGGTGTGCGGGTCCACCACGTGCCCCTGCCGGCCGCTCACCCCCGAGGTGCCGATCGCGCCCGCGGTCATCTCCAGCACGAGCGGCGCCCGGTGCTGGTCCGTCGGGTGGTGCACCGCCACCCGCCACGGGCCGCCGTGCGCCGCGTGCCCGCGGACGACCAGGTCGGCGCCGCTGAGCACGGCGTAGTCGTGGACGCCGGCGGCGCGCAGCCGGGCGGCGGCGCGCTCCACCGCCCACCCGCCGAGCAGGCCGCCGGGGTCGAAGCCGCCGGGCACCGCCCAGGCGTCGAACCAGCCGTCGGTGGCCGCCCGCATCGCCGCGCAGCGGTCCACCAGGTCGGCCAGCGGCGGGTACGAATCGGGGCTGATCTCGCCCCGGCGCAGCCGGGAGACCAGGCTCTCCGGCCGGGTCGGGCCGTAGGTGAGGTCGATCGCCCGCAGCTCCGCCACCGCGTCCCGCAGCGCCTCCCCGACACCGCGGCGGCCCAGCCACTCGGGGGCGTTGAGCAGCAGCGAGTATTCCGCCGTGGAGGTCCTTACGGCGTGCTGGACGGCGATGCGGTCCCCGCCGACCGTGCCGGGCCGGTCCACGCGGTGGCTGCGGGCGCCCAGCCGCAGGTCCGGCCGGCGCGGCTGGAAGGCCGACTGGTCCACCCACCGGGTCCGTGGCTGCTGGTCGATCCGCATGACGCTGCTCCCTCGCTGACGCCGGCCGCGTCCTCGCGGCCTCCGTCACGGGCCCCCGTTGACCCGCTCGTCACCACGCTAGGCAGCGGAGATGACCCCACCATGAATGCCACCTGGGAGGATCCTGTGCATCCTCCTTTCCCGCATTCTGGAAGGTCCGTACCGGGAGGCGGGACGGCGGCGTACGGTCGGACGAAACGGCGAGGCGAGGGAGCACAGGGACGTGGCACGGATCGCGGTGGTGGCCGGGGACGGCATCGGACCCGAGGTGGTCGCGCAGGCCCGCAAGGTCATCGACGCCGTGCTGCCGGGGGTGGACGCCACCGAGTACGACCTCGGCGCCGCCCGCTGGCACCGCACCGGCGAGGTGCTGCCCGACTCGGTGCTGACCGAGCTGGCCGGGCACGACGCGATCCTGCTCGGCGCCGTCGGCGACCCGACCGTGCCGCCGGGCGTGCTGGAGCGGGGCCTGCTGCTCAAGCTGCGCTTCGCCTTCGACCAGTACGTCAACCTGCGCCCGTCGCGGCTCTGGCCCGGCGTGGCCGGGCCGCTGGCGAGCGTCAAGCCCGGCGAGGTCGACCTGGTGGTCGTCCGCGAGGGCACCGAGGGCCTCTACGCCGGCGCCGGTGGCGCGCTGCACCGGGGCACCCCGGCGGAGGTCGCCACCGAGGAGAGCCTGAACACGCGGCACGGCGTGGAGCGGGTGATCCGCGACGCCTTCGCCCGCGCCGCGCGCCGGGAGCGGCGCAAGGTCACCCTCGTGCACAAGACCAACGTGCTCACCCACGCCGGTTCGTTGTGGGCGCGCGCGTTCGAGGCCGTGGCGGCCGAGCACCCCGACGTGGCCACGGAGTACCAGCACGTCGACGCCGCCGCGATGTTCCTGGTCACCCAGCCGCAGCGCTACGACGTGGTGGTCACCGACAACCTGTTCGGCGACATCCTCACCGACATCGCCGCCGCCGTCACCGGCGGGATCGGGCTGGCGGCCAGCAGCAGCATCAACCCCGAGGGGGCGTACCCCTCGATGTTCGAGCCGGTACACGGCTCGGCGCCGGACATCGCCGGGCGCGGCGTGGCCGACCCGGTGGCGGCCGTACTCTCGGCGGCCCTGCTGCTCGACCAGCTCGGGCACGCCGACGCCGCCGCCCGGGTCACCGCGGCGGTGGGCGTGGAGCTGGCCGGGCGGGCCCCGGGCGCGGCACTGCGCACCGAGGAGGTCGGCGACCGGCTGGCCGGGTACGCCACCTCCTGAGGCCGCCGGCCACCCGTCCCGAAATCCCGATCACGCCGCCCGGCCGCACCCCGGCCCGGCGGCCTACACCCGTCCGGTGCTGCCGGTACGCCCGGGCGGCGCTACCCGCTGAACGACCGTTCGGGGTAAGTTTCTCGCACCAGATTTCTCGGCATGCGGACCCGTGTGCCGTAGTCCCGCAGGGAGGTCAGCGCGATGAGCGGTGGTGACAAGCTCGACTTCGAGATCCGTCCGAATCCCGCGCCGGTATCCGTCGCCGACCGGGCCGCCCTGCTGGCCAACCCGGGTTTCGGCCGGGTCTTCACCGACCACATGGTCACCATCCGCTACGCCGACGGCAAGGGTTGGTACGACGCCCGGGTCGAGGCCCGGGCGCCGATTCCGATGGACCCGGCCGCCGCGGTGCTGCACTACGCGCAGGAGATCTTCGAGGGGCTGAAGGCCTACCGGACGGCCGACGGCGGGGTCACCCTGTTCCGTCCGGAGGCCAACGCCGCCCGCTTCGCCGCCTCCGCCCGGCGCATGGCGATGCCGCCGCTGCCCGAGGAGGCGTTCGTCGACTCGCTGCGTCAGCTCGTGGCCACCGACCAGGAGTGGATCCCCGAGGGCGAGGACGGCAGCCTCTACCTGCGACCGTTCATGTTCGCCAGCGAGGTGTTCCTCGGCGTCCGGCCCGCCAACGAGTACCTCTACGTGGTGATCGCCTCGCCGGTCGGCGCGTACTTCTCCGGCGGGGTGAAGCCGGTGACGGTCTGGGTCTCCCCGGACTACACCCGGGCCGCCCCGGGCGGCACCGGCGCGGCGAAGTGCGGCGGCAACTACGCCGCCTCGCTGGTGGCGCAGGCCGAGGCGATCGAGCACGGCTGCGACCAGGTGGTCTTCCTGGACGCGGTGGAGCGCCGCTTCGTCGACGAGCTGGGCGGCATGAACGTGTTCTTCGTCTACGACGACGACACCGTGGTCACCCCGCCGCTGACCGGCACGATCCTGCCCGGCATCACCCGGGAGTCGGTGCTCACCCTGGCCGCCGACGCCGGGCACCGGATCGAGGAGCGGCCGGTGAGCTTCGCCGACTGGCAGGCGGACGCCGCGAGCGGTCGGCTCCGCGAGGTGTTCGCCTGCGGCACGGCCGCGGTCGTCACCCCGATCGGGCGGGTGCGCTTCCCCGACGGCGAGTTCCTGGTGGGCGGCGGCGAGCCCGGCCGGGTCACGACGGCCCTGCGCCAGCAGCTCGTCGACCTCCAGCGCGGCAAGGTCGACGACCCGCACGGCTGGGTCCGCCGCATCCTCTGACGGTGCGGTCGGCAGGCCGCCGACCGGCCTCGGGTGTCGTCACGACAACGGCCGCAAGCACGACCGCGATCTCCACACGGCGCTGACGACCGCAGGGTGTCTGGCGGACACAATGTGCCGGTGATGCTGTCGTTGCAACGGTGTGCCCTGGTCCGGCTCTGGCGGGTCGGACTGTGGCTGTGCGGAACCGTTCTGGTCGTCGTCGGCACGACGAAGGTCCGTCCGGACGACGGAGAGCGGGCCGTCGACGCCTTGGCCCACCTCGCGGTGGCCGGCGCCTGTGCGGCTGTCGCCGGCTCGTGGCGCTGGCCGGTCCAGGCAGCGGGCGCGGTGGCGGTGACCCTGCTGCTGTACACCGGGCGGCACTATCCGGACGGGCCGGTGCTGTTGGCGGGTCTGGTGGTGCTGTACGGGCTCGGCTCGGTGCGGTCCAGGCGGCTGGCCTACGGGTTCGCGGCCGGCACCGCAGTCGTGGTGGTGGCGGCCGGCGCCCTGGTCGACGGCGGGCCGGGCGTGGTGGACCTGGCGTTCGTCGGGTGGGCGGCGGCGGCCGTGTTCGCGGCCGACGCCGTGCGCGGAGTTCGGGAGCGGCGGCTCGCGCAGGAGGAGCGGACCCGGCTGCGGACGCAGGCCCGGCAGCGGGACGAGGAGCGCCGCCTGGCCGAGGAGCGGCTGCGGATCGCGCGGGACCTGCACGACACCGTGGCTCACGCGATGGCGACGATCAACGTGCAGGCCGGCATGGCCGGGCAGGTGATCGACAGCCGGCCGGACCTGGCCAGGGAGGCGTTCGAGGTGGTTCGCGGCGTCAGCGGCGCGGTCCTCGACGAGTTGAACGCCATGGTGCGGGTGCTGCGCGCGGGTGACGAGCGGTCGCCGTTGCGCCCGCTGCCGGGGCTGACGGACCTGGCCGCGCTGGCGCGCTCCACCGAGCTGGCCGGCACGCCGGTCGAGCTGCGGGTCACCGTGCCACCCGGTCGGGTGGCGCGACCGGTGGCGCTCGCCGCGTACCGCATCGTGCAGGAGTCGATGACGAACGTGACCCGCCACGCCGCAGGCGCGCGGGCCCGCGTGACCGTGACCTACGACGACGCGGACGGACTGCGGGTCGCGGTCACGGACGACGGGGGCGACGCCGCAGGCGGCGCCGGGCGACCCGGCGGGCGGGTCGGCCTGATCGGGATGCGCGAGCGGGCCGCCTCGACCGGTGGCTGCCTGGTGGTAGGCCCCCGGCCGGATGGCGGGTTCGCCGTCGCGGCCCACTGGCCCGCCGCGACGGCTCGTGCGGCAGAGGGAGCGGACCGGTGATCCGGGTGGTGCTCGCCGACGATCAGCTGCTGGTCCGGGCCGGCTTCCGGGCGCTGCTGGCGGTGGAGCCTGACATCACGGTGGTCGGTGAGGCCGACGACGGCGCCTCCGCCCTCGCCACGGTCGTCACCACGGTCCCGGACGTGGTCCTGATGGACGTGCGGATGCCCGGGACGGACGGCATCGCCGCGACCCGCCGGATCGTGGCCGACGACCGCCTGTCCGGCGTCCGTGTGTTGATCCTGACCACGTTCGACCTCGACGAGTACGTGTTCGAGGCACTACGCGCAGGGGCGAGCGGTTTCCTCGTCAAGCACACCCATCCGGCGGAACTGGTGCGCGCGGTACGGGTGGTGGCGGACGGCGACGCCCTGCTGTCACCGGGGGTGACCCGACGGTTGATCGCCGAGTACGCCGCGCGCCCGGCGCCCGCCGCCGTCCCGCTGTCGATGGCGGTGCTGACCGACCGGGAGCGGGAGGTCGTGACGCGGGTCGCCGAGGGCCTGTCCAACGACGATATCGCCGCGCGGCTCTTCGTCACGCCCGCGACCGTGCGGACCCATGTGAGCCGGGCGATGATGAAGCTGCACGCCCGGGACCGGGCCCAGCTGGTGGTGTTCGCGTACCACAGTGGCCTGGTCCGGGTGCCACGGCGCTGAGTGCGTCTGCACATCTGACGTAGGGCGATCCCCACGGCATGCGGACGACGTGCGGCGGCTGGTCGCCGAGGCTGTACGTCATGACGATCACATCCCCGCCGGTGCCGCCGGACGCGGCGGTCACCCTCGACGGCTTGACCAAGCGCTACGGTGCGCGCACGGCGGTCGACCAGCTCACCATGCACATCCCGCGAGGATCCGTCGCCGGGTTCGTGGGCCCCAACGGCGCCGGCAAGACCACCGCCATGGCCATGCTGCTCGGCCTGGTCCGTCCGTCCGCCGGCACCGCCACGGTGCTCGGTCACCCGATCTCACAGCCCGCGCGCTATCTCGGTCGGGTCGGTGCGCTGATCGAGACCCCCGGGTTCTACCCGGCGCTGACCGGGCTGGAGAACCTGCGGGTGCTCGCGGCCATGGGCGGCCACGACGTCGCCCGGATCCCGCGCGTGCTCGAACAGGTCGGCCTCGCCGGCCGCGGACGCAGCCGGTTCGGCCAGTACTCGTTGGGCATGAAGCAGCGCCTCGGCATCGCCGGCGCGCTGCTGGGCGACCCCGAGCTGGTGATCCTCGACGAGCCGACGAACGGCCTCGACCCGTTGGGGATGTCCGAGATGCGCGAGCTCATCGTCGGTCTCGCCGGGCAGGGGCGTACGGTCATGGTCTCCTCCCACCTGCTCGGGAAACTGGAACAGGTCTGCGACTGGTTGCTGATCCTCGACCACGGCGAGCTGGTCTACCAGGGTGCGACCGAGGCGTTCGCCGTCGGCGTCGAGCTCAGCGTGGCGGCCGAGGGCAGCGCGGACACCGGGCGCCTGGCCGAACTGCTGGTCGCCGCGGGGTACCCCGTGCGGCGGCGCGGCGACGAGCTGGTCGTGCAGCTCGGTGACCGTGACGGGCGGACGGCGGCGGCGCACGTCAACCGGATCGCCCACGCCGGCGGCGTCGTCCTGAGCGTCCTGCACCGGCGCCGCCCGAGCCTGGAAGACCAGGTCCTGGCGCGCATGGGAGGCAACCGGTGACGCGTGCGTTCCGCGCCGAGTTGATCAAAATTGCCCGTCCCCGGATGCTGTGGGTCACCGCAGTCGTGGCGGTGGCGTTCGCGGTAGGTTCGGCTGCGGCGGGAATCCTCAGCGCCGAGCCGGCCGCCGTCGGCGGACCGGCACCGGAGGACTTCGCCCGGGCGGGCGGCGGCACCCTGTCGTTCACCGTCGCGGCGTCGTTCGCCGGCGCTTTCCTGTTGGCCGTCTTCGCCGGCGCCGTGGGCGTGGAGTTCTCCCGTGGCACCCTGCGGACCCTGCTCATGCAGCAGCCGGGCCGCCTGCGCCTGGTCGCCGGCAAGCTCGCCGCGTTGTTGCTGTTCGCCGCCGTCACGGTCGCCGTCACCCAGGCGGTCAGCGTGGTCGCCGCCGTGCTCTTCGCCGCCGCGAAGGACATCTCCACGGCCGAGTGGTTCACCGCCGCGGGGTGGCGGGCGATGGCCGGCGACTACGGCAGTGCGCTGCTCGCCGTCACCGGCTGGGCGCTGCTCGGCACGGCCCTGGGGGTGCTGGTGCCCTCGGTGCCGGTCGCCGTCGGCATCGGCGTGGGTTGGGCCGGGCCGGTGGAGCAGGTGCTCGGCGAGGCGTGGGGGCCGGCCGCCGAATGGTTTCCGGGCCTGCTGCTGGAGAGCCTGCTCGACCCGGAGCCGGGCGGGCCGGGCACCGCACGCGCCCTGGTCACCCTGGCCGGCTACTGCCTGGTCGCCGCCTGCGCGGCCGGGATCGCCCTGACCCGCCGCGACGTCACGTCCTGACCGTGGCCCGGGCCGTCGCCCATCCCGAGTGACGGCCCCGGCGTGGCGGGGTCAACCCAGCAGGTGGTCGCGCAGCGCGGCGAGTTGGGCGTCGGTGACGCCGGCGTGGCGCAGGTAGCCCTCGACCGAGCCGTGGGCCTCGCGCAGCTCGGTGAGGAAGAGCGTCATGGCCTCGGCGGGGCAGGTCAGCACCGGCAGGGTGTGCCCGGCCTGCCGGCCGGTGGCCTCGAACCAGGCGCGGTAGCGCTCGCCGGCCTCGGTGCTCAGGGCGTAGTCGGCGGCGATGTCGCCGTCGGCGACGCCGAGCACCGCGAGGGTGAGCCCGCAGACGATGCCCGTGCGGTCCTTGCCGGCGACGCAGTGCACGACCACCGGGGCGTTGGCGGAGTCGGCGATCAGCCCGACCGCCTCGGCGAGCCCGGCGCCGCCGGTCCCGGCGAGGTCGGCGTACCGGTCGGCCAGGTAGCGGGCCAGGTCGGTGCCGGGACGGTAGGGGCGCTCGCCCCACTCCGCGTGCTCGGGGTGGATGTTGCGCCAGGTCAGGCCGTCGAAGTGGGGGACGCGGCCGTCGCGCTCCACCTCGTACGGGCGGCGCAGGTCGATGACCGTGCGGACGCCGAGGGCGGCGAACGCCTCCCGGTCGGTGTCGTCGAGGCGGTGCAGCGAGTCGGAGCGGTAGAGCCGCCCCGGGCGCACCGTGCGGCCGTCGTGGCCGCCCACGTCGCGGAAGTTGAACATCGCGGAGAAGGGAATCCGGCGACCGACCTCGATGGAGTCCACGCTGACACGGTAACGGCCTCCCGCGAACCACGGGAGGCCGTCGCGTGCCGGTGTCGGCTAGCGGGCGGTGCCGGGCGGGATGGCCGAGTATGTCTCGCCGTAGTAGCCGCCGAGGCGGTCGCGGTAGGTGGGGTCGGTGTCGGCGGTCTCGTCGTACTCCGGGGCGGCCTTGATCTGGTCCTTGCTCCGGTCGACGTACACCTTGCGCTCGTCGTGGTCGACGTGGTTGACGGTGCCGGCCGGGACCATGACCTTCCGGCCGAAGATCCACGGTCCGGTGTCCACCACGAGGTAGCTGTCGTTGACCTCGTGGCTGGCGCTGTCGATCCTGCCGATGCCGCCGTCGGTGGCCTCGACCTTGTAGCCGACCAGGTCGGCGTCGGCGACCCTCGCGGTGTCGCGGTAACGCCACGGGTCGAAGGTGCCGGCCGGGGCGCCGCCGGGGAACTCGCCCTGGCCGCCGCCGCGCAGCGGGTCCGGGCTGCCGTGGGTGCTGTGCGGGTCGAGCCTGTCCATCTGACAACTCCTGCCCCGACTGTCGCCAGTCGTCTCGCCGGTCCGGGTGTCTCTCGTCTCCTCCCGAGGAGTTACCCGGGCCGTCGCCACCGGAAACGGCGGGGGCCGGTGCCGGAGACGACGGGGGCCGGTGCCGCAATGCGGCACCGGCCCCCCGTGGCGTACCCGTCAGGCGAGCGCGGCCTGGGCGTCCAGGGTCACCGCGGCGGCGTGCACGACGGCGGCGATGCGCAGCCCCTCGTGCACCTGCTCGCGGCTGAAGCCCGCGTTGCGCAGGGTCTTCTCGTGCGACTCCAGGCACACCCCGCAGCCGGTGATCGCCGAGACCGCCAGGCACCAGAGCTCGAAGTCGGCCTTGTCCACGCCCGGCTTGGCGATGATCTGCATCCGCAGCCGCGCCGGGATCGACTGGTACTGCTCGTCGCCGATCAGGTGCTTGGCCCGGTAGTAGACGTTGTTCATCGCCATGATCGCGGCGGCGCCCTTGGCCGCCTCGACCGCCTCCGGCCCGAGGTGGGTGGCCGCCTCGGCGGCGATCTCGCGCAGCACCACCGGGTTGCGCGCCGCGACGGCGCAGGCCAGGGCGGTGCCCCACGCCTGCTCCGGCTTCAGCGTGCTGGTGCCGATGGTGGAGCCGAGGTTGAGCTTGATGTCCTTGGCGTACTCCGGCAGGGCCGCCTTGACCGCGTCCAGACCCATGGTCAGGCCCCGGCGCCGGCGAGGAGCTTGGTGGCGTCCAGGGTCTCGCCGCCCTTGTTCCAGTTGCACGGGCAGAGCTCGTCGGTCTGGAGGGCGTCGAGCACCCGCAGCACCTCGGAGACGTTCCGGCCGACCGAGCCGGCGGTCACCATGACGAACTGGATCTCGTTGTCCGGGTCGACGATGAAGGTCGCCCGCTGGGCCACGCCGTCCTCGCCGAGCACGCCGCACGCGGCGGTCAGCTCACGCTTGACGTCGCTGAGCATCGGGAACGGCAGCTCGCGCAGGTCCGGGTGGTCCTTGCGCCACGCGTAGTGGACGAACTCGTTGTCCACCGACACGCCGAGGACCTGGGCGTCGCGGTCGGCGAACTCCTCGTTCAGCCGGCCGAACTCCGCGATCTCGGTCGGGCAGACGAAGGTGAAGTCCTTCGGCCAGAAGAAGACGACGCGCCACTTCCCCTGGTGGGACTTGTGGTTGATCGACTCGAACGCCTTGTCGGCGTCCAGCGACACGCAGGCGGTGAGTTCGTACTCGGGGAAGCGGTCACCGACAGTGAGCACAGGTCCTCCTTGACAGCGGCACGAGGCCGGTAACTGGATCGGTTCCAGATACTTCCGCAGCCCCGTTCCCGCCGGATGGCGGCCGGGTGACTTGTGAAGTCGATCACGAGCGGCGGGTTGTGCCGGCGAGCCGGCCATCCGTGCGGTACCGGACCCTCCGTCACCGTCCCGCCATGTGGATTACGCCTCCCAAAACCGGGTTCCGGGTGGCAGAGTGGCGATCGTGACCAGCACCGACCTGATTATTCGCAGCTAGCGCGCCGGCCTCCCCCTCCGCCGAGCGCGCAGACCTCCCGCATCCGCGGGGGGTCTTTTTGTTGCTCCCCGAAAGGACTCCCTGATGACGTTCCAGGTGTACGACACCACGCTGCGCGACGGCGCCCAGCGCGAGGGGCTCAGCTACTCGGTGGTCGACAAGCTCGCGGTGGCCCGCCTGCTCGACGAGTTCGGGGTCGGCTTCATCGAGGGGGGCTGGCCGGGCGCCGTGCCGAAGGACACCGAGTTCTTCCGGCGGGCGCGCACCGAGCTCGACCTGAAGCACGCGATGCTGGTCGCCTTCGGCGCCACCCGGCGGGCCGGGGCGGCCGTCGGCGAGGATCCGCAGGTCCGCGGCCTGCTCGACGCGCAGACGCCGGCGATCGCCCTGGTCGCCAAGGCGGACCTGCGGCACGTCGAGCGGGCGCTGCGTACCACCGCGGCCGAGAACCTGGCGATGGTCCGCGACACGGTGGCGCACCTGGTGGCCGAGGGGCGCCGGGTCTTCGTCGACGGGGAGCACTTCTTCGACGGCTACCGGTCCGACCCGGCGTACACGGCCGCCGTCGTGGAGACCGCCCTCGCCGCCGGCGCCGAGCGGGTGGTGCTCTGCGACACCAACGGCGGGATGCTGCCCTCCCAGGTGACCGCCGCCATCGCCGACCTGACCGCGCGGCTCGGCATCGGCCCGGAGTTGCTCGGCATCCACTGCCAGAACGACACGGCCTGCGCGGTGGCCAACACCGTCGCCGCCGTGGAGGCGGGGGTGCGCCACTTCCAGGGCACCGCCAACGGCTACGGCGAGCGCCCCGGCAACGCCGACATCTTCGCCGTGGTCGCCAACCTCCAGCTCAAGCTCGGGCTGCCCGTCCTACCGGAGGGCTGCCTGGGGCAGATGGTGCGGGTCTCCCACGCCATCGCCGAGATCGCCAACATCGCCCCCGACACCCACCAGGCGTACGTCGGGGCCGCGGCCTTCGCCCACAAGGCGGGGCTGCACGCGAGCGCGATCAAGGTGGATCCGCTGCTCTACAACCACGTGGACCCACAGGTGGTGGGCAACGACATGCGGATCCTCGTCACCGAGATGGCCGGCCGGGCCAGCGTCGAGCTCAAGAGCCGTGAACTCGGCCTGGACCTGGCCGGCCATCCGGAGGCGCTGTCGCGGGTCACCCGGCGGGTCAAGGAACTGGAGGCCGGCGGCTGGTCGTTCGAGGCCGCCGACGCGTCGTTCGAGCTGCTGGTCCGCTCGGAGCTGGACACCGCCCCCGCCAGGCCGTTCGCGCTGGAGTCGTACCGGGTGCTGGTCGAGCACCGGGAGGACGGCGCGGTGGTCTCCGAGGCGACCGTCAAGATCCGCGTACGCGGGGAGCGGGTGATCGCCACGGCCGAGGGCAACGGTCCGGTCAACGCCCTGGACGAGGCGCTGCGGGTCGGGCTGGCCCGGCACTACCCGGAGCTGCGCGACTTCGAGCTGGCCGACTACAAGGTGCGGATCCTGGAGGGCACCCACGGCACCGGCGCGGTGACCCGGGTGCTGCTGGAGACGGTCGACGGCAGCAACCGCGACTGGACCACGGTCGGCGTGCACCCCAACGTCGTCGAGGCGTCCTGGCACGCCCTCGTCGACGCGCTCACCTACGGCCTCGACCGCGCCCGGGTCTGAGCCGCCCCGGCCACCCGCGCCACCGGCAGCGGCGGAACGGCCCGGGCGTCACCGCGCCGGGAGGCGCAGCTCGGCCAGGACGGCGCGGTGGTCGCTGCCCCGCACGCGGTGCACGCTGACCGCCCGCACCGCGATCCGCCGGTCGACCAGCACGTGGTCGATGGTCACCGGCGGGATCGGGTCCCCGTCGTACGGGCCCCAGGTGCCGACCAGGCCCGCGCCGGCCTGGTCGGCCGCGTCGACGTAGCCGGTGTCCAACAGCGCGCGCAGCGGGGCGTGGTCGAGGGTGGCGTTGAAGTCGCCGGCGAGGATCCGCAGCGGCCCGTCCGGGGTGGCGGGCGGTTGTGCCGCCAGGTCGGTGCGCCAGTGGCCGACCTGGTCCACCGCGTACGGGGCCGACGGGTGCGCCGACTCGACCCGGACCGCCGGCGCCCCGGGGACCGCCACCGTGCCGTATGCCTGGTCGAAGCCCCAGCCGCCGCGATTGTGCCGGACGCCGCCGTCGCTGATCGGGAACCGCGAGTAGAGGCCGGAGCCGACGGTGCCGGTCTGCGGGTGGAGCTGCCGGTGGGGGAGCAGCCCGGGCAGGCCGAGCCGCTCCAGCTCCGCCTCGGCGTCCGGGGTGAACTCCTGCACGGCGAGCACGTCGACCCGGTGCCGCCGGACGAGGCCGACCAGCGCCCGCGCGTCGCCGGCCCCGGCGAGCAGGTTGGCGGTCAGCAGCCGCACCGTCGGCCCGGTGGCCGGGGGCTGGCCGGACGGCAGTGCCCGGGGCGCCACCACGGCCACCAGGACCGCCGCGACCAGCGCCGCGAGCACCGCGGGCGCGCGGCGCCGCAGGGCCAGCGCGAGCACCAGCGGCAGCAGGCTCCCGGCGGCGGCGTACGGGGTGAAGGCGAGCAGTTGCACCAGCGGCCCCCGGTCGAGACCGCCCAGTCGTACCGCCGCCCAGGCGATCCCGGGTGCGACGGCGGCCCAGCAGAGCGCGGTGCGCAGCCGCGCCGCCCGGCGGCCTGTCGCCGGCCGCGCGGTCCCGGTGATCACGGCTGGAGGGTAGCGTCTCCACGCCCGCCCGGCGGTCCCGCACGCGCGCCCACGCGGCGGCCCGGACGCTTCCGCGTCGCGTATTCGTGAATGGTCGAGCGCTCGCCTTTCACAATTCGCCGACCTCAGATGAAGCGATTGACGGTGCGTGATCAACTATTGACGCCCAGCATTTTACGGTGCTACCTTCCAGTGGGTTAAGACGTCGAAACTCTGAGTAGTAATACCTGCTCAGAGCCGGTGAAAATTGTTGAAGCGACAACATTCAAGGTGCGGCCTGAAGACCTGATCTCCAGGCGGTTGTCGCTATTTCTCCGGCCCGAAAGATGGAAATCAACCGTCCCGCGATCAGTGGGACCGGTCGAATCCGCACGGTCAACAAAAGGGAGACCTGTCATGACCACACTCTTCCGACGCAAGGCGGTGGCGGTGGCGTTCGCCGCGCTGGCGCTCACCCTGGCCGGCGGCGGGATCGCCGTCGCCCAGCCGGCGGCGCAGGCGCCCGCCGAGGTCGCCCAGCCGGCCGCCCGCCAGCCCGGCTCCGGCAGCCAGCCGGCGGTGACCCCCGCCGAGGCCCGCAAGGCCAAGGCCGCGCTGGCGCAGGGCCCGTCCGCGCAGGCGACGGCGCCGGGCACCGTCGCCTCCGCCGTCGTCACCAACGGCGGCACCGTGCTCCGCGGCTCGCCCGAGGTGGTCTCCGCCACCCGGTACGGCCCCGGTGAGTACCAGGTGCTGTTCAACTACAACGTCTCGCTGAAGACGTTCGTGGCCACCATCGGCACCACCGACCCGTTCAACGTGCCCCCGGGTGGCGAGATCTCCGTCGCGCCGCGGCTCCAGACGCCGAACGCGGTCTTCATCCAGACCCGCAGCTCGTCGGGGAACGTGGCCGACCGGCCGTTCCACCTGGTCGTCGCCAACTGAGCACCCGCTGACGACGCCGGCCCCCACCTCCTGTGGGGGCCGGCGCCG
Source organism: Micromonospora sp. LOL_025 (assembly GCF_048060285.1). NCBI lineage: Bacteria > Bacillati > Actinomycetota > Actinomycetes > Micromonosporales > Micromonosporaceae > Micromonospora > Micromonospora sp. LOL_025. The sequence goes on along the minus strand of NZ_JBHMIR010000002.1, from coordinate 381,489 downwards.
CACGTCCCCCCGCCCCCCGCCCCCCGGCCCCCCCTTCGCAGGTCGATCATGCGGTTGTGGTGGGAGTCGTGCCCCGAATCGCGCCTTGTGCGGGGCACCACAACTGCATGATCGACGCGTGCGGGGGCGTGCCCGTTCCGTCATCGCCCGACCGGGAAGGTCGTCCCGGTTCGGGTGCCTTAGGGCCGCCCCGGCGCCGATAATCCGACGTTTGTCCGACCGCCGGCACGGGAAGCAAGCACCGTGACGGACATCTCGGACACCCTGGCCAGCCTGCCCAGCCCGGCCGATCCCGATGCGACCCCGGCCGACCTGGAACAGACGCTCTTCGAGGTCAAACGCGTGATCGTCGGGCAGGATCGGCTCGTCGAGCGCCTGCTCACCGCCCTCATCGCGGACGGGCACTGCCTCCTGGAGGGCGTGCCCGGGGTGGCGAAGACGCTCGCCGCGCAGACCCTGGCCACCGTGGTGGGCGGCACCTTCTCCCGGATCCAGTTCACCCCGGACCTGGTCCCCTCCGACATCGTCGGCACCAGGATCTACCGCGCGTCGCGCGAGGACTTCGACATCGAGCTGGGCCCGATCATGGCGAACCTGGTCCTCGCCGACGAGATCAACCGGGCCCCGGCGAAGGTGCAGTCCGCCCTGCTGGAGGCGATGGCCGAGCGGCAGGTCTCCATCGGCGGGCACAGCTATCCCGTGCCAGAGCCGTTCCTGGTGCTGGCCACCCAGAACCCCATCGAGTCGGAGGGCGTCTACCAGCTGCCGGAGGCGCAGCGCGACCGGTTCATGATGAAGGTCGTCGTCGACTACCCGAGCGACGCCGACGAACTCGCCATCCTCTACCGGATGAGCGCCGACCGGCCCGTCGCCCGGCGGGTGCTCGCCCCCCAGCGACTGCGGGAGCTCCAGGCCCGCGCCGCCCACGTCTTCGTGCACCACGCCATCGCCGAGTACGTGGTCCGGCTGATCTTCGCCACCCGCGACCCCGGCCGGTTCGGCCTGCCCGAGATCGCCCCGCTGCTCGCGTACGGGGCCAGCCCCCGGGCCACCCTCGGCCTGGTGCGCGCCGCGCGGGCCCAGGCGTTGCTGCGCGGCCGCGGGTACGTGCTGCCCGAGGACGTCCGCGAACTCGCCGTCGACGTGCTCGCCCACCGGCTGGTGCTCTCCTTCGACGCGGTCGCCGACGGGGTGGCCGCCGAGGCGGTCATCCGGCGGCTGGTGGAGGCCGTGCCGCCGCCCCGCGTCGCCACCGCCCACCCGGAACACGCGGCCGACCTGGCGGCGGCATGAGGTGGCGCGGGGCCACCGCCCCGGCCCCCGTGCCGGCCGACCCGGGACTGGCCGACCTCACCGCGGACCGTCGCCTGCGCCGGCTGGAGCTGACCGTCACGCGCCGCCTGGACGGGCTGCTGCACGGCCGGTACCGCGGCCTGCTGCCCGGGCCCGGCAGCGAGACCGCCGGCAGCCGGGAGTACCGGCCCGGTGAGGACGAGGTACGCCGGATGGACTGGGCGGTGACCGCCCGCACCACGGTCCCGCACGTGCGCGAGGTCGACGCCGACCGGGAGCTGACCACCTGGCTGCTGGTCGACGCGAGCCCCAGCATGGAGTACGGCACCGCCGAGCTGGACAAACGGGAGCTGGCCGTGGCGGCCGTCGCGGCGGTCGGCTTCCTCACCGGCGGCGTGGGCAACCGCCTCGGCGCGCAGGTGCTCGGCCCGGACGGGCTGCGCCGGTTCCCGCCCCGCAGCGGGCGTACCCACCTGTTCGGGCTGCTCCGGGCCCTGCTGGCCGCCCCGCGCGTCGGCGGCCACGACGGGGACGAACCGGCGCCGGCGGGCCCCGACCTGGCCGACGGGCTGGCCGCCGTGCACCGGGTGGCGCTGCGCCGCGGCCTCGTCGTGGTGGTCTCGGACTTCCTCGACGGGCTGCCCGACGACCCACGGCAGGCGCCGTCCTGGGAGGCGCCCCTGCGCCGCCTCGCCACGCGGCACCAGGTGCTCGCCGTGGAGGTCACCGACCCCCGGGAGCTGGACCTGCCCGACGTCGGCCTGGTCACCCTCGTCGACCCGGAGACCGGGCGGCGACGCGAGGTCTGGACGGGCGACCGCGCGCTGCGCGAGCGCTACGCCGCCGCCGCGACCGCCCAGCGCGAGCAGGTACGCCAGGCGCTGCGCCGCAGCGGGGCCACGCACCTGCCGCTGCGCACCGACCGGGACTGGGGCGCCGACATCGTGCGGCACGTGCACGCCCAGCGGCGCCTCGCGGCCGCCCCGGCGCGGGCGGCCCGGGGAGGTGCGGCGTGATCTGGCAGTCGCCCGTCCGGCTCTGGCTCCTGCTCGGGGTGCTCGCCCTGGCCGTCGGCTACCTGCTGATGCAGCGCCGACGCAGCCGGTACGCCGTCCGCTTCACCAACCTGCGGCTGCTCGACCGGGTCGCGCCGCACCGCCCGGCCTGGCGGCGGCACGTGCCGGCCGGACTCTTCCTGGCCATGCTGGCGCTGCTGGTGGTCGGCTTCGCCCGGCCCACGGCGGAGGTGCGGGTGCCGCGCGAACGGGCCACGGTGATGGTCGCCGTCGACGTCTCCACCTCGATGCTCGCCGGCGACGTGGAACCGGACCGGCTCAGCGCCGCCAAGGAGTCCGCCCGGCGCTTCGTCGACGGCCTGCCGGACGAGTTCAACGTCGGGCTGGTCGCCTTCGCCGGCAGCGCGGCGGTGCTGGTGCCGCCGAGCACCGACCGGGAGGCGCTGCACGAGGGCATCGAGCGGCTGGTCGAGGGGGCCACCGGCGTGCAGGGCACCGCGATCGGCGAGGCCATCAGCACCTCGCTCGGCGCGGTGAAGGGCTTCGACAACCAGGCGTCGAAGGATCCGCCGCCGGCCCGGATCATCCTGCTCTCCGACGGGGCGAACACCTCCGGCATCGATCCCATGGAGGCGGCGTCCGAGGCGATCGACATGAAGGTGCCGGTGCACACCATCTCCTTCGGTACCCCGGGCGGCACCGTGGACCGGGGCGGCCGGCCGATCCAGGTGCCCGTCGACGGGCAGACCCTGCGCGCGGTCGCCGAGGAGACCGGGGGCGGGTTCCACGAGGCCAGCACCAGCGACGAGCTGCGCGCCGTCTACGAGGACATCGGCACCTCGGTCGGCTACCGCACCGAACGGCAGGACGTCTCGGCCCGGTTCATCGGGCTCGGGCTGGTGTTCGCCATGGGCGCCGCGGCCGGCTCGATGCGCTGGTTCGCCCGGCTGCCCTGAACCTGTCCGGCCACCGTCGAGAAGGACACGTGAGGAGCGTACGCATGGCAGTGCAGACCGGGCTGGGCGAACCGCGCGGCCCCTGGTTCATCTCCCCGGAGCTGGATCCGGACGGGCGGGCCCGGTGGGACGGGCCCGGACCGGACGGTGGTCCGGGCCGGTGGCACCCGCGCGGGCGGGTGCTGGCGGCGCTGGCGGTGGTGGCCCTGTCGACCGCCTCCGGCGCGGTGGCCGGCGGCATCGTGGCCGGCCGCGACGACGCTCCGGGCCCGGCGGCGGCCTCGGCGGCCCCGGTCCCGGCGGAGCTGGTGACCGCCGCCGGGAAGACCGTGCCGGGGGTGGTCTCGGTGCTGGTGGGCGGGGCCGGCGGCGCCTCGGCCACCGGCTCCGGCTTCGCCGTCGACGACCAGCAGCACATCATCACCAACGACCACATCCTGGCCAAGGGGCGCGGCGGCTCGGTGACGGTGGAACTGCCCGACGGGCGGCGGTTCGCCGCCGAGGTGGTCGGGCGGGAGCCGCGCAGCGACCTCGCCGTGCTCCGGGTGCCGCCGTCGGCCGGCCTGGCGGCGTTGCCGCTGGCCAAGCCGGGATCCACCCGGGTGGGGGAGCCGGTGCTGGCGGTCGGCTCGCCGCTCGGGCTGCCCGGGACCGTCACCGCCGGCATCGTCAGCGCCCTGGACCGGCAGGTACGCCTCGGCGACAACCGGCACACCGCCGTGCAGACCGACGCCTCGATCAACCCGGGCAACTCGGGCGGCCCGCTGGTCAACGCGCGCGGCGAGGTGGTCGGGGTGAACACGGCGATCGCCACGATCGACGGCAACGGCTCGATCGGCATCGGCTTCGCCATCCCCATCGAACAGGTGCAGCAGACCGCCGACACGATCATCGGAAAGGGCGGCTGAGCTGCGATCTTGCCCCGTCGGACCGCTCGGGAATGTGAAAACTGTCGGATACCCGGCGCGAAATGATCGGCCAATGGAAATATCACGCTGAGTATGGATACTGGCGTGGGTGGAGCGTCCTGAAATCGTGGTCCTCCTGCTGGTGGGCCTGTTGATCGGTACCGGTGTGGGGTCGGCGTACGCCCGGGCGCGACGCGGGTGGGCCGACTACCAGACCGTCAGGAAGACCGTGCCCGGCGCCCGGCGCGCCGCGTGGCTGCTGATCAAGGTGGCCACCACGAAGATCGGGGTGATCGCACTGCTGCTGGTGGGCGCGGTCGCGTACGCCGCCGCCGGCTCCGACGGCAGTCCCGCCCCACCCGGGGAGACCCCGAGCCCGGCCGCGACCCCGAGCGACCGGCAGGGGCGCTAGCCTCGGGGGGTGGACGACGGACTGCGGGTGAACGACCGGTGGACCGTGCCCGCCGCCGAGCTGCGGGAACGCTTCTCCCGCTCGTCCGGGCCCGGCGGGCAGGGCGTCAACACCACCGACTCGCGGGTCGAGCTGAGCTACGACCTGGCCGCCTCGCCCGGCGTACCCGAGCCGCTGCGGGCGCGGGCGCTGGAGCGGCTCGTCGGCCGGCTGGTCGACGGCGTGCTGACCGTCACCGCTAGCGAGCACCGGGCGCAACTGGCCAACCGGGAGGCCGCCCGGGAACGGCTGGCCGCGCTGCTGCGCGAGGCCGTCGCCCCGCCGCCCCCGCCCCGCCGCCCCACCCGCCCGTCGCGCGGCGCGAAGGAACGCCGGCTGGCCGAGAAGAAGCGCCGGTCACAGCGCAAGCGCGACCGTCGCGTCGACGGCGACTGACCCGGGGCGGGTCGGCCGCTCACCCGTCGACGGTCGACAGCAGCCGGTCGCACTCGGCGACCAGGCGCGCCCGCAGCGGTGCGGCCCGCTCCGCGAACGACCGCTGCGCCCGCACGTACTCGTGCCGGCCCTCGACGGTCTCCACCCGCACGGGTGCGTAGCCGAGGGCGCTCAGGTCGTACGGCGAGGCGCGCATGTCCAGCGTGCGGATCTCCCGCGCCAGCTCGAAGGCGTCCGCCACCAGTTCGCTCGGCACCAGTGGGGACAGCTTGTAGGCCCACTTGTAGAGGTCCATGTTGGCGTGCAGACAGCCCGGCTGCTCGTGCGCGTGCTGCGTCTCGCGCGTCGGGGTGAGCAGGTTCAGCGGCCGGGCCGGCGCGGTGAAGAACCGGTACGCGTCGAAGTGGCTGCACCGCACGCCGCGCTCCTCCAGCAGGGCGGCGGTCCGCTCCGGGCTGAGGCGCAGCGGCCAGGCGTTGTGGCGTACCTCCTCCTGGGTCTGCCGGTAGACCATGGCCCACTCGTGCATCCCGAAGCAGCCGAGGTGCGCGGGCCGGTCGGCGGTCGCCACCAGCAGCGCCCGGATCCACCCGATCGACTCGGCGCGCCGCGCGCGTACCGCCTCGGTGTCGAGGGTGACCCCGGCGGCGGTGGCGCGGTAGTCCCGGCCGAACCCGGCCGGGTCCGCGTCGCGCAGCACCATGCCGGCGCCGGGGTGCCAGCGGCGCAACTGGGCCGGGCGGTGCGAGTAGTAGGTGAAGAGGAAATCCTCCACCGGATGCTTGCCGCCCCGGCGGCGGCGGGCCAGGTGCGGGGTGAGCCAGGCGTCGATCCGCTCCTCGTGCGCCCGGCGCCGGGCCTGCCAGCGCGCCGCGTCGAGCACGGCGGTCGGGGCGAGGGCGGCGGTCACGGACCCCAGGGTACGACCGCCGCCCGGCGCCTCGTCAGGGCACGTCCACCCGGACCCCGGCGGAGAACACCCCGCTGCGCAGCTCCAACTGCTCCGGCGGCGCCTGCCCGTCGACGGTGAAGACCAGCGGCAGCACCGTCCGGCTGCCGGCCGCCATCGGCTGGGCGAAGACGTCCCGGCCCTGGTTGGCCGTCCGCGTCGCCTGCTCGTCGGTGCTGACGAAGTTGCCGTCGGGCAGGTACGCCCGTTGCAGCCGGCCGTGCCAGCTCTGCTGCTCCGGGGTGAGGTTGCGCACCCCGACCGTGGCCTCGCACTGCCGGGCCGCCGCGCCGGGCTCGCACGCGACGCGGTACACGGTGAACTCGAACGCCGACTCGCGCAGCGGCTCGCCGACGGCCCCGTTGACCCCCTGACCCAACCACGCGCCGCTGGTCGGCTGGCTGCCGGTGTCGACGGCGGCGACCTCTCGGGTGGCCGTCCAGGCCGCCGTCCCCACCGTGCCGGCGAGCACGGCGGCGGCCACCGGGACGATCAACCAGACGGACGGCTTGCGGCGGACCTGTTCCGGTCGCGGCGCGGCCGGGCGCGGATAGACCGTCCCCGGCCCATCGCCGGAGAGGGCCGCGGCGACCGGCCGGCGGCGCCGGCGCCAGGTCCAGGCCCCGCCCACCGCGAGCACCGCCACCGTGGCCAGCCCGGCCAGCAGCACCGGCGTCCGGCGCCACGGCGGCGCCTCGGAACGCTCGGGCGCGGCGGCCGGCGCGCCCGCGTTCCAGGTCGCGGTCGCGCAGTCGTACGGCCGGCTGCCGTCACGGGCGAAGGCGCAGGCCGGCGCGGTCACCGGCCGGGCCGGGGCGGCGGTGGTGAGCGCCGTGCCCAGGGTGGTGGTGCTGCGGGCGGGCAGCTTCAGCTGCCAGGTCACCTCGGTGGCCGACTGCCCGGCGCCCCGGGTGGCCCGGCCCCCGTCGGTGATGGCGGTCGCCGAGGCACCGGGCGGCAGCTCCTGCCGGACCGTGGTGTCCACCGGCGTACCGCCGCTGTTGCGGACCTGGATCCGGTAGCTCGGCGCCGGCGTGCGCTCCGGCACCACCGCGACCGTGACCGGCGGCTTCGCCACCGGCGGGGCGGCCCGGGTCGGGGTGGGCACCGCCGGCGGCGCCGACGGCATCGCCGGCTCCGGGGTCGGCGCGACCACCGGTGGTGGCGGCGCGGCCGCCGCGGGTGGGGCCGCCGTGGGCAGTGCCGGCACGGCGGCGAGAATGCCGAGGCAGTGTACGAACACTGCGAGGGCCCTGTGGTGTCGTGTCGATGCAGGCATACGAACGAACCTCCGGAGCCGACGCTAGGGGCGCGACGACGCCGGGCGGGTACGAAGTCGCGAACTCCGCCCCCGCGAGCGGGCAGTGGCGTAGGGTGCGCCCTCCCGGGTCTGCGGGTGTGCCGCCGGCCGTGCCGGTGCGCCTCGCCGCGGCCTCGGCCGGGGCGAGGCGCACCGGGGCTAGATTGGCCTGGTGCGTATCGCTCGTTTTGCTCATGCCAAGGGAATGTCGTTCGGGGTCGTCGAGGGCGAGCCGGAGGCGGGCCCGCAGGGCCTGACCGTCGCCGAGATCGAGGGCCACCCGTTCGGGCAGCTCACCTTCAGTGGTGCCCGTTGGGCGCTGTCCGACGTCCGCCTGCTCTCGCCGATCCTGCCCAGCAAGGTCGTCTGCGTCGGCCGCAACTACGCCGAGCACGCCGCCGAGCACGGCAGCGAGGTGCCGAAGGAGCCGCTGCTCTTCCTCAAACCGTCCACCTCCGTGATCGGCCCCCGGGACGCGATCCGGCTGCCGATCTTCTCCAAGCAGGTCGAGCACGAGGCCGAGCTGGCCGTGGTGATCGGCGCGCCGGGCGCCCGCCGGGCCGACCGGGCCGCCGCGGAGCGGGCCATCTTCGGATACACCTGCGCCAACGACGTCACCGCCCGGGACCTCCAGCGTTCCGACGGCCAGTGGACCCGCGCCAAGGGCTTCGACTCGTTCTGCCCGATCGGGCCGTGGATCGCCACCGGGCTCGACGTCCGCGACCTGGAGATCCGCTGTGAGGTGGGTCGCAATCCCGAGGAGATGGAGGTCCGCCAGCTCGGCCGGACCCGCGACATGGTCTTCGACGTGCCGGCCCTGGTGTCGTACGTCTCGCACGTGATGACCCTGCTGCCCGGTGACGTGGTGCTCACCGGCACGCCCGCCGGGGTTAGCCCGCTCCTGGACGGGGATACGGTCACCGTGCGGATCGAGGGGATCGGAGACCTGACCAACCCGGTGGTACCCGTCGCCTGATCCGCGTCGAGGCCCCGTTTCCGCAGTTCAGGGGCGGTTTGGGGGGCTCGATTTGGCCTGCTGGCACCGGGAGGGTAAAGTCTGATCCCGGCACCGCAAGGGGCCAATGGGGTATGGGGTAATTGGCAGCCCGACTGATTCTGGTTCAGTTAGTCTAGGTTCGAGTCCTGGTACCCCAGCGCAGCCGAGGTTCGGAAGAGCCTCGGGCGCTGGATCTCGTAGGAGACGGCTCCGGTTCCCGACAGGGGATCGGGGTTCTCTCTGATAGAGTCCAGCGGCACCGCTCGGCAGAGCGGTGCCGCAAGTAGTTCTGGCCCCGTCGTCTAGCGGCCCAGGACGCCGCCCTCTCAAGGCGGTAGCGCCGGTTCGAATCCGGTCGGGGCTACATCTCGAACGGCCCGTTCCACTTCGGTGGGGCGGGCCGTTTCGCATGCCCGGCCGTCGCGCCGCCGGCGCCGCGCCGTCGGCCCAGGCAGGCATCCGACTGGCACGCGGTCGCGCCGCCCTGCCGGCCGCTGGCCGATCCTGCGGTGCTGGCCGCCTGTGGCCCCCGTGGTGTCGCCGCTGAACGGCTTCTGCGGTGCTGGCCGCTGGGTGGCTCGACCGGTTGGTTGCTGGGCGGACCCGGCGGTGCTGCCGCTGGGTGACCCGACGGTACTGCTGTTGGTGGCCCGGTGGTGCTGACCGCTGGCGGGCCCAGTGGTCCTGGCCGCTGCGCGGGCGCGACCTGGCTGCCACTGGCTGGCTCGACCCGACTGCTCGGCTGCTCGACTGTGTTGACCTGCGGGGGCCTTCGCCAGTGCCTGTGCTGGCCCGGCGTCGGCGAACCCGACCCCCGTCGACTCGGTCTCGGCGAACGGCCTGGTTGGCCGATCTCGGTCGGCCCAAGCATGGGTCGCCCCGATTTCCGTCCCCGAAGGGGACGCCGCTAGACTACAGCCGCACCGCTCGAAAGGGCGGTGGAAGCAGTAAGGTCTTGGCCCCGTCGTCTAGCGGCCCAGGACGCCGCCCTCTCAAGGCGGTAGCGCCGGTTCGAATCCGGTCGGGGCTACATCTCCAACGGCCCGTCCCACCCCGGTGGGACGGGCCGTTTTGCATCCCGCCCTCCCACCCGCCCACCTTCAAGCGGTGATCATGAGGTTGGCGGCGAAGATGATCTCTCATCCCACCGCCAGCCTCATGATCACCGACACGTGCCGTCGGGGCTGGGCTGTCGGGGTCGGGCTGACCGCTGGCTGCCCAGGCCGGGCGGTCGCCTCCGGCGCCGTGGCGCTCCGGGTCGGGTGATCAAGAAGTTTCTTGCGTCCGGATTCGGCCTCGGACCGGACGCAGACTTCTTGGTCACCCGGCAGTTGCGCGCCGGCTTGGACGTGCCGGTGTCGGTGCAGTCGGGCGGGTCGCCGGGGCCGGCGGGATCGGGGCCGGGCGGGAAGGGGCGTAGGCAGGCGGCAGGGGTCGTGCGGAACGCGGGGCGCGGCGAGACAGGCCAGGGCCGGGGCAGGCGCAGGCAGGCGGGCAGGGCGAGGCAGAGCAGGGCCGGGGTGGCGTAGGCAGGCGGGCAGGGTGGGTGGGTCAGAGGCCGGAGAGGCGTTGGCCGGCCCGGACCACGGCCATCGCGTGGCGTTCGCCGGGGCGGCGTCCGAGGCGCTCGATCGGGCCGGAGATGCTGATCGAGGCGATGACCCGACCGGTACGGTCGCGGATCGGCGCCGAGACGCTCGCCACACCGGCCTCGCGCTCGGCGACGCTCTGCGCCCAGCCCCGGCGGCGTACCTCGGCCAGGGTGCGGCCGGTGAACTTCGATCGGGGCAATAGCGGCATCACCGCCTCCGGCGGCTCCCAGGCGAGCAGGATCTGCGCCGCGGAGCCCGCCGTCATCGGCAGCACCGAGCCGACCGGCACGGTGTCCCGCAGGCCGCTGGCGCGCTCGGCGGCGGCCACGCAGATGCGCTCGTCGGCGCGGCGCAGGTAGAGCTGGGCGCTTTCGCCCGTCGCGTCCCGCAGCGCCGCCAGCAGCGGCTCCGCCGCCGTCAGGAGCACGTCCGGGGCGGCGTTGGCGAGCTCACCCAGGCGCGGGCCGGGGCGCCAGCGACCCTGGGTGTCCCGGACCAGCATCCGGTGGATCTCCAGCGCCTGCGCCAGCCGGTGCGCGGTGGCCCGGGGCAGCTTGGTGCGTTCAACGAGTTCGGCCAGGCTGGCGCCGTCGACGCAGGCGGCCAGGATGACCACCGCCTTGTCGAGAACGCCGACACCGCTCATACTGTGTCCCACAAGCCGAAACTTACCTCCCAGAATTTAGGATGTCCAGATGGTGGGAGTCACTACTGCCGAGCCGAGGACCCTGGCCGAGAAGGTCTGGGACGCGCACGTCGTGCGGTCCGCCGAGGGTGAGCCCGATCTGCTCTTCATCGACCTGCACCTGCTGCACGAGGTGACGAGCCCGCAGGCCTTCGACGGGCTGCGCCTCGCCGGGCGCCGGGTGCGCCGCACGGACCTCACGCTCGCGACGGAGGACCACAACACTCCGACGGGGTACGCCGACCCGTCGTTCCGGCAGCGGCGCGGCGACCTGCTCACCATCGCCGACCCCACCTCGCGTACGCAGATCGAGACGCTGCGCCGCAACTGCGCCGAGTTCGGCGTGCGCCTGCACCCGCTGGGCGACGAGAACCAGGGCATCGTGCACGTCATCGGCCCGCAGCTCGGCGTCACCCAGCCCGGCATGACCATCGTCTGCGGGGATTCGCACACCGCCACCCACGGCGCGTTCGGCGCGCTCGCGTTCGGCATCGGCACGAGTGAGGTCGAACACGTGCTGGCCACCCAGACGCTGCCGCAGAGCCGGCCGAAGACGATGGCGGTGAACGTGACGGGGCGGCTCGCCCCCGGGGTCACCGCCAAGGACCTGGTGCTCGCGCTGATCGCCCAGGTGGGCACGGGCGGCGGCCGTGGGCACATCGTCGAGTACCGCGGCGAGGCGATCCGGTCGCTGTCCATGGAGGGGCGGATGACGATCGCCAACATGTCCATCGAGTGGGGCGCCAAGGCCGGCATGATCGCGCCGGACGAGACCACCTTCGCGTACCTGAAGGGGCGGCCGAACGCCCCGAAGGGCGCCGACTGGGACGTGGCGGTCGCCTGGTGGCGGACCCTGCCCACGGACGAGGGCGCCACCTTCGACGCCGAGGTGACCCTGGACGCCGGCGCGGTCACCCCGTTTGTGACCTGGGGCACCAACCCGGGCCAGGGCGCGCCGCTGGACGCGGTGGTGCCCACGCCCGAGGAGTTCGTCACCGAGGCCGAGCGGACCGCCGCCCGGCGCGCGCTGGAGTACATGGACCTGCGTCCCGGCACCCCGCTGCGGGACCTCGCGGTCGACGTGGTCTTCGTCGGATCCTGCACCAACGGCCGGCTGGAGGACCTCCGGGCCGCCGCCGACGTGCTGCGCGGGCACCGGGTCGCCGACGGGGTGCGGATGCTGGTCGTGCCCGGTTCCGCCGCCGTCCGCGAGGCGGCCGAGGCGGAAGGGTTGGACAAGGTCTTCAGCGACGCCGGCGCCGAGTGGCGCTTCGCCGGCTGCTCCATGTGTCTGGGGATGAACCCGGACACGCTCTCGCCGGGCCAGCGCTCCGCCTCCACCTCCAACCGCAACTTCGAGGGCCGCCAGGGCCGGGGCGGACGCACCCACCTGGTCTCCCCGCCGGTCGCCGCCGCCACCGCCGTGGCGGGCCGGCTGGCCGCTCCCGCCGACCTGTAGAAGGGCACCCAGATGGAGAGGTTCACCACCCACACGGGCACCGCCGTGCCGCTGCGGCGCTCCAACGTGGACACCGATCAGATCATCCCCGCCGTGTACCTCAAGCGGGTGACCCGGACCGGTTTCGCGGACGGCTTGTTCAGCGCCTGGCGGGAGGACCCGGAATTCGTGCTCAACGATCCCGTCCATTCCGGGGCGTCGATTCTTGTGACCGGTCCGGAGTTCGGCACGGGCTCCTCCCGCGAGCACGCCGTCTGGGCGCTGCGCGACTGGGGCTTCCGTGCCGTGATCTCACCCCGTTTCGGCGACATCTTCCGGGGCAACGCCCTCAAGGAGGGTCTGCTCCCGGTCGAGCTGGAATTGAAGGCGATCGAGCAGATCTGGGACCTGGTGGAGGCCGACCCGACCACCCCGGTCACCGTTGACCTGACCGCCCGCGAGGTGCGTGTCGGCGAGGCCGTCTGGTCGTTCCCGATGGACGACTTCAGCCGTTGGCGGCTGCTGGAGGGCTTGGACGACATTGGACTCACCCTCCGCCACGAGTCGGAGGTCAGCGCCTTCGAGGCCACGCGGCCGCCGTTCCTGCCCTCGGTCGCATAGCCGTACGCCCGATCCCACAGCGGTTTCCGCCCCCGCCGGTCTCACCGGTGGGGGCGAATCCGTTGCGACACAAGGGCTTTTTTCGACCGAATGTTTGTGTCCCGGCAGCACAGGGCATACCGTGCGCGCAGAATGGCTCGCGTCGAGTCAGTTGCACAATCGGGAGGAAGTCGTGAACAAGGCCGAGCTCATCGAGGCGCTCGCCGTTCGCCTGGGGGACCGGAAGACGGCGACGGCCGCGCTCGACGCGGTCCTCGCTGAGGTCCAGGCGGCGGTCACCAAGGGCGAGAAGGTGGCGATCACCGGATTCGGAGCGTTCGAAAAGCGCGTCCGGGGCGCCCGAACAGCGCGCAACCCGCGGACCGGCGAGGCGGTGAAGGTCAAGAAGACATCCGTCCCGACCTTCCGGCCCGGCGCCGGATTCAAGGAGATGGTGGCCAGCGGCAAGGTGCCGAAGGCCACGGCGGCGGCGAAGAAGACCACGGCGGCCGCCGCCAAGACCACGTCCGCCGCCAAGACCACCTCGGCGGCCAAGACGACGGGTGCCAAGGCCACCGGGGCGAAGGCGACCGGGGCCAAGGCGACCGCGGCGGCCAAGAAGGCCCCCGCGGCGAAGGCGACCAAGACCACCGCGGCGAAGAAGACCGCGACCACCAAGGCCGCCCCGGCGAAGAAGACCACCGCGGCGACCAAGGCCACGGCGGCGAAGAAGACCGCCGCGACGGCGAGCAAGAGCGCGGCGGCGAAGAAGGCGCCGGCCAAGAAGGCGCCGGCCAAGAAGGCCGCGGCCAAGCGCTGAACCCAGCGGTACGAGGAGGGCGTCCACCGACGGTGGGCGCCCTTCGCCGTGTCCACCCCGACCCGTTGACCCCGACCGTGCCCCGCCCGCAGAATCGCCGCACCCCTTCCGGTCGGCGAAAGGCAGCCCGGTGCGCTACCGCCACCTCACCCCCGTCACCCTCGCCCTCGGCGTCGTGCTCCTGGTCGACGTGCTGCGCGTCTTCCTGCCGGCGGTCATCACCATCTTCGGTCAGGCCGCCTCGACCCCCGCCGAACTGCTGGGGGCGTTCGCGTTCGGCTGGTTCCTGCTCGCCCTGGCCGCGCCCGCGCTGATCCGTCGGGTGGGCGCCCGCCCCGTCACGCTCGTCGCCGCGGTGCTGCTGGTCGTGGCGCGGCTCGCCGTCAACGGCCAGCCGGGCGGGCGGCTCCAGCTCTGGCTCGCCACGGCCGGGCTGCTCGCCGGGCTGGTCTGGCTCGCCGGTGTCGCCGCCGGCACCGACCGCCCCGTACCCGGGTTGGCGCTCGGGCTGGCGGTCGGCGCCCTGCTGCACACGGTGCTGGACACGTACCGCTCGGCGTTCTTCGGGGACTGGCCGGCGTGGCTCGCGGTCGTCGGGGTCGCGGGCCTCTTCCTGGCGGGGCAGGTACGACCCGCGCCGCCGGCCGGGGCGGGCGGCGTACGGAGCTGGCTGCTGGCCGGGCCGGCGCTGCTGCTCGCCGGCATGGTGGCGCTCTCCCCGGCGGTCGCCCGGACGGCGGCGTCGTACCAGTTCGGGCTGCTGCGGTCGGATCCCGCCGACGAGGGCGGCGTGGCCACGGTGCCGCTGTTCGGCCCCGCCCCGCTCGCCGTGGCGGTCGGCGGGTTCCTGCTCGCCGCGCTGGCCCCGCCCCGCCGGGGCGCCTGGCGGTGGCTCGGGCCGGTGGCCCTGGTCGGCGGGGCCGTCCTCGTCGCCCTCGGCCGCGGGGAGCTGCTGCTGCCGGCGGTCCTGCTCACCGCCGTCGGTCTGGGTGCGTGCCTGGCGTCGGCCGGCGCGGCCGACGGACGGGGCGACGCCGACGAAGCCCGGGCCCAGGTCTCCGACGGCGGCGGGCCGGACCCGACCCGGGCGGTCGGCGGCGGGCAGGACGCGGCACGGGCGGCCGGGCGGCGTGGGTACGCCGCCGTCGCCGGGATGCTCGTCTTCGCCGTCGCGGCGGTGGCCTACTACTCCGCCTACGACCTCGGCCATCCCAACGCCGGGGTGCCGGTGGCGGTGGCGGTGCTGGTCGCCGCCGTCGCCCTGGCGACCCGGCCCACCCCGGGGCCGGTCCGGTCGCCGTTGCCGCCGGTGTGGACGGCCGCCTCGGCCGCCGTACTGACGCTGCTGGCCGCGGTCGCGAGCGACGAACTGCTGTCCGCGACCAACCGGGACGGGCCGCCGGAGACGGTGCGGGTGGCGGCGTACAACGTCCGGATGGGCTTCGGGATGGACGGCCGCTTCGACCCGGACGCGCTGGCGCGGGCCGTCGCCGGTGCCGACGTCGTGGCACTCAGCGAGGTGGACCGGGGCTGGCTGCTCAACGGCGGCCACGACACGCTCGACCTGCTGGCGGAGCGGTTGGACATGCCGTACGTCTTCGCGCCGGCCGCCGACCCGCTCTGGGGCGACGCCGTGCTGAGCCGGTGGCCGCTGGACGCGGCGCGGACCCGGCCGCTGCCGGCGGTCGGCGCGCCCACCGGGGCGCAGGCCCTCGGCGTCACGGTCGACCTCGGCGCGGGCGTCCGGCTCGCGGTGGTCGCCACCCACCTGCAACCGCCGCCCGGCGAGGACCCGGTGGTCCAGGCCCGTGCGGTCGCCGACTTCGCCGTGCGGTACGCGGCCGGCCGGCCCCTGGTGGTCGCCGGCGACCTGAACACCGAGCCGGGCGACCCGGCGTTCGCCGAGTTCACCAAGGCCGGTCTGGTCGACGCGCTGGCCGCCGCCCGCCCCCTGCCGACCAGCCCGGCGGACGCCCCGCGCCAGCAGATCGACCACGTCTTCGTCACGCCCGACCTGGCCGCCGGTGACGCGGCGGCCCCGCCCGGGACGGCCAGCGACCACCTGCCGGTCGCGGTGACGCTGACCCTGCCGCCGGCCTGACCCGCCGCCCGCCCGGGGGCGGTCAGGAACGCCGGGGCCCCGGCGGTCGCGCGGTCAGAGGCGGTCGCCGGAGAGCAGGCGGTCGCCGGCGAAGGCGAGCAGCCAGCCGCCGCCCTTCGGGGTGGTGAAGTCGCCCGGCCGCCCGCTGAGCCGGGCCAGGGCGCCCGGGATCACCTTGCCCTGGCTGCACACCCCCACCGGCTCGCCGGTGGCCGCCAGCGCGGCCAGGCGGGCGGCGGCGGCCAGCGCGCACTCGTCGGGCTGCTGGCCCGGACGCGGCTCGTCCAGGTCGCCGTCGACCTCGATCGGCAGGTCGAGCAGCGCCGCCGCCGGGTCGAGGGTCTGTACGCAGCGGCGGGCCGAGGCCGACAGCAGGCGTACCGGGCGGACCAGCGCCACCAGCGGGGCGAGCGCGTGGGCCTGTGCCCAGCCCCGGGCGTCGAGCGGCCGGCCGGTGTCCGGGCCCGACCAGGTGGCCCGCTTGCCGGCGTGGGCGTGCCGGACCAGCGCCACCGTCGCGGTGACCGTCGGCAGGGCCGCGAACGCGGCCAGCACCTCGGCGTCGTGCGGGTAGCTGACCAGCCGGATCGCCTCGTCCACGCCGAGCCAGCGCACGTCGTCGACCTCGGTGGCCGGTTGGAAGCCGCCGGTGGCCGCCGCCCGCATCGACCAGTAGTCGACCACCTTCGGGCGGCCCTCGCTGCGGTAGCGCACGGTGGGCAGCCGCACCTGCGGCACCGCCCGGACGTCGGTCTCCTCGGCCACCTCCCGCACGGCGGCGCGCAGCGGGTGCTCGCCCGGCTCCAGCTTGCCCTTGGGCAGCGACCAGTCGCCGTAGCGGGGCCGGTGCACGAGGCAGACCAGCACCCCGCCGCGCGGTACGGCGGCCGGTCCCTCGACCGGCCCGGGGTCGTCGGCGGGGCGCCACACCACACCGCCCGCCGCCCGGATCGGGGGCGTGGCGTCGGGGAACCCGGCCAGCCGGCCCCGGCCGGGGCCGGCCGCGTCCCGCTCATCCAGCATCAGGTCAGCCTATGCGGGTACCGGTCAGCCCGCCGTGCCACCGACGCGACGCAGCAGCAACTCCTGGAGATGGACCCGCGGCTCCTCCGCCGTGCCGGTACGCCGGCTCCAGGTGCCGTCCGCCGCCAGCTCGAACGCGTCCACGTCGGGGCTCATCGCGGCGGTCAACACGTGGTCCAGTTCGGCCCGGGCGACGGGGTCGCTCACCCGCACGAGCGCCTCGACCCGGCGGTCCAGGTTGCGGTGCATCAGGTCCGCCGAGCCCATCCAGAACTCGGCGTCGCCGTTGTTGCCGAACCGGAAGATCCGGGAGTGCTCCAGGAACCGGCCCAGGATCGAGCGGACCCGGATGTTCTCCGACAGGCCGGGCACCCCCGGTCGCAGCGTGCACATGCCCCGGATCACCAGGTCCACGTGGACGCCGGCCCGGGAGGCCCGGTAGAGCGCGTCCGTGATCTCCTCGTCGACCAGCGAGTTGACCTTGATCTGCACGAGCCCGGGCATGCCCAGCCGCACGTGCGCGATCTCCCGCTCGATCCGTTCGATCAGGCCGCGGCGGATGCCCTGCGGGGCCACCAGCAGCCGGCGGTACGCGGTCTGCCGGCTGTAGCCGGTGAGGACGTTGAACAGGTCGGTCAGGTCGGCCCCGACCTCCGGGTCGGCGGTGAGCATGCCGAAGTCCTCGTAGAGCCGGGCGGTCTTCGGGTGGTAGTTGCCGGTGCCGATGTGGCAGTAGCGGCGGATCTGGTTGCCCTCCTGGCGTACCACCAGGGCGGTCTTGCAGTGCGTCTTGAGCCCGACCAGGCCGTAGACGACGTGGCAGCCGGCGCGTTCCAGCTTTCGCGCCCAGCCGATGTTGGCCACCTCGTCGAAGCGCGCCTTCAGCTCGACCAGCACCACCACCTGCTTGCCGGCGGCCGCCGCGTCGACGAGCGCGTCCACGATCGGGGAGTCGCCGCTGGTGCGGTAGAGGGTCTGCTTGATGGCCAGCACGTCCGGGTCCGCGGCGGCCTGCTCGATGAAGCGCTGCACGCTGGTGGCGAACGAGTGGTACGGGTGGTGCACCAGGATGTCGCCGTCGCGCAGGGTCGCGAAGACGCTGCGCGGCACCTCGCCCTCCGTGAGGCGGGGGTGGGTGGCCGGCACGAACGGCGGATCCTTCAGGTCCGGGCGGTCGGCCTCGTCGTAGAGCTGCCAGAGCGCGGAGAGGTCGAGCAGGCCGGGCACCCGCAGCACCTCCTGGTCGTGCATGTCCAGCTCGCGCACGAGCAGCTCCAGCACGTGGTCGGAGATCGAGGCGGCCACCTCCAGCCGGACGGGCGGGCCGAACCGGCGCCGGGCCAGCTCCCGTTCCAGGGCCTGGAGCAGGTCCTCGTCGCGGTCCTCGTCGACCTCCACCTCGGCGTTGCGGGTGACCCGGAACAGGTGGCACTCGACCACCTGCATGCCGGAGAAGAGCTGCCCCAGGTGCACCGAGATCAGGTCCTCCACCGGCAGCATCCGTACGCCCGGCAGGCTGCGGTGCACCCGGACGAAGCGGGGCACGTTGTTCGGCACCTTCACCCGGGCGAAGAACTCCGAGCCGCCGTCCGGGTCGCGCACCGCCACCGCGAGGTTGAGCGACCGCCCGGAGATGTACGGGAAGGGGTGCGCCGGGTCCACCGCCAGCGGGGTCAGCACCGGGAAGATCTGCTCCCGGAAGTACGTGCGCAGCCGCTCCCGCTCGGGGTCGTCCAGGTCGGCCCAGCGCAGGATCCGGATGTCCTCGGCGGCCAGCTTCGGCAGCACCTCGTCGGTGAAGCAGGCCGAGTGCCGGGCCACCAGCGTCGCGGCCTTCCCGGCGACCAGCTCCAGTTGGGTGCGCAGCGGCATCCGGTCCCCGCCGCGTACCGGCAGGCCGGCCTGGAGGCGGCGCTTCAACCCGGCGACGCGCACCATGTAGAACTCGTCGAGGTTGCTGGCGAAGATGGCCAGGAACTTGGCCCGCTCCAGCAGCGGCGTGCCCGGGTCCTCCGCGAGCGCCAGCACCCGGGCGTTGAAGTCGAGCCAGGAGAGCTCCCGGTTGAGGAAGCGGTCCTCCGGCAGCGGCTCCGCCGTGGGGGCCTCGTCCCCGAGGTCGGGCGCGGGCGTCGCCGCCGCCTCGGCCGGCGGGCCGGGCGCCGGGTCCAGCACCTCCTCCAGGCCGGCGGAGGCGCTCGCCGCGTCGGTCCCGGCGGCGTCCGGCGCGGGGCCTCCGGCGGGTGCGTCGGCGTGGAACCGGCCGTCGGCGCCCCGGGACCGGGTGCCGTTGCGGGGTGCGGCCGGGGCGGTGGGCGGTCGGTTGGCGGGGTGCTTGCGAGGGGTGCTCACCTGCCCATAATCACCCGGATGCGGTTAACGCAAAATGAACTTCGACCAGCCGCTCAGGCCATCGTCGGCAATGTCACCCGGACCACCGCGCCGGTGACGTCGGTCTCGACGCGCAACCGCTGGCCGAGGCGGAGCAGCCGCAGGCCGGAGGCGTCGAACGCCCGGGCCGGGAAGGCCAGCTCGGTGCCGTCGTCGAGGAGCAGCGTCCCGCTGCGGGTCGCCGCGTCGTAGGTGGCCACCGTGCCCTGCATGCCCCGCACGCTACACGCCCCTCAGGCCGGGCAGCCGGCGGCGGCCAACGCGGCCGTGCGGGGCCCCAGCCCGAGGCGGGCCGCCGCCGCCAGGTCGTCGGCGGTGTCCACGTCCCGGCGCAGGCTCGGCCAGTCCCCGGTGAGGGCGAGCGCCCCGCTCGCGGCGTGCGCGTCGGCCGAGCCGACCCCGAAGCGGGGATCCAGGGCCACGCCCGGCGGCGCGGCCAGCAGCACGGTGCCCCGGCCGGGGGCGTCGGCCACGTACCGGCGTACGCCCGGGGGCGCGGCCTGCGCCGCCCGCAGCGCCGCCGCCAGCTCGGCCGGGCGTAGTGCGGGCAGGTCGGCGGTGAGCCCGGCCACCCAGCCGCCGCCCGCGGCCGACGCGCCGTGCCGGAAGGCGGCGTTCAGCCCGGCGCCGGGGGCGTCGGGCAGCGCCCGGGCGCCCGCGCGGCGGGCGGCCTCGGCCACCCGGGCGTCGTCGGTGACGACCAGCACGCCGGCCACCGCCGGGCAGGCCCGCACCGCGGCGACCGTGTCGGCGGCCAGGGCCAGCGCCAGTTCCTCGTGCGGTACGGCCGGCAGCGCCCCCCGCAGCCGGCTCTTCGCGGCGGCGAGGCGCTTCACGGGCACCACCACTGTCCACCTCGGCTGACTCACACCGCCATCCTGCCAGCCGTACGGCGGTACCCTCTCTGGCCGGACCCGGGTCGAGCAGGCATGATTTCCGCTGCGGGCGTCACCGGGTGCGGATCCGGTGCGGGTCGGGGCGGCACGAGGAGGCGCGGGTGACACGGCGGAGGCTGGGGTTCTGGCAATGGTTCGCCGTGGTGCTGGTCAAGCCGGTGATGACCGTCTGGACCCGGCGGACCTGGCGCGGCATGGAGCACCTGCGCGGCGACGGCGGCGTGATCATCGTGCCGAACCACATCTCGCACGCCGACCCGCTCGTCGCGGCGCACTTCGTCTACGACTCCGGCCGCTGGCCGCAGTTCCTCGGCAAGGCCAGCGTGTTCCGGGTCCCGGTGATCGGTTGGATCCTGCACCGGTGCCGGCAGATCCCGGTCGAGCGGAACACGGTGGACGCGGTGCGGTCGCTGGAGCACCTCGTCGCCGCGCTCGACCAGGGCGGCGCCGTGGTGATCTACCCGGAGGGCACCATCACCCGCGACCCGGAGCTGTGGCCGATGAAGGGCAAGACCGGCGCCGCCCGGCTCGCGCTCGCCACCGGGGCGCCGGTGGTCCCGGTCGTCATGTGGGGCCCCGAGCGGATCTTCGACCCGCGCCGCTCCCGCCTGGACCCGCGCCCCCGGATCCCGGTGACCGTGGTCGCCGGGCCGCCCGTCGACCTGGGCCGGTGGGCCGGGTCGACCCCGACGAAGGCCGTCCTCGAGGAGATGACCGACACCATCATGCTGCGCCTTCGTGACATGCTCACCGAGATCCGGGGCGGCACCCCGCCACCACTGTGGGAACGGACGGCCCGCCCTGCCGGCGAGCGGCGGCGGCCGGAGGCGGCGGCGTGAGCGGGCACGTCGCGGTCCTGGGTGCCGGCTCGTGGGGCACCGCGTTCGCCAAGATCCTCGCCGACGCCGGGCGGGACGTCACCGTCTGGGCCCGCCGCCAGGCGGTCGCCGACACGATCCGCGCCGAGCGGCGCAACCCGGAGTACCTGCCGGACGTGCCGCTGCCGTCCCGGGTCACGGCGACCGGGGACGCGGCCGAGGCGATCACCGGGGCGGAGGTGGTGGTGCTGGCCGTGCCGTCGCAGACGCTGCGCGGCAACCTGGCCGAGTGGACCGCGCACCTGCACTCCGACGCCACCCTGGTGTCGCTGATGAAGGGCATCGAGCTCGGCACCACCAGGCGGATGAGCGAGGTGATCGTGGAGACCGCCGGGGTGGCGGCGGACCGGGTGGTGGTGGTCTCCGGCCCCAACCTGGCCCCGGAGATCGCCGCCGAGCAGCCCGCCGCGACCGTGGTCGCCTGCACCGACGCCGACCGGGCGACACTCGTGCAGCGCTCGATCACCACGCCCTACTTCCGCCCGTACACCAACGACGACGTGATCGGCTGCGAGCTGGGCGGCGCGGTGAAGAACGTGATCGCCCTGGCGTACGGCATCGCCGTGGCGATGGGCTTCGGCGACAACACCCGGGCCATGCTCGTCACCCGGGGACTGGCCGAGACGGCCCGGCTCGGGGTGGCACTGGGCGCCGACCCGCTCACCTTCGCCGGCCTGGCGGGAATGGGCGACCTCGTCGCGTCCTGCTCGTCGCCGCTGGCCCGTAACCGCACCTTCGGCGAGCACCTGGGCCGGGGCGCGACCCTGGAGGAGGCCCGCGTCGCCACCCGGCAGACCGCCGAGGGCGTCAAGAGCGCGCTGGCCCTGCGCGACCTGGCCCGGGCGCACGCGGTGGAGATGCCGATCACCGAGCAGGTCGAGCTGGTCTGCCACGAGGGCATGGACCCGCGGCTCGCCGTCGAGGCGCTGATGAGCCGCACCACCAAGCCGGAGTGAGTGACATGCCCGAGCACCAGGACGGCACCCGCTGCGTCCGCGCCGGCCTGCCCGAGCCGGCTCCCGGCCAGCCGTTCCTGCCCGGGCCGGTGTTCGCCGCGCCGTACCACCTGGACCCGTGGGCGGGGCCGGCGGCGGCGCCCGACGGCTACGGCCGGCCGGACAACCCCACCCGGCGGCTGCTGGAGGCGGCGGTCGGGGAGCTGGAGGGGGGCGACTGCCGGGTCTTCGCCAGCGGGCAGGCCGCGATCACCGGGCTGCTGCTGACGGTGCTGAGGCCGGGGGACACCGTGGTGCTCCCGTCGGACGGGTACTTCGCCGTCCGGGCCTTCGCCGCCGACACGCTGGAGGGCAGCGGCGTACGGGTCCTCCTCGCCCCGACCGCGGGCCCGCACCCGGCCTTCGACGGCGTACGCCTGGTGCTGCTGGAGACCCCGGCCAACCCGGGACTGGACGTTGCCGACGTGGCGGCGCTGGCCGCCCGGGCGCACGCCGCCGGCGCCCTGGTCGCGGTCGACAACACCACGGCGACGCCGCTCGGGCAGCGCCCGCTCGACCTGGGCGCCGACGTCGTGGTGGCCTCCGGGACGAAGGCCCTCACCGGGCACTCCGACCTGCTGCTCGGCTACGTCGCGACCCGCTCGGCCGAGCTGCGGGACGCGGTCACCGCCTGGCGGAACGTCACCGGGGCGGTGCCGGGCGCGTTCGACGCCTGGCTCGCGCACCGGTCGCTGGCCACCCTGGACCTGCGGCTGGCCCGGCAGACCGCGAACGCGCAGGCCCTCGCCGGGCTGCTCGCGGGGCGCGACGACGTGACGGGGCTGCGCTGGCCGGGGCTGCCCGGCGACCCGGCCCACGCGGTGGCGTCGGTCCAGATGCGACGGGTCCCCGGGGTGCTCTGCTTCGACCTCGGCGACGCCGGGCGGGTGGCGCGGTTCCTCGACGCGGCCCGGCTGGTGGCCGCGGCCACCTCCTTCGGCGGCCTGCACACCACCGCCGACCGGCGGGCCCAGTGGGGCGACGACACCCCGCCCGGCTTCGTCCGGCTCTCCTGCGGGGTCGAGGACGCCGTCGACCTGGTCGCCGACGTGGCCGCCGCGCTGGACGCGAGCCAGGGCGCGTGACGGTCGTTGCGTTCCGCCCCGACCGGCCCGCCCTCGTGCACCGGCTGCGCGCCGCCGGCTGCGTCTACGCCGAGGACGAGGCCGAACTGCTGATCGCCGCCGCCGACTCGGCCGAGGCGCTCGCCGGCCTGGTCGACCGCCGGGTCGCCGGGCTGCCGCTGGAGCACGTGCTCGGCTGGGCCGAGTTCTGCGGCGAACGGATCGCCGTCGACCCCGGCGTGTTCGTGCCGCGTGCGCGTACCGCCCTGTTGGTCGACGCCGCCGTCGCGGTGACCGGCCCGGCGGCGGCCGTGGTGGACCTGTGCTGCGGCTCCGGCGCCACCACGGTGGCGTTGGCCCGCCGGCTCGCGCCGCGCTGGCTGGCCGCCGCCGACGTGGACCCCGCCGCCGTGGCCTGCGCGCGACGCAACCTCGACCCGCTGGCCGTGCCGGTCTTCGAGGGCGACCTGTACGACCCGCTGCCGGTGCGCCGGCGGGGCCGGCTGGACCTGGTGCTGGCCAACGCCCCGTACGTGCCGACGGCGGCGGTGGCGCTGATGCCGCCGGAGGCCCGGCTGCACGAGGCGCCGGTGGCCCTCGACGGCGGCTCGGACGGGCTGGCGGTGCTGCGGCGGGTCGCCGAGGGCGCGGCGCGCTGGCTGGCCCCGGGCGGGCACCTGGTGGTGGAGGCGGGGGAGACGCAGGTGGACGCCCTGCTGGCGGCGCTGACCGCCGTGGGCCTGCACCCGTGGGTGACCCGGGACGACGACCGGAACGCCACTGCAGTGACGGCCCGCCGCCCGGGCTGACCCGCGGCGCCGTCCTCCCCAACGCGCTGACCCGGCCGCCAGCCGTCACCCGGCGTCAGCCGGCGTGGCCTGGCGGGGGCGGGGTAGGGGAACTAGCCTCACGGCAGGCGCGACGGCGGAAGGCGGGATGTCGTGAGTGGTGCGGACGTGTCGGTGGTCGTCGGGCTGGACAACGGGGGCACCAGCAACAACGCCACGGTGCTCACCGTGGACGGCCGGTTCCTCGTGGACGGTCTGGTGGAGAACCCGAGCGAGGTGCGCGCCGGCCCGGCGGCGGCGATCGAGGCGCTGGCCCGCGCGTTCGACGGGGTGCTGGCGCTGACCGGGGTGCCCCGCGCGGCGGTGCGCGCGGTCGGGCTGGACACGCCGGGGCCGGCGAGCGCCACCGGCGTGATCTCCTCCCGCGGGTCGACCAACTTCTCCCAGCCGGCCTGGCGCGGCTACGACGTGCGTACCGCGCTGGAACGGCGGCTCGGGCTGCCGGTGGTCTATCACAACGACGGGAACGCCGCCGCGCTCTACGCCCACCACGCGCACTTCGGCGCGGAGGCGATGCGCCGCTCGTCGGTGTCGGCCATCGTCGGCACGGGGCTGGGCGGCGGTGTGGTCGAGGCGGGCCGGGTGGTCGCCGGGGCGGCCGGGATGGCCGGCGAACTGGGGCACGTGCACATCCCGCTGAGCGGGCTGCTCGCGCCGGACCAGCCGGTGCCCACGTGCGCCTGCGGCTTCGCCGGGGACGCGGAGAGCGTCGCCTCGCTGACCGCCATCGGGCGGAACCTGCTGCCGTACTGGCTGGGTCGGTTCCCCGACCACCCGCTGGCCGTCGAGCCGCCGGAGCGGGCGGCGAAGCTGGTCCGGGGCTACGGGGAGCGCGGCGACGCGCTGGCCCGGGAGGTGTTCACCCAGCAGGCGATGGCGCTGGGTCGACTCTTCACCGTGGCGGCCAACTTCACCGATCCGCACGCGTACTTCGTCGGGGGCGGGGTGGTGGAGGCGGCCCCGGAGTTCCGGGACTGGTTCCTCGCGACCGTGCGCGAGCACACCGTGCTGCGCGAGGAGCAGGCCGCGTCGGCCATCTTCGCCCTGGTGCCGGAGCGGGACATGGCCGGCGCCCGGGGGGTGGCCATCGCGGCGCTGGAGGTGCTGCGCGCCGGTCCCGCGCCCCGCCCGGTGGTCGCGGGCTGACCCGCCGCTCTCCGCCGCGCAGACCGACCACCCGCCTCCGTCCGGGCAGAGCTCCCGGGCGGGTGGCAGAGACCCCGCCGGGCGACGGCCCCACCGGCTCCCAACGGTGGGACCGCCGCCGGCGAGGCACCGGCGCGACGTGTCAGCGGCGCGCCGGCGCCTCCGGAGGGGGGGTCAGTGTCCGGGCGGCGCCCCGACGAAGGCGGCCCAGGCGGCCGGCGGGAAGAGCAGCGCGGGGCCGGACGGGTCCTTGGAGTCGCGGACGGCGACCGTGCCCGGGACCACCGCCATCTCCACGCACGCCCCCTCGTCGCCGCTGTGGCTGCTCTTGCGCCACCGCGCCACGGCCAGCGCCGCGCTGATCGTCGGTGTCATGGTCCTACCGTCCCTTCAGGAGTTGGAGGAGCTGGTCGCGGCTGTCCGCCGGGCTGAGCGCGACGGTCCGCAGATGCTCCATGATCTTGGTGCAGGTACGCAGGTCGCCCGGTCGGTCGAGGACCATCTGCCCGGCCACCGTCTCCACCGAAGCGATGATCGGGTCCTCCGGGTCTGCGAACTCCAGGATGTGCAGCGAGCCCCGGGTGCCCCGGTGGTAGCCGGCGGCGAGCGGGATCACCTGGACCGTGATGTTGGGCAGCTCGCCCATCTTCACCAGGTGGTGCAGCTGCGACTCCATCACCGACCGGTCGCCGACGGGCCGCAGCAGCGCGCCCTCGTCGATGATGGCGTCCAGGATCGGCGGCTGGTCACTGATGAGCCGCTGCTGCCGGTCGAGCCGGAACTGGACCCGCTGCTCCACCTCGTCGTCGCGGAGGGTGTGCGGGCCGCCGCGCATCACGCCCCGGATGTAGTCGGCGGTCTGC
This sequence comes from Micromonospora sp. LOL_025, assembly GCF_048060285.1. Lineage (NCBI taxonomy): Bacteria > Bacillati > Actinomycetota > Actinomycetes > Micromonosporales > Micromonosporaceae > Micromonospora > Micromonospora sp. LOL_025. The sequence continues at coordinate 355,886 of NZ_JBHMIR010000002.1, read as the reverse complement.
AACAGCCCCGGCACCACCGAGGGCTCGAAGTTGGCGATGCCGGTGGCCTCGGCCTCCAGCGCGATGAAGTCGATGGTGCGCCGGTCCAGCAGGTGCGAGTACGACACCCACCAGCCGGGCTTGCGGGCGTCCTTGGCGAGCTGCACGGCGGCGGCGACCTCGTCCGCGCCGACCCCGTAGAGGGTGAGCAGGGCGCGCACGGTGGCGGGGCTGACCAGCGTCTGCGCGTTCTCGTAGCGGGACAGGGTGCTGCGGGTGCTGCTGATCTCGTCCGCCGCCGCCTCCAGCGTGAGGCCGGCGGCTTCCCGGTGGGTGCGCAGCGCGATGCCCAGTCGCCGGGCACGGGCGGTCTTCGGAGCCATGCATCGATCGTCGCACATCTTCCCGGGAAGGTGTAGATGAGAGAACGTCGATGAGAGTTGCATTCATGGCTGTGGACATGTCAATCTGTCATCGCGTCCTCACCGCCGGTTGTCGTGGCGACGGTGGTGGTGAGTGACCGGAGGGGATGGGGCGCGCGGCGATCGGGTTTCTCCCCCGTACCCGATCGCCGCGTGCCACGCCCCGTGGCCCGCCAGCCGGAAGGGACTCGACGTGCGTACTGCCCGACAGGCCCGCACCGACCGACCCGGCGGGCACCGATGACGCGGTTCCTGGTGGTCCTCACCGACGTCCGACCGACCGAGGGTGCCGGCCGCGACGAACGCAACTGCCCCGAGCGCCGCCGTCAGGTGGTCGGGGCGAGCAGCCGGGAGGCGGCGGACCGGATCGCGGGCGCGTTCATGGCGCTGGGCATGGTGCGGGCCGGCCGGCAGCGGGTGAAGGTGATCGCGATCGGCCGGCGGCACGCGCGCGGCTGACGCCGCCGGGGGCGGTGCGGTCGCCGGAGGCGGCCCCGCCGGGTGGAAGGGCCGCCCGGCAGGCGGCCCGGCCCGGCGGGAGGCGCGGCCCGGCGCCCCGCCGGGCCGTCCGGCGTCAGAGCATCCTGCGCCGCTTCAGGTAGGCGACCAGGTCGTCGTAGACGCCCCCCTCGTTGGCGAACATCGCCACGTTGCGGGCGGTGGCCATCCACGGCTTCGTCGACGGCCGGACCTCCTTGACCGCCCGCTCCAGGTCCCGGTGCTCGATCATCCGCACCTCGCCGGTGCGTACCGAGTCGGCCATCGCGAACTCGGCGGCCGTCTCGCACAGGTGGGCCAGGTCGGCGCCCGAGTAGTCCTCGGTGGCCGCGACGATCTTCCGCAGGTCGATCCCCGCGATCGGCCGCTCCCGCAGGTGGTACTCCAGGATGGAGCGGCGCGCCTCGGCGTCCGGCGGCAGCACCAGCACCACCCGGTCGAGCCGCCCGGGCCGGCGCAGCGCCGGATCGACGTCCCACGGGGTGTTGGTGGCGGCCAGCACGAAGACGCCCTCGTTGCTGCCCTCCATCCCGTCCAGCTCCGCCAGCAGCTGGTTGCCCAGCGTCCGCATCGAACTGGAGCCGACCTGCGAGCGCTTGTGCCCCAGCGCGTCGACCTCGTCCAGGAAGAGCACGCAGGGCGCGTTGCGGCGGGCCGCCTGGAACAGCTCGTGCAGGTTGCGCTCCGAGTTGCCCATCCACATGTCCAGCACGTCGACGATGGAGAGCGAGATGAACTTCGCGCCCATCTCCCCGGCGACCGCCCGGGCCAGGAACGTCTTGCCGCAGCCGGGCGGGCCGTAGAGCATCAGGCCGCCACGGAGGCTCTTGCCGTACATCCTGCGCAGTTCCGGGTTGCGCAGCGGGCCGAGGAAGGCCAGCTCCAGCCGCTCCTTGACCGCCGACATGCCGCCCACGTCGGCCAGCCGGATGCCGGAGGTCTCCACGTCGTACACCCGGTCGGAGTGGCCGGCGACGGGCTCCGGCTCGTCGCCGGCGCGGGCGAACCGCGGCGGCACCACGTCGGCCAGTTCCTGCTCGTAGGCGGCGAGGGGATCGTGGTCGGCGGTCGCGGCGGAACCGCCGGGCCCGGCCGGCGCCGGGCGCTGCGCCGGCGGTCGCGGGTCCGCCGGGGGCGGCGTCGGCGGCGGGGGTACGGAGCCGCCCAGCGCCCGCTGCATCAGCGCCTGCGCCTGGCCGTTGCCCGGATCCCGGGCGAGGGCCTGCCCGACCTGCGCGATCGCCTCCCCGGCCCGGCCGGCGTCCAGCAGCAGCGCGGCCAGGTGCAGGCGCAGCGGCAGGTCGTCGGGGCGGGCGTCCAGGGCCGCCGTCAGGGACTCGATGAGGGGATCAGCGCTCATAGGACGTGCAGCGTAGTGGGCGCCCGGTGCCGTCACCGCCCCGTACGGGCGATTACGGAACGTATATCCTTTGTTGACCGAATGCCGCGACGCTTCGGCTGTCCCCGGGTATCGGCATCCGGCGCCCGCCACGCACAGTAAGGTCAACCGGGTGAGCGCCACGACCGGAGCAGTCGCGTACGAAGAGGTGACGCAGTGACCACCCCAGGCAGGACCCGCGTGGCGATCGTGTTCGGCGGCCGCAGCCCGGAGCACGGCATCTCCTGCGTCAGCGCCGGCAGTGTCCTCGGCGCCCTCGATCCGGACGAGTTCGAGGTGGTGCCGGTGGGCATCACCCGGGCCGGCCAGTGGGTGCTGACCAGCGGAGACCCCGGCCAGTTGGCGATCAACGCGCGCCGGCTGCCGGAGATCACCGCCGAGTCGGGCACCGACATCGTGCTGCGCGCCGACCCGACCGGCAACGGGCTCATGGTGCTCGACCCGACCGAGGGGCCCCGGGCGCTCGCCGACGTCGACGTGGTCTTCCCCGTGCTGCACGGCGCCTACGGCGAGGACGGCACCATCCAGGGCATGCTGGAGATGGCCGGCATCCCCTACGTCGGGGCGAACGTCTTCGCCTCCGCCGCGGCCATGGACAAGGAGTTCACCAAGAAGCTCTGCGCCGCCGAGGGCATCCCCGTGGGCCCGTACGCGGTGCTGCGCAACGGGATGACGCTGAGCGAGGCGGACAAGGAGCGGCTCGGCCTGCCGGTCTTCGTGAAGCCGTCCCGGGCCGGTTCATCGTTCGGCATCAGCAAGGTCGACGACTGGGCGGACCTGGACGCGGCGGTCGCCACCGCCCGCGCCATCGACCCGAAGGTGCTGATCGAGGGCGCGGTTGTCGGCCGCGAGATCGAGTGCGGCGTGCTGGAGGGCGAGGCCGGCGGCGCGCCGGAGGCGTCCGTGCTCGCCGAGGTGCGGGTGGTCGGGGACTACGACTTCTACGACTTCGAGGCGAAGTACATCGACTCCGAGTCCGCCTGCGAGTACGACATCCCCGCCGGCCTGCCGGAGCGGGTGACCCGCCAGGTCCAGGAGTATGCCGTCCGCGCCTTCACCGCGCTCGACTGCGCCGGACTGGCCCGGGTCGACTTCTTCGTCACCCCGGAGCTGGACGTCTACCTCAACGAGATCAACACCATGCCGGGCTTCACCCCGACGTCGATGTTCCCCCGGATGTGGGCGGCGTCCGGGCTGGAGTACCCGAAGCTGGTCAACCGCCTCATCCGCACCGCCCTGCACCGCGGCGTCGGCCTGCACTGAGCCGCTCGCGCGGGGGAGGGCACCTTCCCCGGCGACCGACGCACAGGAGGACGCCCTGCCCGGCCCCTGCCCGCGCACGCGGGACGGGGCCGGGGCGGAGACGGGGTCAGGCGCGGCAGCCGCTCGGGGTGTCGGCGACGGAGGGCACCGAGGCCACGATCGTGTCCGAGACGGGGGCCACCCACTGCAACCCCTGCCCGTAGAAGTGCGGCACGCGGACGGTGACGGCGGTCTCCCGGTCCATGGTGGTGAGCACGGTGGCGTCGCGTTCCTCGCTGGCGTACCAGCAGACCCGGTTGACCGTCCAGACGTGGTCGGTGTCGTCGACGGCCGGCTTGGCCCCGCCGCAGGCGACGGTGACCGCCGGGTCGCCGTACGCGGCGTTCTGTTCCGGGCCGGCCGTGACCGGGCGCTGCGGGAGGTCGTTGACCGTGGGCGGCAACTGCGAGAGCAGGGCCCGGCAGACCGTGGCGGGCCGTTCGGCCAGCGCCGGCGCGGCCATCTCGACCGGGGCGGTGGAGCGCGGGCCGGCGCTGGTGGCGGTCGCGCTCGGCGTGGCGGCGGGCTCGGCCCGCTCGTCGGGGGAGAGTTGGGCGAACGCGAGCCCGCCCACCAGCACGGTGACCGGCAGCGCGACCAGTGTCGCGATCAGCGCGGCGCCGCGTGTCGTGCGGTCGCGGGCCGGCCGGTCGGGGGTCACCTCGTCCGGCTGGGCGGAATCGGTCACGGGAGAGTCAGTGATCTTGTCCACTTACAGGCGCACCACCGAACACGTGAGGGTGCGGGTGATGCCGGGCACCATCTGCACGTTGCTGACGATGAGTTTGCCGAGCTCGTCGACGGTGTTCGCCTCGGTGAGCACCACCACGTCGTACGGCCCGGTGACGGCGTCGACGCGTACCACGCCGGCAAGATCCGAGATGAGACCGGCCACGTCACGCGCCCGGCCGACCTCGGTCTGGATGAGGATGTACGCCTGTACCACGACTCGACCTCCGTCCGTCGCCGCCTGCGGAGCGGCCCGAAGGGAGAAAGTACCTTACGGACCAGGTCTGATCCCTATCGGTGGTCAAGGAGAAGCGGTGAGCGAGCAGGACGGCGGAGGGCCGGTATGAGTGTCGCGGGGGTCGGCGAGTTCGGGCTGATCGACCGGGTGACCGCCCGGTTGTCGTACGGATCGACCGTTCTGCTCGGTCCCGGGGACGACGCGGCGGTGGTGGCCGCCCCGGACGCCCGGGTCGTGGCCTCGACCGACGTGCTGGTGGAGGGGCGGCACTTCCGGCGGGACTGGTCCGGCGCGCGTGACGTCGGCCACCGGGCGGCGGCGGCCAACCTGGCCGACATCGCCGCGATGGGGGCGCAGCCGACCGCGCTGCTGGTCGCGCTCTGCATGCCGCCGGAGCTGGCGCCCGGGTGGGCCGAGGAACTGGCCGACGGGCTCGCCGCGGAGGCGGCGAAGGTCGGCGCGAGCGTGGTCGGCGGGGACATGTCGGCCAGCCCGACGTTGACGATCGCGGTCACCGCCCTCGGCGACCTCGGCGGCCGACCGCCGGTGACGCGCTCCGGCGCGCGGCCCGGGGACGTGCTGGCCCTGGCCGGCCGCACCGGGTACGCGGCGGCCGGGCTGACCGTGCTCTCCCGGGGCTTCCGCACGCCCCGGCTGCTGGTCGAGGCGTACCGGCGGCCCGAGGTGCCCTACCCGGCGGGACCGCACGCCGCCCGGCTCGGCGCCACCGCCATGATCGACGTGTCGGACGGGCTGCTCGCCGACCTCGGGCACGTGGCGAAGGCCAGCGGGGTAGCCGTGGACGTGCGCCGGGACGCCTTCGAGGTGCCCCGGCAGATGCGCGACGCCGCCCAGGCCCTCGGCGTCGACCCGTACTCCTGGCTCCTCGCCGGGGGCGACGACCACGCGCTGGCCGCGACGTTCCCGTCGGCGGTGGCGCTGCCTGCCGACTGGCGGCCGATCGGGCGGGTGACGGCGGGCTCGGGCGTCACGGTCGACGGGCATCCGTACGACGGACCCGCTGGCTGGGACCACTTTCGGTAAGCACCGATCGGCGTCGTAGCCTTTACTCCGTGAGTGAGATCGAGATTCGGGTCGAGCGCTTCGACTCGCCGGTGGCGCAGCGGCTGATCCGCGCCGCGCTGGCTGACCTCGGCGCCCGGTACGGCGGCAGCGGCGACGAGACCCCGGTCGATCCGGGCGAGTTCGCGCCGCCCGCCGGGGCCTTCCTCGTCGCCCACCTCGGCGGCGAGCCGGTCGGTTGCGGCGGCTGGCGCAGCCACGGTGACGAGGGCGACACCGCCGAGCTGAAGCGGATGTACACCGCACCGGCGGCCCGGGGCCGGGGCGTGGCCCGGGCGGTGCTGGCAGCGGTGGAGCGCTCGGTCCGGGAACACGGGCGCAAGCGGATCGTCCTGGAGTGCGGTGACAAGCAGCCCGAGGCCGTTGCCATGTACACGGCGGCCGGCTACGAGCGCATCCCGAACTTCGGCTACTACCGGGACGCCCCGGGCTGCATCTCCTTCGCCCGCACGCTCTGACCCGTCCCGCGCCGGGGCCCGTCCGGCCCCGGCGCGGCCCACCCCGATCGCGCCGCCCGCGCAGGGGCGTCGGGCGGCCCACCGCCGGGAGGACGCTCACCTCGGTGCTCGGGCCGGTCGCCGAACCGCCGGTCGCCGAACCCGGCAACGAGCCGCGGACGGCGTCGCCCGGACACGACAGAGCCGGCGGGCCGTGTCGGCCCGCCGGCAATGACGAGTGTGAAGGGTGGGGCCTACCGCGTCAGGCGCGGGTGACCTTGCCAGCCTTGATGCAGGAGGTGCAGACCTGCATCTTCTTGGTGTTGCCGCCACCGGCCGGGGTACGCACCGACTGGATGTTCGGGTTCCAGCGGCGGTTGGTCCGCCGGTGCGAGTGGGACACGTTGTGGCCGAAGCCCGGTCCCTTGCCACAGACGTCGCACACGCTAGCCACGGGGTACTCCTGGGATTGAAACGTTCATGGGGTCGCCGCCAGGCGCAGCCCGGGCAACCTGGCCAGGTTACCCGATGACCCGAGGCCCGACCAACCGGCCCCGGACGCCGGCCCGAGGTGGGGGGCCGTCGCCGCGCGACGCGGTCCCGGTCGCCCGGTCCGCGTCCGTCCCCCGCGCCATCGCCGCGCGTGGGGACAGCCACGAGGATAGTGGGTGCGCGTGGCCGCCGGACACGCCGTGGGAGTCGCGCCGACCCCGGCGCGTGTCGGTGCGCGCCAGTAGGCTTCTCGCCGTGCTGGACACCCTCGACGCCGCCGCGGTCCGCCGTTGGTGCGCGGGCGGGCTGGTCGCGCTCAAGCGTCACCAGGGCGAGATCGACGACCTGAACGTCTACCCGGTGCCCGACGGCGACACCGGCACCAACATGGTGCTCACCCTCACCTCCGCCCAGCAGGCGCTCGCGATGGACCTCGGCACCCTCCCGGAGGACGGGTCCACCGCGCACGGGCACGCGTTGCGGCTGATGGCCCGGGGCGCGCTGCTGGGCGCGCGGGGCAACTCGGGGGTGATCCTGTCGCAGATCCTGCGCGGCTTCGCCGACGCCGTCGCCGCCGCACCCGCCGTGCGGGGGCGCGAGCTGGCCGCCGCCCTGCGCGACGGCACCGCCGCCGCCTACGCCGCGGTCGCCCGCCCGGTCGAGGGCACGCTGCTCAGCGTCGTCGCCGCGGCGGCGCACGCCGCCGAGCGGGCCGACAGCGACGACCTGCGGGCGGTCGTCCGGGCGGCGGCGGGCGGGGCGGCGCACGCGTTGGCGCGCACCCCCGAGCAGCTTCCGGCGCTGGCCCGGGCCGGCGTGGTGGACGCCGGCGGCCGGGGCCTGTGCCTGCTGCTCGACGCCCTGGCCGAGGTCGTGACCGGCGAGAGCCCCGAGCGGCCCGCGCCCGCGCCGCGCCCGGCCCGTCCGCCGGCCACCGCCGAGCGCGAGACCGGTTCCGAGGAGTACGCGTACGAGGTGCAGTTCCTGCTCGACGCCGGGCCGGAGGCGGTGGCCCGGCTGCGGGCCGAGCTGGCGGCCCTGGGCGACTCGCTGGTGGTCGTCGGCGACGGGAGCGCCGGCGCGGGCACCTGGAACGTGCACGTGCACGTCAACGACGTGGGCGCGGCGATCGAGGCGGGCGTGGTGGCCGGCCGGCCGCACCGCATCTCGGTGACCCGCTTCGCCGACCAGGCCGCACCGGTGTCGCCCCCCGTGGCGGCGGGCGGGCGCGCCGCCGTGGTGGTGGCCGCCGGCGCGGGCATCGCCGAGCTGTTCACCGGCGAGGGCGCGACGGTGGTGCCCGGCAACCCGTCGATCGGCGAGCTGCTGGACGCGATCCGCACCACCGGGGCGGCCCGCGTGGTGGTGCTGCCCAACGACCCGGACACGCAGGCGGTGGCGAGCGCCGCCGCCCGGGAGGCGCACGGGCTCGGTCTCAAGGTCAGCGTGGTGCCGACCCGCTCGCCGGTGCAGGCGCTGGCCGCCCTCGCGGTGCGCGACCCGGGGCGGCGCTTCGAGGACGACGTGATCGCGATGGCCGAGGCGGCCGGTGCCTGCCGATACGCCGAGGTCTGCTACGCCCGCCGCGAGGCGCTGACCGTCGCCGGCCCCTGCCGTCCCGGCGACGTGCTGGCGCTGGTCGAGGGGGAGGTGCACCTGATCGGGGCCGATCTGACCGACACCTGCGCCGCCGTGGTCGACCGGATGCTCGGCGGCGGCGGCGAACTGGTGACGCTGCTCTCGGGGGCGGACGCCCCCGACGGGCTGGCCGACGCGGTCCGCGAGCACGTCGGGCGGCGCTGGCCGTTCGTCGAGGTGCAGGCGTACCCGGGCGGGCAGCCGCACTATCCGCTCCTGGTGGGGGTCGAATGACGTCCGAGCCGGCCACGATGGACACGCCGCTGAAGAAGCTGGTCGGCGAGAAGACCGCGAAGGCCCTCGCCGGGCACCTCGACCTGCACACCGCCGGCGACCTGATCTACCACTTCCCGCGTCGCTACGACGAGCGCGGCGAGCACACCGACATCCGCGCGCTCGACGTCGGCGAGCAGGTCACCGTGCTGGCCCAGGTGCAGCGCACCGCCGTACGCCCGATGCGCCAGCGCCGGGGCAACCTGCTGGAGGTGACGGTCGGCGACGGCTCGGGCGGCACCCTGACCCTGACCTTCTTCGGCAACCAGGCCTGGCGGGAGCGGGAGCTGCGCCCCGGCCGGTGGGGGCTCTTCGCCGGCAAGGTCACCGAGTTCCGGGGCAAGCGGCAGCTCAACGGCCCGGAGTACGTCCTGCTCGGCGAGGGCGGCGACGGCGAGGCGGCGGTGAGCGAGGAGATCGAGGAGTTCGCCGGCGCGCTGATCCCGGTCTATCCGGCCGCCGCGGCGGTGCCCACCTGGGTCATCGCCCGCTGCGTCCGCGTGGTGCTGGACACCTTCACCGCGCCGGAGGACCCGCTGCCCGCCACCCTGCGCGCGAGCCGCAACCTGGGTGGCATCGGCTCGGCGCTGCGCGAGATCCACCGGCCGTCCAGCAAGGAGGCGCTCTACCGGGCCCGGCACCGGCTCAAGTGGGACGAGGCGTTCGCCGTGCAGCTCACCCTGGTGCAGCGCAAGCACCGGGCCGCCGCCTGGCCCGCCCGGCCCCGCCCGGCGAAGCCCGGCGGCCTGCTCGACGCCTTCGACGCCCGGCTGCCCTACGAGCTGACGCCCGGCCAGCGTGACGTGGGCGTGGAGATCGCGGCGGACCTGGCCACGGCCCACCCGATGCACCGCCTGCTCCAGGGCGAGGTCGGCTCCGGCAAGACGGTGGTCGCGCTGCGCGCGATGCTCCAGGTGGTCGACGCGGGCGGGCAGGCCGCGCTGCTGGCCCCGACCGAGGTGCTGGCCGCGCAGCACCACCGGGGCATCCTCGACCTGCTCGGGCCGCTCGGGCGGGCCGGCGAGCTGGGCGCGGCCGACGACGCCACCAGGGTCGAGCTGGTCACCGGCTCGCTGGGCGCGGCGGCCCGCCGGCGCGCGCTGGCCGAGGTCGCCAGCGGCGCCGCCGGCATCGTGCTCGGCACCCACGCCCTGCTCTACGAGGGCGTCGACTTCGCCGACCTCGGCCTGGTGGTGGTCGACGAGCAGCACCGCTTCGGCGTCGAGCAGCGCGACGCGCTGCGCGCCAAGGCCGAGCAGCCGCCGCACGTGCTGGTGATGACGGCCACCCCGATCCCGCGCACGGTGGCGATGACCGTCTACGGCGACCTGGAGACCTCCACCCTCTCCCAGCTGCCGCAGGGCCGCTCGCCGATCGCCTCGCACGTGGTGCCGGCCGCCGAGAAGCCGGCCTTCCTGGACCGGGCCTGGCGCCGGGTGCGCGAGGAGGTGGCGGCCGGGCACCAGGCGTACGTCGTCTGTCCGCGCATCGGCGACGGCCCGGCGAGCGAGGAGGAGCCGCCGCCGGAGGACGACAACGGGCGGCGGCCGCCGATGGCGGTCACCGAGGTGGCGCCGCTGCTCGCCGAGGGGCCGCTGCACGGCCTGCGCATCGGCGTGCTGCACGGCCGGCTGCCGGCCGACGAGAAGGACGCGGTGATGCGCTCCTTCGCCGCCGGCGACCTCGACGTGCTGGTCGCCACGACCGTGGTCGAGGTGGGCGTCAACGTGCCGAACGCGAGCGTGATGATCGTGCTCGACGCCGACCGGTTCGGCGTCTCCCAGCTGCACCAGCTGCGCGGCCGGGTCGGGCGGGGTTCCGCCCCCGGCCTCTGCCTGCTGGTCACCGAGGCGCTGGAGGGCACGCCCGCGCGGGAGCGGCTCGACGCGGTGGCCTCCACGACCGACGGGTTCAAGCTCGCCGAGCTGGACCTGGAGCAGCGCCGGGAGGGCGACGTGCTGGGCGCCACCCAGTCGGGGCGCCGTTCGCACCTGCGGCTGCTCTCGCTGCTGCGCGACGCCGACCTGATCCGCGACGCCCGGGCCGAGGCGATCGCCCTCGTCGAGGAGGACCCGGAGCTGGCCCGGCATCCGGCGCTGGCCGCGTCGGTGGCCGCCCTGGTCGACGAGGAGCGCGCGGAATACCTGGAGAAGGGCTGACGCCGGGCCGACCGGCACCGTGGCCCGGCCGCCAGCGATCCACGCCGGCCGCCAGCAATCCACGCCGGCCGTCAGCGGTCACGGCGGCCCCGTAACGGGTGAGGGCGCGCCGACCGCATGGTCGGCGCGCCCTCACGGGTCAGTTCGGTCCGGCTCAGGCGGTGAAGCTCACCCGACGCCGGCGGGCGACGACGAACAGCACCGCGCCCAGGGCGAGTAGGGCGACCGCGCCGGCGGCGATGCCGCCGGCCGCCGCGCCGGTGACCGGGAGGCCACCGCCCTCGCCGCCCTCGTCGCAGCCGCCCTTGGGAGCGGTCCACGCGATCGGCTTCGCCGACTCCAGGTCACCGGTGAAGACGACGCTGAGTCCCTCGGCGGCCGGGAACGTCACGGTCTTCGTGGTGCCCGGCGCGAAGGTCACGGTCTTCGGCTCGCCGGTGCTCGGGGTGAAGGTCGAGGTGAGGCTGATGCCGTTCTCCGGGTTGGCCACCTTGAGGATCAGCTCCTCGCAGGTGGTGGCGTGGGAGATCGTCGGCTTGCCGACCTCGGGCTGCTGGCAGTCCTCGGGCTGCTTCCAGCCGCCCTGCCAGGTCTTCATGCCCTCGGCCGCGACGGTGATCTCCTTGGCCTGCGCCTCGGTCAGCTCGAGCTTCTCGAACTTGCCCGCCGCGACGGTCACCTTCTCGGCGAGCTCGCCGCTGCCCGTGACCGCGAAGACCGCCGCCACGTTGCCCCGGTTGACCAGGGTGAGCGTGGCGCTGCCGGTGCAGTCGTACGTGGCCTCGACGGCGGGCTCGGCCACGCAGGTGCCCTCGCCGCCGTTGTACCAGGCGGCCGGGCCCTCGGAGCGGGCGCCGATGCCGGAGGCGCTGCCGACCTTGCGGTTGTCGTAGCGCTTGCCGCTCTCGAGAAGCGGGTCAATGACCTCGCTGCCGAAGACGAAGTCGACCTGGGTGAAGCAGGTCGGTACGGCGACCTTGAACTCCAGCTTGGCGACGGTGCCGATCTCGCCGTCCGGCACCGGGGCGAACGCCTTGACGGACTTGTCGAACAGGTACTGCGGCACGGCGAACTTCGCCGACGGCGCCACGTAGGACACCAGCGCGAAGTCCTGGTTCTCGCCCTCGCAGAGCGGGCCGTTGGTCAGCGTGATCGACGCCTCGCCCCTGGCCCCGTCGAACGTGTGCGTGTAGCGCGCGTCGGCGGCGCTGACGCAGGTCGGCTCCTGGGGGGTGGACGACCGGGTCGGCTCGGGGGCGGAGGCGGTCGCGCTCGCCGAGGCGGAGGGCGACGGGTTGGTGGCGATCGCCGGCGACGAGACCGCGAACGCCGTGACGAGACCGGCCAGGGCGGCGGCTGCCACGGTGAGCGGTCGCCGTGGCGACAGCGGGGGACGGATCACGCGTACTCCCGGGGTGTGAGGAAGCGTCGGAGGAGCGGCGCGGAAGGGAGCGGTCGGGCGGCTCGGCCGAGCGCGCGCGGCGACGCGGACGCCCCCTCGCGCCGTGGCGCCGGCGGGCCACCCGCCGGCACCGGCAGACCCTAGCGAGGCCGCCGCGCGCGGCACAGCGCACGACGGCGACCGGGCAGGTTGTTATGAATGCGAGATCATCGATACACGCTGAGTGGTCGACCGGGTCGGTCGGAGGTACGCACCGTGTCGACGCCGGCCGCCTCCGCGTCGCGTAGCGTCGTGCGCATGAGCAGGAGGAGACGGTGACCCGGATCGTGGCCGGGACCCTCGGCGGGCGCCGGCTCGCCGCGCCGCCCGGCGCGGGCACCCGGCCCACGTCGGACCGGGTCCGCGAGGCGCTGTTCAGCGCCGTGCAGGCCGAGGTCGACCTGGCCGGCGCCCGCTTCGCCGACCTCTACGCCGGGTCCGGCGCGGTCGGTCTGGAGGCCCTCTCCCGGGGCGCCGCGCACGTGCTGCTGGTGGAGTCCGACCCCCGGGCGGCCCGGGTGATCAGGGAGAACGTGGCGACGCTGCGCGCCGCCCCGGCCGCCCGGCTGGTCACCGGCCGGGTGGCCACGGTGCTGGCGGCCGGCCCGGACGGCGACCCGTACGACGTGGTCTTCGCCGACCCGCCCTACGCGGTGCCGGACGCGGAGATCACCGCGATGCTCGCCGCGCTGGTCGAGGGCGGCTGGCTGGCCCCGGACGCCCTGGTGGTGGTGGAGCGGTCCAGCCGCACCGGCCCGGTCGGGTGGGTGGAGGGCGTCACCGGCGAGCGCAGCCGCCGGTACGGTGAGACGACCCTTTGGTACGGTCGCCGATCATGAGACGTGCGGTGTGTCCCGGCTCGTTCGATCCGGTCACCAACGGGCACCTCGACATCGTCGGCCGGGCGAGCCGGCTGTTCGACGAGGTGATCGTGGGCGTGCTGGTCAACCAGTCGAAGAGCGGCCTGTTCACCGTCGAGGAGCGGATCGACATGCTCCGCGAGGTGACCGCCTCCTACGACAACGTCCGGGTGGAGTCGTTCCGCGGCCTGCTGGTCGACTTCTGCCGGGCGCAGCAGGCGAGCGTGCTGATCAAGGGCCTGCGGGCGGTCAGCGACTTCGACTACGAGCTGCAGATGGCGCAGATGAACATCGGCCTGGCCGGCGTGGAGACCCTGTTCATGCCGACCAACCCGCTCTACTCGTTCCTCTCCTCCAGCCTGGTCAAGGACGTGGCGAAGTGGGGCGGCGACATCTCCGCCCACGTGCCCGACCGGGTCGGCGCGGAACTGCGGGCCCGCCTTTCCCCGCCGCCGCGCGACTGACCTCCCGCGGCCGTCCCCCACCCCGCCGGAGCGTGCCCGGCGGGGATCGCGTCGTCGCGCACCGCGACGCGCCGGGCCGGGGTGAGCGGCCCGGTGTGGTCGGGGCGCGACATGATGTGTGGAGCGGGAAACCGGCCGTAGCCCGCATCATGTAGATCGGCCCGACGAACGACAGGAGTGAGGTACCGGTGGACCCGCTCGATCGCATCGACGAACTGATCGCCATGGTGGAGCAGGCCCGCTCCGTCCCGATGTCGCGCAACAACTGCATGGTCGACCGGGGCGAGTTCATCGCGGCCCTCGACGAGCTGCGCGCCGAACTCCCCGCCGACCTGCGTCGGGCCGCCGCGCTGCTCGAGGAGCGGGACAAGATCATGGAGGCCGGCAAGCGCGAAGCCGACCGGATCATCAGCGAGGGTGAGGCGGAACACGCCCGGCTGGTCTCGGTGAACGAGATCACGGTCTCCGCCGAGCACGAGGGCGCGCGGATCATCGCCGAGGCCCGCGCCGAGGCACAGCGCCTGCGCGAGGAGGTCGACGACTACGTCGACACCGCGCTGGCCAACTTCGAGCAGTTCCTCACCCGGGCACTCGCCTCGATAGAGCGCGGCCGGGACAAGATGCACGCGCTGCGCGAGATCGGCACCTTCGGTGGGGAGGAGGCGGAACGCCCGCTACCCTTCTGAGCGGCACCTCACCAGCCGGCAGACGGGGCGGGCGCCGCCCCCGGTTCGACGGTCCGGCGGTCGCCCAGGTAACCTCTTTTGTCGGCCTCTCACCGGCCGGAGTCTGACTATGCCCAAACACACGCCATCGACACTCGACCCCAGGTCGCCGCTGGTCCTCGACACGAGGGAGCTGCCGCGCCGGCCTGGTGCCTTGCGTACGGTCAAGCGGGTGGTGCCGGCACCGGCGGACCTCGGCGGCGAGATGATCGCCGTGCCGGAGGGCGCGGACCTCGACCTCGACCTGAGGTTGGAGTCGGTGTCCGAGGGCGTGCTCGTCTCGGGGACCGTCAGCGGTACCGTCCGGGGCGAGTGCGGTCGCTGCCTACGCGAGATCGACGACTCGCTGGCCGTGCGGATCCAGGAGCTGTACGCGTACGAGAACAGCACCACGGACACCACGACCGACGAGGACGAGGTGGGCCGGATGCAGGGCGATCTGATCGACCTGGAGCCGGCGCTGCGGGACGCGGTGGTGCTCACGCTGCCGACCAACCCGCTCTGCCGGGAGGACTGCCCAGGCCTGTGCCCCGAATGCGGGGTGCACTTGGACGATCTGCCGGCCGACCACAGTCACGAGCAGATCGACCCGCGTTGGGCGGGCCTGTCGCAACTGAACCGTAAAGAGGAGTAGGAACCGTGGCCGTCCCCAAGCGCAAGATGTCGCGCAGCAACACCCGCGCCCGCCGGGCGAACTGGAAGGCGACCGTGGTCGCGACCGTGGCCTGCCCCCAGTGCAAGTCGGCGAAGCTGCCCCACGCCGCCTGCTCCGTCTGCGGCACCTACAACGGCCGCCAGGTTCTCGAGGTCTGACCTGGACGCCGAGTGACGCCCCCGACCCCTGGTCGGGCGGCGCGCGCACCCTGGCAATCGCCCGGTGCCCCGGCTCCCTCCGACGCCGGCCGGTCCGTTCCGGCCGGCGTTCCGATGGAGCCGGGCACCGCGCGGATCGCCGTTGACCTCCTCGGCGGGGACGACGCTCCCGCCGTCGTGGTTGACGGCGCTCTGCGGGCCGTGCGCGCCGACCCTGACCTGCATCTGCTGCTCGTCGGCCCGGCTGAGGCCGCCGGCGAGGTGATCCGTGCCCTCGACCCGGCGCAGCGCGCCCGGGTCACCGTACGGCCCGTCCGCGTCGCCGTCGGCATGGCCGACCACCCCGTGGCCGCCCGCGCCGAGAGCACCGTCCGCGCGGCGGTGCACGCCGTCCGCGACGGCGTCGCCGACGCGTTCGTCTCCGCCGGGTCCACCGGCGCCACCGTCACCGCCGTCGCCCTCGGCCTCGGCCGCTGGCCGGACGTGCGCCGTCCCGCGCTGGTCGCCACCCTGCCGGCCGTCGCCGGCCCGGTGGTGCTGCTGGACGTCGGCGGCTCGCTGGAGCCACGCCCGGCCACCCTGGCCCGCCACGCCGTGCTCGGCGCCGCCTACGCGGCGGTGGCGCACGCCGTCGCCGCGCCCCGGGTGGGGCTGCTGTCGGTGGGCACCGAGGCGGGCAAGGGCGACCGCGCCCGCCGCGTCACCGATCCCGTCCTCGCCGCCGCGTCGCTGCCCTGCGACGGCCGCTACGTCGGCCTCGTCGAGGGGTACGACGTCTCCCTCGGCGCGCGCGCCGATGTGGTGGTCACCGACGGGTTCACCGGTAACGTGCTGCTCAAGGCGATCGAGGGCGCGTACGCGATGGCCGGCGGGCCCCCCTCCGGCGGCGGCGCCCCGCGCGCGGCGGCCCTGCTCGGGGTCGCCGGGACGGTGGTCGTCTGCCACGGCGCCGCCCGCGCCGAGGACGTCGCCGCGGGCATCGCGCTGGCCGCCCATCTCTGGCGACGGCGCGCCACCGACCAGGTCCGCGCGCTGCTCGACGGCGCCGAAACGGGCGACCGCGAGGAACGCACGGACCGCTCCACCGACACCGAGGTACCCACATCATGAGCAACGACAAGCGGCGGCGGGCGTCCGTCGGTCACCTGGAAGCCGCGTTCGGCGTCAGCCTGGATCCGGAGCTGCTGCAGCGCGCGCTGACCCACCGCTCGTACGCGTACGAGAACGGCGGCCTGCCCACCAACGAGCGGTTGGAGTTCCTGGGCGACTCGGTGCTCGGCGTGGTGATCACCACCGCGCTCTTCCACAACCACCCCGACCTGCCCGAGGGGCAGCTCGCCAAGCTGCGGGCCAGCGTGGTCAACATGCGCGCCCTCGCCGACGTGGCCCGGGGCCTCGGCCCGGACGGGCTCGGCGCCTACCTGCTGCTCGGCAAGGGGGAGGAGACCACCGGTGGGCGGGACAAGGCGAGCATCCTCGCCGACACCCTGGAGGCGCTGCTCGGCGCGATCTACCTTCAGTACGGGCTGGACACCGCCGCCATCGTCATCCACCGGTTGTTCGACCCGCTGATGGCCGAGTCGGCCGGCCGGGGCGCGGCCCTGGACTGGAAGACCAGCCTCCAGGAGCTGACCGCGGCGCTCGGGCTCGGCGTCCCCGAGTACCGCATCGAGGGCACCGGGCCGGACCACCTCAAGACGTTCACCGCCTGGGTGGTCGTCGCCGGCAACCGCTACGGCGGGGCCGACGGGCGGAGCAAGAAGGAGGCCGAGCAGCGGGCGGCCGAGGCGGCCTGGCGGACGCTCACCGAGCAGGCGGAGCGGGAGCCGGTCGGGCCGGAGGGCCCGGTGGCCGGGGACGGGGCGGCGCAGGCCGCCGAGGCGGGCCTGGGCCGTGCCTGAGCTGCCGGAGGTCGAGACGGTCCGGCAGGGGCTGGCCCGCTGGGTCACCGGCCGGCGGATCTCCTCCGTCGAGGTGCGCCACCCCCGCGCGGTACGCCGGCACACGCCCGGCGGCGGGCACTTCGCCGACGTGCTGGCCGACCGGACGGTGCTGGACGTGCGCCGGCGCGGCAAGTACCTGTGGCTGCCGCTGGACAGCGGCGACGCCGTGATCGGGCACCTGGGCATGTCCGGCCAGCTGCTGGTGCAGCCGGCCGACGCCCCCGACGAGACGCACCTGCGGGTCCGGTTCCGGTTCTCCGACGACGGTCCCGAGCTGCGTTTCGTCGACCAGCGCACGTTCGGCGGCCTGTCGGTCTCCGCGGGGGGCGCCGAGCTGCCGGCGGAGATCGCCCACATCGCGCGGGACCCGATGGACCCGCAGTTCTCCGACGCGGCGTTCGTCGCCGCGCTGCGCCGGCGGCGTACCGAGGTCAAGCGGGCGCTGCTGGACCAGACGCTGATCTCGGGCGTGGGCAACATCTACGCCGACGAGGCGCTGTGGCGGGCGCGGCTGCACGGCGCCCGCCCCACCGACGCGCTGACCGGCCCGGCCGCCCTGCGGCTGCTCGGCCACGTCCGGGACGTCCTCGGCGAGGCGATCAAGTCCGGCGGCACCAGCTTCGACGCCCTCTACGTCAACGTCAACGGGGAGAGCGGTTACTTCGACCGGGCGTTGAACGTCTACGGCCGGGAGGGGCTGCCGTGCCACCGGTGCGGCGCGCCCGTCCGCCGCGAGGCGTTCATGAACCGTTCGTCGTACAGCTGCCCGCGCTGCCAGCCCCGCCCCCGAGGGTCCCTCCGGGGTTGACCGGGGCGTCGCCCCGGGCGAGGGCCACGCGGGAAGGCACCGGCGGTCAGGGCACCGGGCAGGGGAGCCGCCACGCGTCGAGCCGGCGTTCCTTGCGCATCGAGGAGAGGCCGTAGCCCACCGTGGTGACGCAGAAGTCCGTCGTCGAGCCGGCGTACTCCACGTGGAACACCGGCTTGCCCGCCTCGACGAACGGCAGCAGCCGGGCGCACTGGTCCAGCCGTACGCACTCCTCGTTGACGGCGAAGTCGAAGTCCGGGGCCAGGGCGGCCACCTGCCCCAGGTCGTTGACCAGGCCGGGGGAGAGGCTCAGCGAGCGGGCCAGCGCGGCCAGCCGGCGGTTGAACAGCAGTTGGTCGTCGAAGCCGAGCGGGAAGCCGGAGCGGTGCGCGTACCCGTCGGCGTCGGCCAGCGCGACCGCCCCGAAGCCCTTGCCCCGGCAGAGCCGGAACCGGTCGGCCAGCACCGGGCGTAGCGCGTCCCACTGCCGTACGTCGAGCCAGCGGCCCTGCGGCCGGCGGGACGCGGCACCCCGTACGGCGGCCGGGAAGCGGTCCGCGTCCGGGTCGGCCGGCAGGACGGAGCCGACGTGCACCTGGCAGACCAGCCGGCGGTCCCGGGAGCGCAGCTCGGCGGTCTGCGCGGCGGTGGTGGCGACCGGGTCGAGCAGGAAGACGTCGGCGTCGACGGCAGGATCCAGCACGCCGCTGAGCTGCCACTGCCACTGCCACCGGCCCGCCGACGCCGCCGGCCAGGTGGTCGGGGCACCGGGCGCGGTGAGGTCCGGCCGGCAGGCGGCGAGCACGCTCAGCAGCGCGAGCGCGACGCAGGCCGGCAGGGCCCGGCGCAGGCCCCGCCCGACGGTGCGCGTACGCGGCCGGATCCGCATCGGCAGCTCCGCGGGTCGCGGGCGGCGGCACACCGCCCGAGCGGGTACGCCGCGTCGGCGTACCTCACCCGGTCAAACGAGCGCGGACCCGCCCACGACTCGCGTTCAGCGCGGCGCGGCGAAGACCTGCGTCCAGTACGGCCCGTTGCTGTTGGCGACGCCGACGCCGATCTCGGTGAAGGCGCAGTTCAGGATGTTGGCCCGGTGGCCGGGGCTGTTCATCCAGGCATCCATGACGGCGGCCGGCGTCTTCTGGTTCCAGGCGACGTTCTCGCCGTAGGTGCGCCAGGAGTAGCCGACCCGGTCCAGCCGCGTCCCGACGTTGCTGCCGTCGCTGCCCGTGTGCGACATGTTCCGGTGGTCGGCCTGGTCCTGGCTGTGCCGCTGGGCGGCGGTCGTCAGCTTGTCGTCGACGCCCACCGCGCCGCAGCCGGCCTTGGCGCGCTCGGCGTTGACCAGGTCGACCACCTCGCGGGCCTGGCTGCTGGCCCCGCTACTGACCGGGGCCTTCGTGCCGCCGCCGGCCGGTGCCGTGCTCCGCTCGGCGGTGCGCCGCGAGGCCGCGGTCGTACGCGACGGCGCCGGCGTCGGCCTGGTGGTCTTCGTGGCCGACGGTGTCGGCCTGGCGGAGGTCGGGGCGGTGCTCGGGGTGGCGCTCGGGCTGGGCGGGGCCAGCGCGTCGCCGGGTGCCGATCCGCCGCCCGGCAGCACCGGGGCGGCGGCGATCGTGTCGTCGACGGCGGTGGGGTCGGTCGCCGGGCCGTCGCCGGTCAGCGCGACCGCGCCGACGCCGAGGCTCACCACGAGCGTGGCGGCCGCGGCGGCACCGCCGATCACCAGCGGGCGGCGGAACCGGCGGCGGGGGCGGTGGCGGCCCTCGGCGGTGGCCGGGGTCGCCGCGGCCGGGGCGGTCCGGAGCGCGGCGAGGTCGACGGGGGCGGTCGGGTCGTCGACCGGCCAGGCGCCGGCGGTCCGGTCGGCGGGGAGGGGACGCTCCGTCCGGTACGGCCCGTCCACCGGGTGGCCGGATCCGGCGGCCCAGCGGTCGTCCGACCCGGCCTGCCAGCGGTCGCCCGGCTCGGGCCGCCAGGCCGCGGTGGGCTCGGTGGACCGCGGCTGCCAGGTCCCGGCCGGCTCGGCGGGCTCGGGCTGCCAGCGGGCGGTCGGCTGGTCGCGGTGCCACTCGTCGGCGGGCTGCTCCGGGTCGTCCCCGAACAGGTAGGCCGACCTCGGCTCCGGACGGTCGGTGAGCCAGGCCGGCGGCTCCTCGCCCAGCGGCTGCTCGCGGCGCCGGCCGGCGCCGTCCGGGTCGTTCGGGTCGGTCCAGCCGTACACGCCTCTGCCTCCAAGGGGTCGGTTGCGGGCCGGGGTGACGCTACGTGGCGGGCGTGAACAGCGGCAACGTGGCTAAGGAAGAGTTAAGGGGAAGCCGGCCGGCGGGGTGGGGACTTCCCGGGATCCGGGGCGTAGAGTCAGGGTGTCCGGACAGAGTGTGTCCGCGCCTTGTGGCAGCCCCCGGCAAGTGGACAGGTCGACGTGGAAATGATCTACGGCCTGCGAGAACTTGACGAAAGAGGGGGTGTCGGCTCAATATGTAGGTGTCGCCAGTCGCGCCCGGTCATGCCCAGAATCGTCTGGGGTGACAGCCGCGTACACATTTGGGCGCGCGTTGGCCGGCCCTTCCGGCAGCGCATATCAAGGAGTCAACATGGCTAAGGCCCTGTACGGCCACGTAGGTGCGGCGCCCGATCGGCGTCTGCTCGACGAGGTCACCCGACTGCGTGCCACGGTTCGGGCTCTGGAGTTCGAGATCACGCGGCTGCGTGCCGAGAACGATCGGCTCGCGGCGGCTGCGGCGGAGGCGGACGACCTGCTCCGTCTGGCCGAGCCCGCGCTGACCTGATCTCCGGATCGCAAAACTGAATCGCATCACGCAAAAAGAGCGCGCCGACACTTCTGTGCCGGCGCGCAGCTCTGTCCGCACCTCTTTCCGCCGCACCAATTCCTGATCTTGTGCGGCCCGCCGCGACGATTCCCGCACGGCTCCCGGCCGACGGAAGGGCGCACGGGCGCACGCCGGCCGGCGGATCGACCCACGGCACCTCCGACGAGCGCCCGGCGGTCGTCAGGCGGGTCGCGTGCCCGGCGGTTCCCGGTCCCGGGTTAGTCTGCGGGTTCACCCAGGTCCGCGCAGCCGGCGACGGTACGGCGGCCACCGGACGAGGATCGAGAAGGTGCATCTCAAGAGCCTGACGGTGAAGGGCTTCAAGTCCTTCGCCTCCGCGACGACGCTGAAGCTGGAGCCGGGGATCACCTGCGTGGTCGGCCCGAACGGCTCCGGCAAGTCCAACGTCGTCGACGCCATCGCCTGGGTGCTCGGCGAGCAGGGGGCCAAGGCGCTGCGCGGCGGCAAGATGGAGGACGTCATCTTCGCCGGCACCGCCGGCCGGGCCCCGCTGGGCCGGGCCGAGGTGACCCTCACGATCGACAACACCGACGGCGCGCTGCCGATCGAGTACACCGAGGTCTCGATCACCCGCCGGATGTTCCGCTCCGGCGAGAGCGAGTACGAGATCAACGGCGACTCCTGTCGGCTGCTCGACATCCAGGAGCTGCTGTCGGACTCCGGCATCGGCCGGGAGATGCACATCATCGTCGGCCAGGGGCGACTCGACGGGATGCTGCACGCCAAGCCGGAGGACCGGCGGTCGTTCATCGAGGAGGCGGCCGGCGTCCTCAAGCACCGCAAGCGCAAGGAGAAGGCGCTGCGGAAGCTCGACGCGATGCAGACGAACCTCAACCGGCTCACCGACCTCACCGCCGAGCTGCGCCGCCAGCTCAAGCCGCTGGGCCGGCAGGCGGAGGTGGCCCGCCGCGCCGCCGCCATCCAGGCCAACCTGCGCGACGCCCGGCTGCGGCTGCTCGCCGACGACCTGGCCACCCTGCGGGCCACCCTCGACCGGGAGATCGCCGACGAGACCGCGGTGCGCGAGCGGCGCGAGCAGGTCGAGGCCGAGCACACCGAGGTGCAGGCGCGGCTGGCCGAGCTGGAGGCGGCCCTCGCCGAGGACGCGCCGCTGCTGGCCGCCGCCCAGGACACCTGGTACAAGCTCTCCGCCCTCTCCGAGCGGTTCCGCTCCATCGAGCAGCTCGCCCGGGAACGGCTGCGGCACCTCAGCGCCACCCCGGACGACGAGCGCCCCGGCCGCGACCCCGAGCAGTTGGAGGCCGAGGCCGAGCGGATCCGCGAGCAGGAGGAGGAGCTGCGCGGCGCGCTGACCGACGACCAGATCCGGCTGGCCGAGGCCGTCGAGCACCGCCAGGAGCTGGAACGGCAGCTCGCCGCCGCCGAACGCGAGCTGGTCGCCGCGGCCAAGGCGATCGCCGACCGGCGCGAGGGCCTGGCCCGGCTGACCGGCCAGGTCAACTCCGCCCGCGCCCGGACCACCAGCGCCGGCGAGGAGATCGAGCGGCTCGCCACCGCGCACGCCGACGCGCTGGCCCGGGCCGACCAGGCCCAGGCCGAACTCGACGCGGTCGCCGAGCAGTCCACCGAGGCGGACCGGGACAACGCCGACCTCGACGCCCGGCACGCCGAGGCGGTCGCCGCCCAGGAGCGGGCGCAGGCCACCGTGCGGTCGCTGACCGACGCGGAGCGGGCGGCGGAGAAGGACGCCGCCACCTGGAAGGCCCGGGAGGAGGCGCTCGCCCTCGGTCTGCGCCGCAAGGACGGCGCGGGCGCGCTGCTGGCCCGCGCCGACGAGGTCCCGGGCCTGCTGGGCAGCCTCGCCGGGCTGCTCACCGTCGCGCCCGGGCAGGAGGCCGCGCTCGCCGCCGCGCTCGGCGGGCTCGCCGACGCGGTCGCGGTCAGTGGCGTCGACGAGGCGGTCGAGGCCATGCGGCTGCTGAAGATCTCCGACGCCGGCCGCGCCGGCCTGCTGGTCGGCAGCCCCGCCGGGCCGGGCATGGACGGCCCCGCCGACGCGCTGCGGCCCAAGCTGCCCGACGGCGCCCGCTGGGCGCCCGACCTGGTGGAGTGCTCCCCACAGATCCGCCCGGCGGTGCACCGGGCGCTGCGCGACGTGGTGCTGGTCGACGACCTCGCCGCGGCGGCCGAGGTGGTCGCCGGCAACCCGGAGCTGCGCGCGGTCACCCCCGACGGGGACGTGGTCGGGGCGTACGCGGCGGCCGGCGGGTCCGCCAAGGCGCCCAGCTTCATCGAGGTGCAGGCCGCCGTCGAGGAGGCCCGGTCGAACCGCCTCGCCGCCGAACGCGCCGGCGCGGAGCTGCGCGAACAGCTCGTCGACGCCCGCGCCGAGGTGGCCGCCGCCAAGGAGACGGTGCAGCACGCCGCCGCCGCCAAGCGGGAGGCGGAGAGCCACCGCAACGCCGCCGCCCGCCGCCTGGCCGAGCTGGGCGCGGCGGCCCGCTCCGCGAAGGCGGAGACCGACCGGCTCGGCGAGTCGCGGGCCCGCGCGGAGGCGGCCCGGGAGCGGGACCTGCTCACCCTCGCCGAGCTGGAGGAGCGGCTGCGGCTGGCCGAGGAGACCCCCGTCGACGCGGAGCCCTCCACGGAGGAACGCGACCAGCTCGCCGCGATGGTGCCGCAGGCGCGGCAGAACGAGATGGAGGTCCGGCTCGCGGTGCGTACCGCCGAGGAGCGGGTCTCCTCGATCGCCGGCCGCGCGGACTCGCTGCGCCGGCAGGCCACCGCCGAGCGGGCCGCGCGGGAACGCGCGGCGGCGCGGCGGGCGGCGCGCACCCGGGGCGCGGGCATCGCCCGGGCCGTGGCGGGCGGGGCCCGGGAGGCCCTCACCCGCCTGGCCACCTCCATCGCCGCGGCCGAGGAGCACCGCGACGCCGTGGCGCGCGAGCGCGCCGCCCGCGAGGCCGAGCTCCAGGAGGTACGCGGTGCGGCCAAGCGGCTCGGCGCGGAGCTGGAGCGGCTGACCAGCCAGGTGCACCGCGACGAGGTGGCCCGCGCCGAGCAGCGGCTGCGCATCGAGCAGCTGGAGGCGAAGGCCGCCGAGGACTTCGGCCTGGACGTGGAGACCCTCGTCGCCGAGTACGGCCCGACCCAGCCCGTCCCGCCCACCCAGGCCGACGTGGCGGCGGCCGAACGCGACGGCCTGCCGGTGCCCGAGCCGGTCCGCTACGAGCGGCCGGTGCAGGAGAAGCGGGCGGCCAAGGCGGAACGGGAACTGGCCCTGCTCGGCAAGGTGAACCCGCTGGCCCTGGAGGAGTTCGCCGCGCTGGAGGAGCGCTACAAGTTCCTCTCCGAGCAGCTGGAGGACCTCAAGGCCACCCGCCGCGACCTGCTCACCGTGGTCAAGGACGTCGACGACCGGATCCTGGAGGTCTTCGCCAGCGCGTTCGAGGACACGGCCCGGGAGTTCCAGCAGGTCTTCACCGTGCTCTTCCCCGGCGGCGAGGGGCGGCTGGTGCTCACCGACCCCGACGACCTGCTCACCACCGGCGTCGAGGTCGAGGCCCGCCCGCCGGGCAAGAAGATCAAGCGGCTGTCGCTGCTCTCCGGCGGCGAGCGTTCGCTGACCGCGGTGGCGATGCTGGTGGCCATCTTCCGGGCCCGGCCCAGCCCGTTCTACATCATGGACGAGGTGGAGGCGGCGCTCGACGACGTCAACCTGGGCCGGCTGATCACGCTGCTGGCACAGTTGCGGGAGAAGAGCCAGCTCATCGTCATCACGCACCAGAAGCGGACGATGGAGGTCGCCGACGCCCTGTACGGCGTGACCATGCGCAACGGGGTGACCCAGGTGATCAGCCAGCGGCTCAACCGGGCCGACGGAGACGAGCGGCGTGGCCGCGGCGAGGAGAACGAGTAGTGGGTCGGGAACGGGCGACGGCGCTCCTGGTGGACTTCGACGGCGTCCTACGACGGTGGGACCCGGCGGTGGCCGCCGGGGTGGAGCGGGAGTACGGCCTGTCCGAGGGCGTACTCACCGAGATCGCCATGCAGTGGGGGCGGCTCCAGCCGGTGCTGACCGGCCGGGTCAGCCACGCCGACTGGATGACCAGCGTGGCCGACGCGCTGGCCGACTCCGTGGGCGGCCCCGAGCGGGCCCGGGCCGCCGTGGAGCAGTGGCAGCGCTACCGGGGCGAGGTGGACCCCGAGGTGCTCGCCTTCGTCCGCGAGGCGCGGGCCGGCGGCATCCGGGTCGGGCTCGGCACGAACGCCACCGACCTGCTCGACGCCGACCTCGCCGCGCTCGACCTGACGGACGAGTTCGACGTGGTGGTCAACTCGTCCAGGATCGGGGTGAACAAGCCGGCGAAGGAGTACTTCCAGGCGGCCTGCGAGGCTTTGGAGACCCCGGCGGCCCGGGTGCTCTTCGTCGACGACGAGGACTGGGCGATCCGGGGGGCCCGCGTCGCCGGCCTGTCGGCGCTGCGCTGGAGCGGCCCGGCCGACCTGCGGTACGCGCGGGCGGCCCTGGCGTACTGACCCGCTCCCGCCCCGGGCGTGGGCTACTCGCCCGTGACGCCGTCGATGCGTTCGCGGATCAGGTCGGCGTGGCCGTTGTGCCGGGCGTACTCCTCGATCAGGTGCACGTAGACCCAGCGCAGGTTGAACGTCCGGCCCTTCGGGCCGACCTCGGTGAAGGTCTCGTCGAGCGACCGTCCGGCGGCGGCGGCGCGGGCCAGCGCGATCTCCCGGTGGTAGGTGGCGAAGTCGGCCTCGGCGTCGGCGGCGCTGACGTCGTGGTCGGCGTCCGGATGCTCGGGCGTGAAGTAGGGGTAGTCGACCTCCTGGCCGGCGAAGTTCTCCCGGAACCACCAGGCCTCCACCTCGGCCAGGTGCCGGACCAGACCGAGCAGGGTGAGCCCGGAGGGCTCGACGCTCGGCGTGCGCAACTGCTCGGCGGTCAGCCCGGCGCACTTGAGCAGCAGGGTCTGCCGGTGGTAATCCAGCCAGCCCTCCAGCATCGTGCGCTCGTCGCCGACGTGGTGCTCGGGGGTCCGGGTGATCTCCGGTGCTCGCCATGTCATGCCGGTCATCCTGGCCGGCGCGTCCGACATCCGGCGAGCGGTTATCGGGGCGCCGGGACCACCGGCGGCGCGTCGGCGGTGGTCCGCCCGTCGCGGGCGGGCCGGCCGGGGTCCGGCGAGAGGTTCAGCCGCCGGGGGTGAGGCGCTGCCGCATGACCTCGCGCAGGTGGCCGTCGCTGGTGGTGCCCTCGATCGTCACCTCGGCCCTCCGACCGGCGTGCACCAGCGTGGCGACCGCGTTGCCGAAGTACGGCCCGGCGAGCCGCTTCCAGCGGAAGGGCGGGCGGCGCACCCCGGCGGTGCGGGCCAGCGCCCGGGTGGCCCCGGCCGGCCCGGACGACCAGCCGAGCTTCATCAGCGGGCGCATCCCGGCGGGCACCTGGTTGTGGATGGGCGAGCAGGTGAGCTGGTGCACCGGGGTGACCACGCTCCGGTCGTCGAAGCGTGCCCGCGCCACGTACGAGTGGTGCACGTCGCCGGAGAGCACGCTGATCGACGCCGGTGGCGCGTACGCCGGCCCGGCCCCGACCCGCTCGCCGGGCCCGCCGGGGGTGCCGCTGCCGAGGCGGGCGAAGAGCGCGCCGAGCCCGTCGAACGAGCGGCGGAACGCGGCCCAGTGCTCCAGGTCCAGCCCCCGGCGCAGCTTCTCCGACAGCCGGGCGACCCAGCGCCGCCGGGAGTCGGCCAGCTTCTCGTTCCACGCCTCCACGTGGTGGATGCCGGGCGGCAGCAGCCAGGGCAGGGAGGCGCCGACCACGAGGTGGTCGTAGACGCCGTGGGCGCGGTCGAGGAACCACGACCACTCGCCCGGGGGCAGCATCGCCCGCTGGCCCGGCTCCAGCACCCGGCTGCACCGGTTGTCCAGCATGACCAGCCGGGTGCGGCCCAGGTCCAGCGCGTAGCTCCACTGGTACTGCACGGCCCGCCACCGCTCGGTGTCGTGGGCGAGGTCGGCCTCGGTGTCGACCCGCTGCCCGAACTCGCGCAGCACGCCGGTCGCGTCCTCCGCCGCGACGACCTTGGCGTAGACCGGGTCGGCGGCGATCTCGTCGGGGGAGAGGTTGCCCAGGTGCTGGTAGACCCAGTACGAGGCGAGGCCGCTGGCGATCCGCTCCGCCCACCAGGGCTGGTCGCGCATGTCGGTCCGCCAGGGGGCCGAGGTGTTCCAGTCGTCGATGATCTCGTGGTCGTCGAAGATCATGACGCTCGGCACGGTGGAGAACAACCAGCGGATCTCCGGGTCCCGCCAGGACTCCAGGTAGAGCTTCGTGTACTCGTCGAAGCTGACCACCTGGTCGCCCGGCGCGCCCTTGGGCCGCCGGCGGCGCCGCTTCAGCAGCCGCCGGACCGTGGGGGAGGTCACGTCCGCGTAGACCTGGTCGCCGAGGAGCACCAGCAGGTCGGGCACGTCGGCCGGGTCCGGGTCCGCCATCAGCCGCCGGGCGTACGCGTCGAGGGCGTCGGGGGGCAGCCGCCGGGTGGTGGCGTGCTGGGTGGTCTCGCGGCACGAGCCGAAGACCAACCGGACCGGCTGGTCGAGGTCGTCGGCCGCCCGGGTGCGGATCACGCTGGGCGGGAACGTGCTCTTCGGCACCGGCCAGGCGACCTCGTCGTCGATCAGCACCTCGTAGGTGGTGGCGCTGTCGGGGGTGAGACCCTCCACGACGACGAGGGCGTAGTGGTGGTCGTACGCCGAGAAGGTGGGGGCGGTGCCGCCGGCGCCGTCGGCGGTGCGGACGGTGACCACCGCGGGCGCGCTGGTCTCGACCCAGATGGTGGCCCTCGTGCCGACCACCCTGCGGAGTAACGGGCCGATGAGCAGGTGTGCCGCGGGCATGGTCGACCTCCAGATGAGCGGACTTCATCTTTACTACCCGGCCGGCGGTCGCACCACTGCTGGCTGTGACCGAGCCTACCGTCGGCTTCCGCGGGCCCGGTCGGGAGCGGTGGCTGGGACAGCTTCGCCGGCATCTGACAGGATTCCGGCATGACCGAATACCTCCTCATCGCGCTCGCCCTGCTCGGCGTGCTGATCCTTGGCGGCATCGGGCTGGTCGTGCCGCGGCTGCGCCGGCGACCGGAGCCGCCGCTGCCCGAGACGGAGGTCGAGACCCGGGCCGAGGAGGACCTGGCCGGCCCGCCGGTGGAGGCGCCGGAGGCCGAACTGTCCACCGGGATCCTGGTGGAACCGCCGGTGGTGGAGGCCCCGGCCCCGGTGCTGGAGGTCCCCGAGCCGACGGCCGGGCGGCTGGTCCGGCTGCGCTCGCGGCTGTCCCGCTCGCAGAACGCCTTCGGCAAGGGTCTGCTCGGCCTGCTCAGCCGCGACCACCTCGACGAGGACGCCTGGGAGGAGATCGAGGACAGCCTGATCACCGCCGATGTCGGCATCGACGCCACCCGGGAGATCGTCGACCGGCTGCGCGAGCGGACCCGCGTCCTCGGCACCCGCTCCGCGGGTGAGCTGCGTGCCCTGCTCGCCGCCGAACTGGTCAACGCGCTCGATCCGACCCTGGACCGGTCGCTGCGGACCGCGCCCAAGGACGGCGTGCCGGCGGTGCTGCTGGTCGTCGGCGTCAACGGTGCGGGCAAGACCACCACCTGCGGCAAGATCGCCCGGGTGCTCGTCGCGGACGGTCGCAGCGTGCTGCTCGGCGCCGCCGACACCTTCCGGGCCGCCGCCGCCGACCAACTGGAGACCTGGGGCGGGCGGGTCGGCGCGGAGACCGTGCGCGGGCCCGAGGCGGCCGACCCGGCCAGCGTGGCCTTCGACGCCGTCAAGCGGGGCATCGACACCGGCGTCGACACCGTGCTGATCGACACCGCCGGCCGCCTCCAAAACAAGATCGGCCTGATGGACGAGCTGGGCAAGGTCAAGCGGGTGGTGGAGAAGCACGGCCCGATCGACGAGACGCTGCTGATCCTCGACGCCACCACCGGGCAGAACGGGCTGGAGCAGGCCCGCGTCTTCACCGAGGTGGTCAACGTGACCGGCGTCGTGCTCAGCAAGCTCGACGGCACCGCCAAGGGCGGCATCGTGATCGCCGTGCAGCGCAAGCTGGGCATCCCGGTCAAGCTGGTCGGGCTCGGCGAGGGCAAGGACGACCTGGCCCCGTTCGACCCCGCCCAGTTCGTCGACGCGCTGCTCGGTACCGAGCCGCTCGCCCGCGACGCGTAACCTCGCAGTGACGACCGACGATCGCGCCTACGCCGGGTGGCGCGACCCCAGCCACCCGTCGCCGCGCCTCGGGAGACCGTACGTGACTTCGCAGGAGATTCCGCTGCACGGCGGGAACGTCAGCACCGTCGTCCGGGTCGGCGACACGGTCCGGCGCAACGCCGGGCCGTGGACGCCCTCCGTGCACGCCCTGCTGCGCCACCTGGAATACGTGGGCTTCACCGGCGCACCCCGCGCGCTCGGCATGGACGAGCGCAACCGGGAGGTCCTGTCGTACCTGGAGGGGGAGTGCGGGGAATACCCGCTGGCCCCGCACTGGGTCACCGACGAGGCGCTGGTGACCGTCGCCACCATGCTCCGCATGTTCCACGACGCCCAGTACGGCTTCGTCCCGCCGCCCGGGGCGGTGTGGCGCTCGTTCGGCCCGCCGCCGCCGGACACCGAGGTGATCTGCCACCACGACGCCGCCCCGCACAACGTGATCTGGCGGCCCGACGGCACCCTCGGGCTGATCGACTTCGACCTCGCCTCGCCCGGCGCCCGGATCTACGACGTGGCGTACGCGGCCTGGACCTGGGTGCCGATATTCTCCGACCGGGACTCGATCACGCTCGGCTGGAAGCACCCCGACCGGCCGCGCCGGCTGCGCCTCTTCGCCGACGCGTACGGGCTGATCCCCCGGGACCGGCACCGGCTGATCCGGACCATCCGCAAGCGGATCGTGGACCACGTGGAGGGCATCCGCCGGATGGCCGCCGCCGGCGAGCCGGCCTTCGTCCGGATCGTGCACAAGGGGCACCTGCGCCGACCGATGCGCGACCTGCGGCTGCTCGACTACGAGCGCAACGCCCTGGAGTACGCGCTGCGCTGAGCGGTCGTGCCGTCGGCCGCGCCGGCCGGCGGTGAGGTTCTCTTCACACGTCCGAAACAACCCGTCACCATCCGGAAATCGACGGGTGACGCTGGGGGAAACAGGAGGCGAGCAGGCTTCCGCCCATCCGGCGTACGGGCGACGCTGCCCCGGAAGCCGTGAAGGAGGGAACTTCACCTTTAGGAGGCCAGCGTGCCTGAGGCACCCACGATCGATTCCGGCAACACCGTGTGGTTGCTGGTGTCGACGGCGCTCGTGCTGCTCATGACGCCCGGACTGGCGCTGTTCTACGGCGGCCTCAACCGGTCCAAGGGTGTACTGAACATGATGATGATGAGCTTCTCCGCGATCGGGCTCATCTCTGTCTTGTGGTGGTTCTACGGTTTCAGCATCGCCTTCGGCAGCGATGTCAACGGCCTCTGGGGCGACCCGGGCGCCTATCTCGGCACCAAGACGTTCCTCGCCGAGACCGACCTCTGGGGGGCGACGGCGGAGAACCCGAGCGGCATCGGCGTCCCGCTCTACGTGTTCATGGCCTTCCAGATGATGTTCGCCGTGATCACCGTCGCGCTGATCAGCGGCGCGGTCTCCGACCGGGCGAAGTTCGCCGGCTGGCTGCTGTTCGCGTTCGGCTGGGCGACGCTTGTCTACTTCCCGGTCGCGCACTGGGTGTGGGGCGGCGGCATCATCGGCGCCGACCTGCACGCGCTCGACTTCGCCGGCGGCACCGCCGTGCACATCAACGCCGGCGCGGCGGCCCTGGCGCTGGCCCTGGTGCTGGGCAAGCGGCTCGGCTGGCCCCGGGAGGGCATGAAGCCGCACAACATCCCGCTCGTCGCGCTCGGCGCCGGGCTGCTCTGGTTCGGCTGGTTCGGCTTCAACGCCGGTTCCGAGCTCACCGTCGACTCGGTCGCCGGCCTGGCCTTCATCAACACCCAGCTCGCCACGGCCGCCGCGGTGCTCGGCTGGATCGTCGTGGAGTGGATCAAGGACAAGAAGCCGACGCTGGTCGGCGCCTCGTCCGGCGCCGTCGCCGGCCTGGTCGCCATCACCCCGGCCTGCGGCTTCGTGGCCCCCTGGGCGGCGGTGCTGCTGGGTCTCGTCGCCGGGGCGGTCTGCGCGCTGGCGATCAGCCTCAAGTACAAGCTCGGCTACGACGACTCGCTCGACGTGGTCGGCGTGCACTTCGTCGGCGGCTGGATCGGCTCGCTCTGGCTCGGCCTCTTCGCCACCAACTCGGTCAACGGCGCGATCACCGACGTGATCGGCGCCTCCGACGGGCTCTTCTACGGCGGCGGGGTGACCCAGCTCGGCCGGCAGGCCCTGGCCGGCCTGATCGTCACCGCCTGGTCCTTCGCGGTGGCCTGGGTGCTCGCCTTCGCCATCGAGAAGACGATCGGCTTCCGCCTGCGGGCCGAGGACGAGGTCGGCGGCATCGACATCGCCGAGCACGCGGAGAGCGGCTACGACCTGTCGCCGGCCGCCGGCAGCGGCGGGGGCAGCGCGTTCGCCATGGCCGGGCTGACCGGCGCCAGGCCGGCGACGGAGCCGGCGGCCGCGCCCACCGCGCCCACCGAGTCGGCCGCGCCCGCCGGGCCGGCCGCCGAGTCCGCCGCCGAAAAGGTCGCCGGTTAACGTTCCTGGGATGGAGGGGTTGGACATGAAGCTGGTGACCGCGGTCATCAAGCCGTACCAACTGGACGCGGTGAAGGAGGCCCTGCACGCCCTCGGCGTGGCCGGCCTGACCGTCAGCGAGGTCCAGGGCTACGGGCGGCAGAAGGGGCACACCGAGGTCTACCGGGGTGCCGAGTACACGGTCGAGTTCCTGCCCAAGATCCGGGTCGAGGTGCTCACCGACGAGATCGACGTCGACAAGATCGTGGACGCCGTCGTCGGCGCCGCCCGGACCGGCAAGATCGGCGACGGGAAGGTCTGGGTGACCGCCGTCGAGGAGGTCGTCCGGGTCCGCACCGGCGAGCGCGGCCTCGACGCGCTCTGACCGGCCACCCACCGACATGACCTCGTCGACCAGGAAGAACGCGTCGGGACGCACCGGCGACGGTGCCGCCGGACTCCTGGTCGACGAGGTCGTCGGCGGCAACGACGGCGTCGGGGAACCGGCGCGGGCCGCGCGGGCCGACGCGTACGACCGGTGGTTGCGTGGGCTGCTGCCGCAGCGGCCCGGGGTGGCGCTGATCGCCGTCGGCGGGCTGGGCCGCCGGCAGTGCGCGCCGCACGGCGACCTCGACCTCGTCCTGCTGCACGCCGGGGTGCCCGGCGTGGACGAGCTGGCCGCCTCGGTCTGGTACCCGGTGTGGGACGCCGGACTGCGGCTGGACCACTCCGTACGGACCGTCCCCGAGGCGCTCTCCGTCGCCCAGGACGACGTGAAGGTGGCCCTCGGGCTGCTCGACGCGCGGCTGGTCGCCGGCGACGCCGCGCTCGCGGACACGCTCGTGCGCACCGCCGCCGACCACTGGCGGCGTACCGCCGTGCGGCAGCTCCCGGCGCTCCGCGAGCTCACCGCCGCCCGCTGGGCCGCCCACGGCGAGCTGGCGTTCCTGCTGGAGGGCGACCTGAAGGAGGCGGCCGGCGGGCTGCGCGACGTCGGCATCCTGCGGGCGATCGCCACCGCCGGCGTCACCGACGCGCTGCGCCCCGCCGTCCGCGCCGCGCACCTGCGGCTGCTGGACACCCGCGACGCGCTGCACCGGCAGGTCGGCCGCCGGGTCGACCGGCTGGTCGCCCAGGAGCGCGACGGGGTCGCCGCGCTGCTCGGCCTCCGGCACCTCCCGCCGGGCGCGGCAGGCGTCCCGCAGCCCCCGCCGGGCGCGGGAGACGTCCGGCAGCCCCCGCCGGGCGCGGGAAACGTCCGGCAGCCCCCGCCGGGCGCGGCCGACGGCCCGCGGCGGGCCGCAGCCGCCCCCGAAACCGTCGGCGACGGCGACGCGCTGTTGCGCCGGGTCGCCGGGGACGCCCGGACCGTCAGCCACGCCCTCGACGACGCCTTCCGCGCCGCCGACCGGCTCCGCTCGGGCCGCCGCCGGGGCGCCGACGGGCGTCCGCTGCGCCGACCGGTCGCCCGGGACGTCGTCGAGCACGACGGCGAGCTGGTGCTGGCCCGCACCGCGATCGGGGCGCGCCCCGACCCGAGCCTGTCGCTGCGAGTCGCCGCCGCCGCGGCCGTCACCCGGCTGCCGATCGCCCGGGCCACCTGCGAGTGGCTGGCCGCGTACTGCCCGCCGCTGCCGGCGCCGTGGCCGGCCGAGGCCCGGGCCGCGCTGATCACCCTGCTCGGCGCCGGTCCCGGCCTGGTGCCGGCCTGGGAGACCTGCGACCGGTACGGGCTGATCGAGGGCTGGCTGCCCGAGTGGACCCGGCTGCGCAGCCTCCCGCAGCACAACCCGGTGCACCGGTTCACCCTCGACCGGCACCTCGTGCAGACCGCGTACGAGGCCGGCCGGCACACCCGCGACGTGGACCGCCCCGACCTGCTGCTGCTCGGCGCCCTCCTGCACGACGTCGGCAAAGGGCTCCCCGGCGACCACAGCACCGTCGGGGCGCCGCTGGCCGAGGCGGTGGCCGCCCGGATCGGCCTGCCCGCGCCGGAGGTGGCGCTGATCGGCACGCTGGTCCGGCTGCACCTGCTCCTGCCCGACGTGGCCACCCGGCGGGACCTCGCCGACCCGGTCACCATCGCCGGGGTGGCCGAGCGGGTCGGCGACCCGACCACGCTGGACCTGCTGCACGCCCTGGTGCGGGCCGACGCCGCCGCCACCGGGCCGGCCGCCTGGTCGGACTGGAAGGGCCGGCTGGTCGCCGAGCTGGTCACCCGGGTACGGACCGCGCTGGACACGGGCGTGCTGCCCGCCCCGCCCACCCCCGATCCGGCCCTGCTGGCGGGGCCCCTGCCGGTCGTACACCTGACGGCCGACCGGGTGGCCGTGGCCGCGGCGGACCGGCGCGGCCTGCTCGCGACGGTGGCCGGCTGCCTGGCGCTGCACCGGCTGGAGGTGCTCTCGGCCGACGCCTCCACCGTCGACGGCCGGGCCCTGGTCGAGTGCCGGGTGCAGCCCCGGTACGGGCTCGCGCCCGACCCGATCGCCCTCGGCGCCGACCTGCGCCGCGCGGTGAACGGGGACGTCTCGGTCACCCAGCGGCTGCGCGGCCGGGCGCTCGCGGCGCGGTCCGGCGGGGCCGCGCCACGGGTGGTCTGGCACCGCGAGGCGGCCACCGACGCCGTGCTGCTGGAGTTGCGCGCCGCCGACGCGGCGGGCCTGCTCTACCGGGTCGCCTGCGCCCTCGACGAGGCCGGCGCCCAGGTGCGGGCGGCCCGCATCTCGACCCTGGGCGGGGACGTGGTCGACGCGTTCTACCTCGTCGGCGGCTGGCCGGACGACGCCACCCGGGCCCGCCTGGAGGCCGCGGTGCTGGCCGCGGTGTGAGGAGGTGCCTCCTGCCGGTCCGCCGACCCCCGGCGTGCCCGGGCGTGCCGGCGCCGTTCCGCTCCCCGGCTGTGCCCGGCCCGGAGCGGCCCCACGGCCCGGCCGGCTACCCTAGCGGTGGCCGGACACCTCGCCCGGTCGCCGATGTGCCCGCCGAAACACTGACAAACGGGATGTTCGCGTGTTTGACACCTTGAGTGACCGCCTGTCCGGGATCTTCACCAAGCTCCGCGGCAAGGGTCGGCTCACCGACGCCGACATCGACGCCACCGCGCGCGAGATCCGCCTCGCGCTGCTGGAGGCGGACGTCGCGCTGCCGGTGGTCAAGGGCTTCATCGCCAACGTCAAGGAGCGGGCGCGCGGCTCCGAGGTCTCCCAGGCGCTCAACCCGGCGCAGCAGATCATCAAGATCGTCAACGAGGAGCTGGTCAACGTCCTCGGCGGCGAGGGGCGGCGGCTCCAGTTCGCCAAGCAGCCGCCGACGGTGATCATGCTTGCCGGCCTCCAGGGTTCCGGTAAGACCACCCTCGCCGGCAAGCTGGCCCGCTGGCTCAAGGCCCAGGGCCACCAGCCGCTGCTGGTCGCCGCCGACCTCCAGCGCCCCAACGCCGTCGGGCAGCTCCAGGTGCTCGGTGGCCGCGCCGGCGTCGAGGTGTACGCCCCGGAGCCCGGCAACGGCACCGGCGACCCGGTGCAGGTGGCCCGCGCCTCGATCGAGCACGCGAAGCGGGCCGCCCGGGACATCGTCATCGTCGACACCGCCGGCCGGCTCGGCATCGACGCCGAGATGATGCAGCAGGCCGCCGACATCCGTGACGCGGTCGACCCGGACGAGGTCATCTTCGTCATCGACGCCATGGTCGGTCAGGACGCGGTGCGCACCGCCGAGGCGTTCCGCGACGGCGTGGGCATCACCGGCGTGGTCCTCTCCAAGCTCGACGGCGACGCCCGTGGTGGCGCCGCGCTGTCGGTCCGGGAGGTCACCGGGCAGCCGATCCTCTTCGCCTCCACCGGAGAGAAGCTGGAGGACTTCGACGTCTTCCACCCCGACCGGATGGCCAGCCGGATCCTCGGCATGGGCGACGTCCTCACTCTGATCGAGCAGGCCGAGCAGGCCTTTGACACCGATCAGAAGGAGAAGATGACCGCCAAGCTGATGGGCGGCGAGCAGTTCACCCTGGAGGACTTCCTCGACCAGCTCATCGCGGTCCGGCGGATGGGCCCCATCGCCAACGTGCTGGCCATGATGCCGGGCATGGGGCAGATGAAGGACCAGCTCGCCGAGGTCGACGACAAGCACTTCGACCGGGTCACCGCCATCATCCGGTCGATGACCCCCGCCGAGCGCACCAACCCGAAGATCATCAACGGCTCGCGCCGGGCCCGCATCGCCAGCGGCTCCGGCGTCACGGTGATGGACGTCAACCAGCTGCTCAACCGCTTCGCCGACGCGCAGAAGATGATGAAGCAGATGGGCGGCATGATGGGCCTGCCGGGCGGCGGCCGGCGCAAGGCCACCAAGTCGCCGAAGAACAAGCGCAAGGGCACCAAGGGCGGCAACCGGCCGCGCGCCGGGGCGGGCGCCGGGATGCCGGGCGGTTTCCCGGGCGGCATGCCGCAGCTCCCGCCGGGCATGGACCCGAACGACCTGGCTGCCGGCCAGGGCCTCCCGCCGGGCTTCAAGCTGCCGAAGATCGACTTCAACAAGCTCGGCAAGGGCGGCGACGGCCGGCCCCGCTGAGGTGTGTCGCCGACCGAGGGTGACATGATCCTTGCCTAGGGTGATGTCGCCCCTGGAAGGAGGAGTCATCAAGAGCCCGCCCGAGAAACCCCTGGCTTTAGCCATGGGTGTGGACGAGACAGTGCGATACACCTACCGGTTGCGCCCCGGCGCGACCGCAGTGGCCGCACTGTCCGAGGAGTGGGGCCGGTGCCGGTGGCTGTGGAACGAAGCCGTCCACCAGCAGAAGTCCGGCCGCAAGCCCACCTTCTGCAAGTTGTCCAAGCTGCTCACCGAAGCGCGGAGCCGGCACCCGTGGCTGCGGGACGGCTCCCAGGTCGCCCAGCAGCAAACACTGCGCACCTATGCATTGGCCTTGCAGCACTCGTTCAAGGTCAAGGGCCGCGGACGGCCAACGGCCAAGCGGCGCAAGAAGACTCTGCCCGGCCTTGAGTACACCGTGCGTGGATTTACCATCCGCGACCGCCGGTTGCGCCTGGCTGGCGGAATCAACATCCCGGTGGTCTGGTCCCGTGAGCTGCCGTCGAACCCGACCAGTGTGCGCGTCTACCAGGACTCGCTCGGCCACTGGTACGCCTCGTTCGTGGTCCGCCGCGAAGCCACACGCGCGCCCGCCGCAGACGGGAAGATCGGTGTCGACTGGGGTGTCACCACCACCGCCACCACCACGGACCCCGCCTACGACCTGCCTCACCTCGGCTACCGCAAGCGGTGCGCCGCCACGATGGCCAAGGTGCAGCGCAAGATGAGCCGTCGGCGCCGCCCCCGCGGATGCGCCCCCTCGAAGGGCTATCTGCGGGCCAAGCAGCAGGCCGCCAAGCTGCACAAGAAGGCGGCCAGGCAGAACATCCACGACGCCCGCCAGTGGGCGAAGAAGGTCGTGGATGACCACAGCGTGATCGCCGTTGAGGACTTCGAACCGAGGTTTCTGACCAGGACCACGATGGCCCGCAAAGCCGCGGACGCCGCAATCGGTGCCGCCAAATGGGAACTGATCGACCGTGGCATGCGGGCGGGCCGGAAGGTGGTGCTGGTGCCGCCCGCCTACACCACGATGACCTGCCCGAACGGTCGGAGTGGACGGTCGACGACCTCGGCGACCTACCGAAGGACCTTCCGTACGAGTTGGTCGACGGAAGGTTGATCCTGCCACCATGATGCCGGCGGCGTCCAGGGCGGCGTTGCCCACCGCCGTGCACCAGGACCTCTGCGTGCGACTGCTGCTCGCTCTCGAGGTCAACTGCCCCGCTGATTACCTGAGCATCGACCTGTCGATGCGCATCGACCGCCGCAACGAGCCGCGCCCCGACGTGGTCGCCATCCGCCGCGAGCACGCCGACCGCTCGCCCGTCCCCGTCGAGGACGCGCTGCTGGCCGTCGAGGTCCTCTCGCCGACCTCGACGTTCCGCGACCTCTACGACAAGGCGAAGGTCTACGCGCACGCCGGGGTGCGGACGTACTGGGTGGTCGACCCGCTGCACGAGCGGTTGACCCTCACGGAGTACACGCTCGGCCCCACCGGCGAGTACGAGGTGCTGACCCACACCGAGGATCTCTTCGTCACCGAGCGGTCCTGGAAGGTCTCCGTCGACCTGCCCGCGCTGACGACGCGGCGGGCCGGGCTGCTGGCGCGCGACGAGGGCTGAGCGCCCTACGGTCCACACGGGCGGGGCCCGGCCGTCACCGGCCGGGCCCCGCTTCTCGTACGACCGTCAGGACAGCAGGTCCGGCCGGTCGGTGACGCGCAGCGCGTTCACGATCGGCACGCTGTAGCCCTTGTGCGTCACGAACCGCACATTGAGCTGGCCGTCGATCACCCGCACCGTGTACGTCCGGCTCAGCGCGGCGTAGCTGCCCACCTCACCGGCCACGTCCAGCGACGGCAGCACCTCCTGGCCCTCGATCAGCACGTCGAAGACCCGCCGGTCCGGGTACTGCCGCTTCACCTCGGCGAAGTCCAGCTCCACCGTGTAGTGGCCGTCCGCGAGACCGTCGACGCGGTACTCGTACATCCCCTCACGCTGGCTGGCGAAGCGGGCCGGGTCGTTGGTGCCGGTGATCGGGGTGCTGGTCGTCCGGCGGCTGGAAGTGCCGAGGTAACCGGCGCTGCCGGCGGTCCAGGCCCGGTCCGGCGACCAGGTCTGGCCCTCGACGTCGGCCCGGGCCGACGTCGCGCCGGCGTCGATCGCCAGGGTGGTGCGCGGCACCACCAGGGTGACCGGGACGTCCAGGACGGGCTGGCGTCCGCTGGCCGAGGAGATCCGCAGCCTGGCCTGATGGAAGCTGCCGGGGGCCAGGCCGGCGGTGCTGGTCGCCACGCCGACGGTGTGCCGGCCGCCGCTGCCCAGGGTGACGGTGGCACCCGACAGGCCGAGCCAGCTGATGTCCTGCGGCGTGCCGTCGGAGTTCAGCTCGGTGACCGTGACGTCGGTGCCGAGCACCCCCGTGTTGCTGAGGGTGATCTGTCGGCTCCGGGTCTGCTCGGCCCCCGACACGACGGTCAGCTCGCTCGTCGGGGTGCCGACGCGTGCGGTACGCAGCGCCGCCGAACGGACCTCGGCCGCGCCGGCCTGCACCGCCACCGAGCCCGACGCGGCCTCGTAGTGCTGCTTGTCGATGGTGAACTCGACCGTGCCGACGGGAGCCTGGATCAGGTACGTGCCGTCGGCCTCGGTGGTCTGGGTGGCCGTCGCGTCGCCCACCCGGGCGGTCACGGTGGCCCCGGCGACCGGGCGCCCGTCGTTGGCGTCGGTGACCACACCGGAGAGCACTCCGCTGCGGGTGGTGCGGAACGTGATCGCCGTGCCGTCGGCGACCGCCCGGGCGTTGTACGAGTACTCGAAGCCGACGGTGCCGTCGACGTTCTCCAGGCCGATCGAGGCGCCGGTGCCGGTCTCCGCGCCGTCGCCGTCGATGTCGGCGTACCGGTAGGTGATCGAGCCGTCCTCACCGATGGCGGCGCTGAAGGTCAGCCGCATCGACCGGTCGGCGAAGAGCGACACGTTGCGCCACTCCACCACGAAGGTGCGGCGCGGCGCGGCACCCGTGACGGCCGTGTAGACCCCCGAGTCCTCCTCCACGTAGAGGTCGTCCCAGAACGGGAAGAGCGCGAGATCGGGGTTGGTGGTGTTCGGCAGGGCGGTGTTGAGGCGGCTGGTCGACGAGGTGCCGAAGCCGAGCACGCCGTTGGTGCTCACCCACGCCTGCCGGTAGGAGTTGCCGTAGAGCGGGACCCGGAAGGGCAGCGTGACGGGGACGGACTTGTTGTCACCGGTCAACGTCTCCAGCAGCTGGGTGCCGGCGACGAACGAGCCCTCGGCGGGGCCGCAGGCATACCCGAAGGAGTCGACCCGGTCGGGCAGGGTGACGTCCAGGACGGTGTCCGCGCCGACCTGCGCCGACCTGGTCACCTCGTCCGAGCAGCGGTACGTGTGGGCGAAGCGGACGTCGTACGTGCCGTGCGGCACCGTCACCGAGTAGCGGCCGTCGGCGTCGGCGGTGGCGGTGAGCGGGGTGCCGAGGACGGCGACGGTGGCGCCGCCGGCCGTGCCGTTCGAGGTGCGCACCGTGCCGCTGAGCGTGGCCGAGGGGGCCGCCCCGAGGGCGACGTCCGCGTCGGCCGTCTGGTTCTCGGTGATCGTCACCGAGGTCGTTCCCGTGGTGTGGCCGAACTTGCTCACCGAGACCGTGTAGCTGCCCACCATCAACCGGTCGAGCGCGTACGAGCCGTCGGCGCCGGTGCTGGTGACGCGGGTCATCGGGCCGGTGACCGTCACGTCCGCCCCGGCCAGCGGGTCGCCGCCGGAGGTGACCCGACCGCCCAGCGCGCCGAGGGCGCCCCGGGGGGTGGCGTCGACCGCTGCGTACGCGTCGAGCCGGCCCTCGCCGAAGACGTTGTTGTCGTCGACGGTACCGCCGCAGGTGAGCGCGTCGACGTCGATCGCGGTGTCGTCGAGGATGCGCTTGGTCTCGGCGACGTCACCCTGTAGGGCCGGCGAGGCCGACCACATCAGTGCCACGGTCGCCGCGGTGTGCGGGGAGGCCATCGAGGTGCCGCTGAGCGCCGAGTAGCCGCCCGGCACCGAGGAGCGGACGTTGGCGCCCGGCGCGGCGATGTTCGGCTTGATGTCGCCGTTCTCGCCGGTGCCCCGGCTGGAGAAGCTGGCGATCGCGTTGTTCACGTCGAACGCGCCGGAGCTGTAGCTGATCGTGTACGACCCGGGGCTGCCCGAGGTGTTGCAGCTCGGGCCGCTGTTGCCGTTGGAGAAGGCCGGGAAGATGCCGGCGGCCACCCATGACGAGACGATCTCGGTGTACCACGGGTCGTACGCGCTGGAGCCCCAGGAGTTGTTCACGACATCCGGGGCGAGGTCGGGGCGCGGGTTGGCGCCGTTGAGGTCGGTGGGGGCGACGATCCACTGTCCGGAGGCGAGCAGCGACGCTCGCGAGCAGCCGCTGGTCTCGCAGCCCTTGGCGGCGATCCACCGGGCACCCGGGGCCACGCCGATCACGTTGGCGCCGTCCGAGCCGACCATCGTGCCCATGGTGTGCGTGCCGTGGTTGTTGTTGTCGCACGGGGCGTCGGTGGGGCAGACGTCGGCCGGGTCGAACCAGTTGTAGTTGTGGTCGAGGGTGCCGTCACCGGTGCGCCCCCGGTAGCTGGCCGCCACGGCGGGGTGGGTGACGTCGACGCCGCTGTCGATGTTGGCGACCACGATGCCCTCGCCGCGTACGTTCAGCTCGTTCCAGACCCGCGGTGCGTTGATCCGGTCGATGTTCCACTCGGTGGCGTCGGTGGTGGGGACGGTCTCGCCGGGCAGCGGCTCCGGGATCTCGACCGGGTCGTCGGCGAGGATCTCGGCCACGTCGGTGCGCACGGCGAGGTCACCGAGCAATTCGGCGTCGCCGGTCACCCTGATCGCGTTGACCAGCCAGAACGGGTTGAACTCCGCGCCCTCGCGGGCCAGCATGGCGCGCAGGCCGGCCTGGCTGCGCTCGGCGTGGGCGGTCTTGGTGCGGTGGACGTGGGCGGCCTTCTGCGTCTTGCCGCGCAGGCTGGCCGCGCCGGACAGGTCGGCCTTGCTGTCCAGGAAGACCCAGTAGCTGGCCCTGCCCTCGCGGGCGAGCCGGGTGGTGACCTTCCTGTCGACCTTCGCGGCCACCGCCCTGACCTTCGTGTCGGCGGAGTCCGGTGCGGCGGCGGCCGGCGCCGCGGCGCCGATCGGCAGGGTGAGACCGACCGCCAGGCCGACCGCGGCCATTCGCCATCGTCGTGGTGACACTGTCCCGACGCTCCTTCTGAGGGTGAGGCGACACTGTGGACACCCGTGTCCGGGCGCCTGGGAGCATCCTGGTGACGAAGGATCTCTTCATCAAGACATGCGTAAATAAAGAAATCTGTCAATCAACTGTTCGTGTCGCTCCGTGGCGGCAGGGACACGCAGTGGAGTCGAAGGCGAGCGCGCCGAGTGGGGCCGGGCGCGGCCGGCGGACCGGCCTAGTCGCTGCACCCGGGCATCCCCGGCCCGTGTCGACCGGGAAGAATGGCGGGCGGACCGCCCCCTTTGCGCGCAGACGGAGGACGCATGGCCTGGCACGTACGCGGCGTGGTGCTGCCCGACGACGAGGTCCGTGACCTGTGGCTGGTCGGCGACCGGGTGACCTTCACCCCGGTCCCCGGCGCGGAGACCGTCGCCGACGGCGGCTTCGTGCTGCCCGGCCTGATCGACGCGCACTGCCACATCGGCATCGCCCGGGGCGGGGCGCCGATCACCTCGCTCGACCAGGCCCGCGAGCTGGCCCGCACCGACCGGGACGCCGGGGTCCTCGCGATCCGCGACGCCGGGTCGCCGTACCCCTACCCGGAGCTCGACGACGAGCCCGACCTGCCGCGGCTGGCCCGGGCCGGCCGGCACGTCGCGCCGCCGGAGCGCTACCTGCGTGACATCGGCGTCGAGGTCGGCGCGGCGGAGGTGGCGGCGACGGTGGCGGCGCAGGCGCGCGCCGGCAACGGCTGGGTGAAGCTGGTCGGCGACTGGATCGACCGGGGCGTCGGCGACCTCGCCCCGGCGTGGGACGCCGACACCATGACCGCCGCCGTCCGGGCCGCGCACGCCGCCGGGGTGCGCGCCGCCGTGCACACCTTCTCCGAGTCGGCCGTCGAGATCATGGTGCGCGCCGGGGTGGACTCGGTGGAGCACGGCACGGGCCTCAGCCTGGACCTGATCGACGAGATGGCCCGGCGGGGCACCGCCCTCATCCCCACGATGATCAACATTCGGACCTTCGGCGGGATCGCCGACCAGGCGCGGGCCAAGTTCCCCGGCTACGCCGACCACATGCTTGCCCTGCGCGACCGCTTCCCCGAGGTGGTGCGCTCGGCGTACGAGGCCGGGGTCCCGATCTACGTCGGCACCGACGCGGGCGGCGGCATCGACCACGGCCTCGCCGCGGAGGAGATGCTGCTGCTGCACGAGCAGGCCGGCATGTCCACCACCGACGTGCTCGCCGCCGCGTCCTGGCGGGCCCGCGAGTGGCTCGGCTTCCCCGGGCTGGTCGAGGGCGGCCTGGCGGATCTCGTCGTCTATCCCGAGGACCCGCGCGCCGACCTGCGCGCCGTGCGCAGCCCCGCCCGCATCGTGCTGCGCGGTCGCGTCGTCCGCTGACCCGCCGCGCCCGGGTCGCCGGCGGGGGTCGGGGCGGCGGCGCTCCCGGCGGTGCGGCGCAGCGGCCCGGGGCGGCACCCGGTCAGCCGGAGTGGGCGCCCTGGGTGACCGCGTGCAGGAGCAGGTACACCGCCAGGTCGGCGAGGGCGGCGGCCGTCTGCGCGACGGGGGCGCCGGGCAGGACGATGTGGCTGATCACCAACCGGACGACCGAGTCCGTGGCGAACGCGACGGCGTCCCGGTCGGCGCCCGGCAGCACGTCGTCGGCCCACTCCAGCAGCACCTCGGTGGCCTCGGTCAGGACCAGCTCCGACCGGGTGGTGAGGTAGGGCAGCAGGTCGTCCGAGCCGCCCCGGGAGCTGGTCAGGACGGCCTTGATCAGCGGGTCGTCGACCGCCTGCGTGAGGGTGTGCGTGATGGTGGCGTGCGCGGCGGCGCGCACGTCGTCGCCGTGTGCGCGCAGCAGGGCGCGTACGTCGCCGACGAACCGGTCGACCTCCCGCCGGGCGAGCGCCTCCGCCAGCCCCGCCTTGGTACCGAACTCGTTGTAGACCGTCTGCCGGCTGACCCCCGCCGCGCGCGCGACGGCGCCCATCCGGACGCCGTCCCAGCCGGTGGCGATGGTCAACGCCCGGGCGGCCTCGACGATCGCCTCCCGGGAACGGGTGCCGTCCCTCACCTCACCCATGGTGGTCGAATCCTAGCCCGGCCGCACCCGCCGGCACGGCGGAGACCGGCGACGTCGCGCCCGATGGCGTCGTCCCTTCGGCCGACGCATAGGA
Source organism: Micromonospora sp. LOL_025 (assembly GCF_048060285.1). NCBI lineage: Bacteria > Bacillati > Actinomycetota > Actinomycetes > Micromonosporales > Micromonosporaceae > Micromonospora > Micromonospora sp. LOL_025. The sequence goes on along the minus strand of NZ_JBHMIR010000002.1, from coordinate 312,604 downwards.
TGTGCGGTCATGGCACGCGTGCTCACTCCCCGTGCGGAGGACTTTCCCCGCTGGTACCAGGACCTGATCGCCAAGGCGAAGCTCGCCGACAACGGCCCGGTCCGGGGGACCATGGTCATCCGCCCGGCCGGCTACGCCATCTGGGAGCGGATGCAGGCCGAGATGGACGCCCGGATCAAGGCGGCGGGCGCGGAGAACGCGTACTTCCCGCTCTTCATCCCGGAGAGCTACCTCAAGCGCGAGGCCGAGCACGTCGAGGGCTTCTCGCCGGAACTCGCGGTGGTCACCCACGGCGGCGGCAAGCAGCTCGCCGAGCCGGTGGTGGTGCGCCCCACCAGCGAGACCGTCATCGGCGAGTTCATGGCCAAGTGGATCGACTCCTACCGGGACCTGCCGCTGCTGCTCAACCAGTGGGCCAACGTGGTCCGCTGGGAGCTGCGCCCCCGGATCTTCCTGCGCACCAGCGAGTTCCTCTGGCAGGAGGGGCACACCGCGCACGCGACCCGCGACGACGCCCGCGCCTACGCCCGCCGGATCCTGCACGAGGCGTACGAGGACCTGATGGTCAACGTGCTCGGCATCCCGGTGGTCGTCGGCCTGAAGACGGCCCGCGAGCGCTTCGCCGGCGCCACCGCCACCTACACCTGCGAAGGCATGATGGGCGACGGGAAGGCCCTCCAGCTCGGCACCAGCCACGAGCTGGGGCAGAACTTCGCCAAGGCCTTCGACATCAGCTACTCGTCGGCCGAGGGCGGCCGGGAGCACGCCTGGACGACCTCCTGGGGCACCTCCACCCGGATGCTCGGCGGCCTGATCATGTGCCACGGCGACGACAACGGCCTGCGCGTTCCGCCGAAGCTGGCGCCCGTGCAGGCGTACGTCATGGTGGTCAAGGACGGCGAGGGCGTCGGCGAGGCGGCGGCCAAGCTGCGCGACGCGCTGCGCGACGCCGGCGTCCGGGTCGCGCTCGACGACCGCGTCGACACCCCGTTCGGCCGCCGGGCCGTCGACGCCGAGCTGCGCGGCTATCCCGTACGCGTCGAGGTCGGCCCCCGCGACCTGGCCACCGGCAACGCGGTCGTGGTCCGGCGTACGGACGGCTCGAAGTCCCCGACGCCGGTGGCCGACGTGGTGACCGCCGTGCTGGCCGCCCTCGACGCCGACCAGCGGGCCCTGCACGACCAGGCGCTGGCCCGCCGGAAGTCCCGCACCGTCGAGGTGTCGACCCTCGCCGAGGCGATCGAGGCGGCGGCCACCGGCTGGGCCATGGTGCCGTGGTCGGCGGTCGGCGTCCAGGGCGAGGCGGAGGCGAACGGCCAGGGCGTCACCGTGCGCTGCCTGCTGCGCGCCGACGGCTCGGTGCCCGACTCCGAGGACGAGCCCGACCTGGTCGCCATCCTGGCCCGCGCCTACTGACCGACCCGTACGCCGCACGGCCGGTCCCGCCTCGCGGGGCCGGCCGTCCGCGTGCCGCCACCCGGCGGGTCGACGGGCCGGGAGCCCGCCGGGCGCCGGTAGGGTCGGTGCGTGAGATTCGAAGCTGGGCGGCTGATCGTGCACCGCAACGTGCGCCGGGGGCGGATCGGCTGGGTACGCACCGCACGGGTGGTCAGCGACGACGACCGGGGCCTGCTGCTCTGGGTGGCCCGCGACTCCCCGGTCGCGAGCGAGGTCACCGAGGCCGGGCTGGGCATGCGGGCGGTGCCGTTCACCGAGTGGATCTCCTCGTCGTACCGCCTGGCCACCGGACGCTGGGACGGCCCCTCCGTGCTCAAGTTCCTGCCCGCCGGGGCGGCCCACTCCGTGTGGTGGTTCCGCGACGCGCACGACCGCTTCGCCACCTGGTACGTCAACCTGGAGGAGCCCGGGGTGCGCTGGGACGACGGCACGCTCGCCGGCGTCGACATGGTGGACCAGGACCTCGACGTGGTCGTCCGCCCCGACCGGGGCTGGGAGTGGAAGGACGAGGGGGAGTTCGTCGAGCGGCTGGCCTTCCCCGACCACTACTGGGTGCCCGACCCGGACGCGGTCCGGGCCGAGGGGAAGCGGGTGATCGCGCTGGCCGAGGCGGGGGAGTTCCCGTTCGACGGCACCTGGTGCGACTTCACCCCGCCGCCCGACTGGATCGTCCCGGACGAGCTGCCGCCCGGCTGGGACCGCCCCCCGGTGCGCTGACCTCGCCGCGCGAGCACGCGGACCGGTCGCCGCAGGTGTGCTTTCGGTCACTTCTGCCGCCCGGCGGGTGACCCGGGGCGGTCCGGTGTGAGCGATCCGCCGCCGATCTGGCAGAATGGCTGGCTGGTATCCGGCGCGTGTCCGGCGCCCTCTAACCCGGGCACGTCGCCAGTCCACCGAGCAGTCTCCGGCCCAACCCCACTGTGCCGGTCGACACTCACCCGTGCACCGCCCGTTCGGGCAGGTGAGATCGCAACAGGAGCGAAACAACTGTGGCCGTAAAGATCCGGCTCCTGCGGATGGGCAAGATCCGCAACCCGCAGTACCGCATCGTCATCGCCGACTCGCGCACCAAGCGCGACGGCCGGGCGATCGAGTTCGTCGGGGTCTACCAGCCGAAGGAAGACCCTTCGGTGATCGAGGTCAAGTCGGAGCGGGTCCAGTACTGGCTGTCCGTCGGCGCCCAGCCGAGCGAGGCGGTGCAGCGGCTGCTGGAGCTGACCGGTGACTGGCAGAAGTTCAAGGGCCTGCCGGCCCCGCCGCCGCTGAAGGTCGCCCCGGAGCGGGTCGACCGCACCGCGGCGTACGAGGCCGAGGCGAAGGCCGCCGCCGGGCTGGCCGAGGCGCCGGCGAAGCCGGCCAAGAAGGCCGCCAAGGCCGAGGCTCCGGCCGAGGCGCCGAAGACCGAGGCTCCGGCCGAGGCCCCCGCTGCCGCTGCCGACGCCGGTGAGCAGGCCTGACATGCCTCTGCGTCCGGCGTTGGAGCACCTGGTCAAGGGAATCGTCGACCACCCCGATGACGTACGCGTCCGGATGGTCGACTCCCGTCGGGGCAAGCGGCTGGAAGTCCGCGTGCACCCGGAGGACCTCGGCACGGTGATCGGGCGGTCCGGCCGGACCGCCAAGGCGCTGCGCCAGGTGATCGGCTCCATCGGCGGGCGCGGCGTGCGCGTCGACATCGTCGACTCGTACTGATGCTGCTCGTCGTCGGCAGGGTCGGCAAGCCGCACGGCATCCGCGGTGAGGTCACCGTGGAGGTGCGCACCGACGAGCCCGAAGCGCGGTTCGCCCCCGGCATGGTGCTGCGCACCATGCCGGGGGCGACGCCCCCGGCTGTGCCCAGCAATCGCGTGCTGCGCGCCGAGCCCGGGGCGACGCCCCCGGCTGTGCCCAGCAATCGCGTGCTGCGCGCCGAGCCCGGGGCGACGCCCCGGGCCGTGTCCAGCGATCGGGCGCCGCGCACCGAGGTCGGGGCGACGCCTCAGCCGTCGCCGGCCGCGCCCGAGCAGGGGGCGGCCTTCCGGGTGCCCGCCGAGCTGGTCGTGGAGTCCGCCCGCTGGCACCAGGGGCGGATGCTCGTCGCGTTCGAGGGCATTCTCGACCGGGACGTCGCCGAGGCGCTGCGCGGCACGCTGGTCGCGGTCGACAGCGCCGACGTCGCCCCGCCGGAGGACCCGGAGGAGTTCCACGACCACCAGCTCGTCGGGCTGGCCGTGGTCACCCCGGCCGGCGACCGGCTGGGCGAGGTGGCCCGGATCGACCACGCCCCCGCGTCCGACCTGCTGGTGCTGCGCCGTCCCGAGGGCGGCACCGCGCTCATCCCGTTCGTCAAGGCGATTGTCCCCGAGGTTGACCTCGCCGGCGGTCGCGTCGTCGTCGACCCGCCCGCCGGTCTGCTCGATCTGTAGAACCGCTGGAGCACCCCCGCATGCGCGTCGACATCGTGTCGATCTTCCCGGAGTACTTCGCCCCGCTGGACCTGTCGTTGATCGGCCGGGCGCGGGCGAACGGCACGCTGCGGCTGGCCGTACACGATCTGCGGATCTGGACCCACGACGTGCACCGCACGGTCGACGACACGCCCTACGGCGGCGGGCCCGGCATGGTGATGCGGCCGGAGCCGTGGGGCGAGGCGCTCGACGCCCTCGCCCCGGCGGAGGTGACCCCGCCCCGGCTGGTGGTGCCGGCCCCGACCGGCGCCCCCTTCACCCAGGCGACGGCGCACGAGCTGGCCGCCGAGCCGCACCTGCTCTTCGCCTGCGGCCGGTACGAGGGCATCGACCAGCGGGTGCTCGACCACGCCGCGACCCGGATGCCGGTGACCGAGGTCTCCCTCGGCGACTACGTCCTCTTCGGCGGGGAGGTGGCCGTGCTGGTGATCCTGGAGGCGGTCACCCGGCTGCTGCCCGGCGTGCTCGGCAACGCGGGCTCGCTGGCCGAGGAGTCGCACGCCCACGGGCTGCTGGAGGCCCCCATGTACACGAAGCCGGCGACCTGGCGGGGGCTGGAGGTGCCGGAGGTGCTCCGCTCGGGCGACCACGGCAGGATCGCCCGCTGGCGGCGGGACGAGGCGCTGACCCGCACCGCGACGCGTCGTCCCGACATGCTCGCCGCGCTGGACCCGCGCCGCCTGGACAAACGGGACGTCGCCGCGTTGGACCGGGCCGGATTTCAGGTGCCGCCGGGGGATGTGGCAAAGTAGGGGGGTTGCCGCAACCGGCCGCGCCGCGGCCGGCTGCGAGGATCCTCGACCGGGGTCGGGTCACCGACCGCCACCCGGGGATCAGAATCACCCACCCGCGCACCGATTGACGGTGCGCCGTGAGCCTCACGAGGACGCAGCGATGAACATCCTGGACGCCCTTGACGCCCAGTCGAAGCGCACCGACCTCCCCGACTTCCGTGCCGGTGACACCGTCAAGGTGCACGCCCGGGTCGTCGAGGGCAACCGGTCCCGTGTCCAGATCTTCCAGGGCGTCGTCATCCGCCGCCAGGGTGACGGTCTGCGCGAGACCTTCTCGGTCCGCAAGATCAGCTTCGGTGTCGGTGTCGAGCGCACCTACCCGATCAACAGCCCGGCGATCGACCGGATCGAGGTCGTGACCCGCGGTGACGTCCGCCGCGCCAAGCTCTACTACCTGCGCGAGCTGCGGGGCAAGAAGGCCAAGATCAAGGAGAAGCGCGAGAAGCAGCCCAGCTGACCTCGCGCTCGCCACGCCGCCCGAGCTGCGCGTATGTCGTACCGACCGGAGCGCACTACCCTGGTCGCTACGGGCGCAGCCGGGCGACGTCCCGCCACGACGGCGGAGCGACGACCACTACCGCCCGGGGAGCCCCGACAGGGTTCCCGGGCGGTAGTGTCATTTCTGCTGACCGGAGAGTGGCGTGGTACAGACGCTTGACGAGGACGGCGCCGTCGACCCCTGGCGCCGCCGGGCCCGCCGGCCCCGCCGTCAGATGCCCCTCTGGCAGGAGTTGCCGCTGCTGCTCGTCGTCGCGTTCTGCCTCGCCGTGCTGATCCGCACCTTCCTGCTCCAGGCGTTCTTCATTCCCTCCGGCTCGATGGAGGACACCCTCCTCGTCGGCGACCGGGTCCTGGTCAACAAGGTCGTCTACGACGTACGCGACCCGGTGCGGGGCGAGGTGGTCGTCTTCCGGGGCACCGACCGGTGGGCGCCGCAGGTCGCCGAGGAACCGGAGCCCGGGTTCGCGGGCAAGCTCAGCCGGACCGTCGGCGACCTGGTCGGCGTCAGCCGCCCCGGCGAGAAGGACTTCATCAAGCGGGTCATCGGCCTGCCGGGCGACCGGGTGAAGTGCTGTGACGCCGAGGGGCGGGTGCTGGTCAACGGCACGCCGCTCGACGAGTCGGCGTACGTCCTGCGGGACTCGCCGCTCGACATCCCGCCCAACCCCCGCGAGTGCCGGTCCCGGCGCTTCGAGGAGGTCGTGGTCCCGCCCGGGCAGATCTTCGTCATGGGCGACCACCGCATGGTCTCCCAGGACGCCCGCTGCCAGGGCCCGGTGCCGATCGAGAACGTGGTGGGCCGGGCGTTCACCGTGGTCTGGCCGTCGTCGCGCTGGAGCGCCCTGTCGGTGCCCGCGACCTTCGACGACGTCGCCGACCCGCCGGCCGCCTCCACGGGCGCGCCGCCCCCGGTCCGCCCCACGCCGGCCGGTGGTGTGGTGCTGCTCGTCCCGGTCGCTGCCGCGCTCGCCGTTCTCGCGCGTTCCGGACGGTGGCGTCCGGTCGGGCAACGTAGGCTCTTGCCGTGATTGACGAGCAGACCGACAAGCCGCGCAGCTCCTTCTGGAAGGAACTGCCCATCCTCCTGGGTGTGGCGATCCTGGTCGCGGTGCTGGTGCGCGCCTTCGTGCTGCAGACCTTCTTCATCCCCTCCCCGTCGATGGAGAACACCCTCCAGATCGACGATCGGGTGCTGGTCAACAAACTGGTCTACGACTTCCGGTCCCCGCACCGGGGCGAGGTGATCGTCTTCAAGGCCCCCCTGGAGTGGAGCGCCAACCCCGACGGCGAGGACTTCATCAAGCGCGTCATCGGCGTGGGCGGCGACCACGTGGTCTGCTGCGACGCGCAGGACCGGTTGGTGATCAACGGCAAGTCCCTGGACGAGCCCTACATCTTCCCGGGGGACAAGACCGCCGAGGAGTTCGACATCACCGTCCCGAAGGGCCGGCTCTGGGTGATGGGCGACCACCGCGAGGCGTCGGGCGACTCGCTGGAGCACTGGCAGCAGTCCGGTCAGGACATCACCGTCGCCACCATCCCCGAGGACGACGTCGTGGGACGGGCCTTCACCGTCTTCTGGCCCGTCGGGCGGGCCACCTGGCTGAGCGTACCGAAGCCGTACGAGGCCATCCCCGAGCCGTAGGGGTCGCCGGGCGTGTGCGTTGTCGGCGGCGTCTGGCAGGCTGGTGCGGTGACCGTCTACACCCCCCGGCGTGCGGCGCGCGTCCTGCTCGTCGACGCGGCGGGTCGGGTGCTGCTCTTCAGCGGCTCCGACCCGGCCCGCCCCGAGCACGGCCGCTGGTGGTTCACCCCCGGCGGCGGCCTGGACCCGGAGGAGACCTACCCCGGGTGCGCCGCGCGGGAGCTGGCCGAGGAGACCGGGCTGCGGCTGCCGGCGTCGGCCTTCGGCGCGCCCGTGCACCGCGACGTGGCGGAATTCCCCTTCGACGGCGTGTGGTACCGGCAGGAACAGGAGTTCTTCCTGGTGCGGGTGACGGGTCACGAGGTCGACACGGCGGGCTTCAGCGAGATCGAGCGGGCCAGCGTCGCCGCGCACCGGTGGTGGCCGCCGGACGAGCTGGCCGCCAGCGGCGAGCGCTACTACCCGCCGGACCTGCCGGCTGTGCTGGCCCGGGCGCTGGCCGCCTCGGTCGCGCCCACGACCGGGCAGGACGCGCCGTGCTGACGCCGCCGCGCACGGTGGTGCGCCGCGAGGGTGGGCTCTACGCGCTGGAGCGCGCGTTGCAGCGGCGCGGCTTCCGGCACGTCGCCGGGGCCGACGAGGCGGGTCGCGGCGCCTGCGCCGGGCCGCTGGTCGCCGCCGCCGCGATCCTGCCCGAGGGCCGCCGCGGCGAGATCGACGGGCTGGCCGACTCCAAGCTGCTCACCCCCGCCAGCAGGGAGCGGATCCACGACGAGGTCGTGGCCCGCGCGCTGGCGTACGCCGTGGTGGTCATCCCGGCCGAGGAGGTCGACGAGCGGGGCCTGCACGTGAGCAACCTGGCCGCGATGCGACGCGCGCTGGCGTCGCTGACGACCCGCCCCGACTACGTGCTGACCGACGGCTTCGGAGTGGACGGCCTCGACGTGCCGGGGCTGGCCGTGTGGAAGGGCGACCGGGTGGCCGCCTGCGTCGCGGCGGCGAGCGTACTGGCCAAGGTCACCCGGGACCGGATGATGGTCGAGTTGGACGGGGCGTTCCCGGGCTACGGGTTCGCCGAGCACAAGGGTTACATCACCGCGGAACACACCGCGGCGCTGCGGGACCGGGGGCCGTGCCGGGAGCACCGGTTCTCGTACGTGAACGTGGCGACGGTGTCCGGTCGCGACGGCGCCCCACCTCGGGCGCGTCGGCCGGCGGACGCGAGGCGGGACGAGCCGATGGAGCGCTCCTGCCCGCCAGGGGGTACCGTCGGCGTGGCGTTGGGCGAGCAGCCTCAGCCTCCGGCGTCGGTGGGGGAAGATGTGGTCATGGAAGGCGGAGTGCGATGAGCGCGGAAGACCTCGAGAAGTACGAGACCGAGATGGAGCTGCAGCTCTACCGGGAGTACCGCGACATCGTCCGCCAGTTCTCCTACGTGGTGGAGACCGAGCGCCGGTTCTACCTGGCCAACCAGGTCGACCTGCACGTGCGCAACTCCGACGGCGAGGTCTACTTCGAGGTCGAGATGCACGACGCCTGGGTGTGGGACATGTACCGCCCGGCGCGGTTCGTGAAGAACGTCCGGGTGATGACCTTCAAGGACGTCAACGTCGAGGAGCTGGAGAAGCCCGACATCTCGCTGCCCGCCGACTCCGGCTTCGGCGGCTGATCGCCGGTCTCCCGCCCGGTGGTCCCACCGCCGGACGCACGGCCCCGTCGGCGCCCTCACCCCGCGCGGCCGTCGCCCCTCTCCGCCCCGGCCGGGTTCATTCCGACAGCACCACGACCTCGACGCGCTGCACGAGGTTGTTGGCGAAGCCGCCCCGGTTCCACGGCTGCTCGACCGGCTGGCTGCGGCCGGAGGCGTCGGTGGCGCGGGCCCCGAGGACGTGCCTGCCCGGCGGCGCCGTCCACTCGTACCGCCACCGGCGCCAGGCGAACTCCCCGCCGACCTGCTCGTCCAGGATGGCCGGTCGCCAACTGGCCCCGCCGTCGGTGGTCACCTCCACCGAGACGACCGGGGCGTGGCCGGACCAGGCGCGACCGTCCAGCGTGCACGGACCGGGCCGCAGCACGCGGGTGCGGGACATGAAGTCGGGGAAGCCGGGCGGCCGGACCAGCGCGCGCGGCTCGATCCGGGTCACCGGCACCCCGGGGTCGGCCGCGTCCCGGCGCAGCCGGTAGGCGACCGCGTTCTGGTAGCCGTCGAACGCCTCGGTGCGTACGTCGATCGCGCGCAGCCACTTGACGTGCGCCATGCCGTACCAGCCGGGCACGATCAGCCGCAGCGGGGCACCGTGCTGCGGCAGCAGCGGAGCGCCGTTCATCTCGTACGCCAGCAGCACCTCCTCGCGCAGCGCGTCGGCGGCCGGCAGCGCCCGCTGGTAGTCCTGCTCGACGCCGCGTTCCACGCCGTGGTCGGCACCCGTGAACACCACGTCGACGGCGTCGGCGGCGATCCCCGCCTCGCGCAGCAGCGGCGCCAGCGGGGTGCCGGTCCACTCCGCGTTGCCGACCGCCTCGACCAGCCACGGCTGGCTCACCGGTCGCGGATGCAGCAGGGCGCGCCCGTTGCCGGCGCACTCCAGCGTGACCCGGCGGGTGACCCGGGGCCGCTCGCGCAGCGCGGCGAGATCGAGGGTCAGCGGCCGGTCCACCGCGCCGGCAACGGTCAGCGCGTGCGTGGCCGGGTCGACATCCGGGATGTCGTAGTGGATGAGCAGGTAGTGCAGGCCGGCCGGGGTCACGTCGTAGCGCAGCGCCTCCAGCGGGATGCCGTGGTTGCGGGCGGCGAGCTGCAACTCCTCGGCGGTGATCCCCTCGCCGGGCTCCGCCACGCGGGAGGGCCGGCTGACGTCGTCCACAGTGGTCATCGTGGCCTCCCCGGTGGGACGGCGGCGGCTCCGCCGTGTCGCCCGTCCCAGCCTAGGGCCTCGCCGGTGCCCGCCGCCGCTCCCGGGGCCGCCCGACGGGCCGGGCGTCCGTCGGCGGTCGCGCCGCCCCGTGACCGGCCGGCCGCCGGCCCGTAGCAGATCGGCCCGTCCTCCGGTGGTCCGTCCACAGGACACCCGCCGTCCACAGGAGCGGGCGTCGCGGGTGGCGGGGGCGGACACCCGCCGGCAGGCTGCGCCCCATGCGACCAGCCACGCGTACCGGCGCCGCCGTGCTCTGCGCCGCCCTGCTGCCCCTCGGGCCTGCCGCCGCCCCCGCCTCCCCGCCGGTGTCGGCGGCCGCCCGGCCGCCCGCTTCCGCAGGCGTCGTGGCGTCGCCCCCCGGGGCCGCGCCGCCCCGCGCGACGCGGTTGCGGTGGCCGCTCGACGGCGTCCCGCGCCCGGTGCGCCGGTTCGACCCGCCGCCCCGGCCGTGGCTGCCCGGCCACCGGGGCGTCGACCTGGCCGCCGCGCCGGGCGCCACCGTGCGGTCCGCCGGTGCCGGCACGGTGCTCTTCGCCGGCCTGGTCGCCGGCCGCCCCGTCGTCACGGTCGGGCACGCCGACGGCCTGCGGACCACCCACGAGCCGGTGTCGCCGGCGGTGCGCCCCGGCGACCACCTGACCGCCGGGGCACCGCTGGGCGCCCTCCTCTCCGGTCACCCGGGCTGTCCCGCTACCGCCTGCCTGCACTGGGGGCTGCGGCGCGGCGCCGACTACCTCGATCCGCTGGCCCTGCTCGGCCTGGGACCCGTGCGGCTGCTGCCGCTCGACGGCGCCGACCCCGCTGGGGGCGGCGGGCTCGACGGCGCCGGCCCCGCCCTCAGCGCTGGGCGAGCAGCGGGGGCAGCCGCACCGAGAGCCGCTCGTACTCGTCCGGCGTGTTGTAGACCTGGGCACAGAGCCGCAGCCAGCCGCGTCCGTTCCAGGCCATGACGGCGACCTCGGTGGCGAGCCGCTCGGCGATCCGTTCCCGCAGCGCCCGCGCCGCGTCGAACGTGGTGTCCAGGCCCGGCGGCAGCGGGACGATACGCATGGCGACCCCGGGTCCGCCGGGGTCCGGCAGGTCGGCGGGCGCCACCCCGAGCGCGTCCCCCAGCACCCGCTGGCCGTACGCCGCCAGCGCGGCGTTGTGCCCGCGTACCCGGTCGACGCCGAGGCTGCGCAGCGTGAACAGGCCCACCGGCGCGGCCAGCCAGCCCGTGTAGTCCTGCGTCGCCGCCCACTCGACGCGGCCGGGAAACCCCGACTCCTGCTCCCAGGAGACGACCAGCGGCTCGATCCGCTCCCGCCACGGCGGGGCGACCGCCAGCACGGCGGTGCCGCGCGGCGCGTACGCCCACTTGTGCAGGTTGCCCACCCAGAAGTCGGCGCCGACGTCGCCCACCGGTGCCGGCAGCATGCCCGGGGCGTGCGCGGCGTCGACGAGGACGGGTATCCCGTGCTCCCGGGCCACGCCGACGATCGCGGCGACGGGAAAGAGCCGGGCGGTGGCCGAGGTGAGCTGGTCCACGACGAGCAGCCGGGTCCGGCCGGGGCGCAGTCCGGCGCGGACGATCTGGACGATCTCCTCGCCCGAGGCGGCCAACGGGACGGGCAGCGCCCGGGTGACCGCCCCCGTACGCCGGCACTCCCGGGCGATCGAGAGGCCGACCGCGCCGTAGCCGTGGTCGGTGGTGAGCACCTCGTCGCCGGGACGCAGGCCGAGCGACTGGAGCACCAGCGCCACTCCGGTGGTGGCGTTCGGGACCAGGGCGGTGCCGTCCGGGTCGGCGCCCAGGAAGCCGGCCAGGTGCCGGCGGGTGTGGGCGATCCGGTCGACCAGACCCTGCGTGAGGAAACGCAGCGGGTTGGCCTCCATCTCGTCGCGCAGCCGCTGCTGTGCCCGCTGCACGGCGATCGGTACCGCGCCGAACGAACCGTGGTTCAAATGGCTGACGGCCGGGTCGAGCGAGAAGAGCAGGCGGGCTGCCGCGATCGGCTCGGGCGGCTGCGGGAGGCTCACCCGGTGATCGTAGCGACCGGTCGATCTCCCGCCGCCGTTCCGCCGGTACGGTCCGGCGGGCACGACGGTCGGGGGCGATCGTCCGGGACACGGTGCCGTCGAGCCGATGCCGGTAGACCGTCCTCGATCCCGGAGAATCGCTGGTCATGGACGTCGAACTGCGCTGGCCGACCGCCGCCGACCGGCAGCTCCGCGCCGAGGTGCACCGGGTGCTGCACGCGGTGGCCGAGCGGGGCGGTGCGATCGGCTACGTGGTCCCGCCCGGCCGCGCCGAGACCGACGCATGGCTGGACGGGGTGCTCGGTCTCGTCGCGACCGGCGACGCCGCGCTGGTCCTCGCCGTGCTCGGCGACCGGGTGGTGGGGACCGGGACGTGGCGGCGCGGTCCGAAGCCGATCTTCACCCACCACGCCGACCTGGAGAAGGTCACCGCACACCCCGCCGCCCGTGGCCGCGGCATCGGTCGGCTCGTCACCGGCGCGCTGATCGACGACGCCCGCAAGGCCGGCATCGAGACCCTCGCGCTGGGCGTGCGCGGCAACAACCACGGCGCCATCGAGCTGTACGAGCGCCTCGGCTTCCGCGAGTGGGGGCGGCTGCCGAACGTCATCGAGGTGGGCGACGAACGCTACGACGACGTGCGGATGTGCCTGGACCTCGGGCGCGAGCCGCACGTCGTGCTGCGGGGCTCGGCCCCCGACGGGCCGGGTTCGTCGCCGCGTCGGGCCTGAGCAACCGGCCTTTGCCTGCCAGGTCGTCGTCTGCCGGTTGCGGAATTCGGCCGTGTCCACCCACGGGCGTCCGGCCGCCGACCGTGCCACGCGGGCGCGGGGTGGCCCGCGACGGCGGGACTCAGGCGCGGGGGTGGGCCTGGCGGTAGGCGGCGCGGAGCCGCTCCACGGACACGTGGGTGTAGATCTGGGTGCTCGCCAGGGACGAGTGTCCCAGCAACTCCTGCACCGCCCGCAGGTCGGCGCCGCCCTCGAGCAGGTGGGTCGCCGCCGAGTGCCGCAGCCCGTGCGGGCTTATCGGGGGCAGGCCGGTCGCCGCCGCGTACCCGCCGACGATCCGCCGCGCCGTCGTCGGGTTGAGCCGTCCGCCGCGGGCGCCGAGCAGCAGCGCGTCGCGGGAGTGCGGTGCGGCCAGCGCCGGCCGGCCGTGGCGCAGCCACTCGTCGAGCGCCCGCTGCGCCGGCACCCCGTACGGCACGGCGCGTTCCCGGCCGCCCTTGCCGAACACCCGCACGACCCGTCGCGCGTGGTCGACGTCGGCGACGTCGAGGCCGCACGCCTCGCTGATCCGCACCCCCGTGCCGTAGAGCAGCTCCAGCAGCACGCGGTCCCGCAGCAGTACCGCCTCGGCGACGCCGTCAGCCGCCGCAGGGGGAGGACCCGACGACCCTGGCGACGCCGGCTGGGTGTCATCCCCGTCGGGCGTCGACGGTCGGGAGCCCTTCCCGTCGGGGGACGACGGCCCGGAGTCATTCCCGGCGGGTGACGAGGGTCGGGAGTCGTCGTCCCCGGCGGGTGGGGACGGCGGCACGGCCGGGGCGAAGCGGCCCGGCGCTTCGACCAGGGCGGCCGCCTGGTCGGCGCGCAGCACGGTCGGCAGGTCCCGGTGGGCGCGTGGGCTGGACAGGGCGCCGGCCACGTCGGCGGGGAGCAGCCCGGCGCGGTGCGCCCACGCGCTGAACGTCCGCGCCGAGGCCGCCCGGCGGGCGAGCGACGTCCGTGCGGCCCCCATCGTCCGCTGCTTCGCCAGCCAACTGCGCAGCACGGCGAGGTCCAGCTCCGGCAGTCCGGCGCAGCCCATCCGGTGGGCGTGGTCCAACAGGGACACCACGTCACCGACGTACGCCCGGACGGTGTGGGCGGACCGGTTGCGCACCGAGGCGAGGTGCCCGGCGAAGTCGTCCACCACCTCGCGCATCGCGGGTGGGAGGGCCTCGTGGGTCGCCCGGGTGCCGTTCGCCTCCCGGCTCACCGCGACCCCCTCGCAGCCGCCCGCCGGGCGCCCGGCGTGCCTCGCGTGGGCCCTGGCGCCCGGCCAGGCCGAGCCGGGGGCGCCGCCTGGCCGGGCCGCACGGGAAGCCGCACCCCTCGGTACACCTTGGTGCGGATCGAGGCCGTGGCGGCGGTGGGCGGCGGATCCTCGGGCGGCACGGGACCAGCCTACGGCCGTCCAAGGCCACCGGCAGGGCACCGGGCCGTGGCCGGGCCGGGCACCGGTCGCCTGGCGTCACCGGCAGGGTGCCGGGGTGGCCGGGCGCCCGGGAGGCGCCCGGCCGAGCCGGCTCGTGGGTGCTTCCGGCACGGACGCGCGGCACGGGTGATGGATTGCGTGGGCCGGTGCGCGCAGACTTGTCGTACCAACGGGTGTGGGCCCTGGTCGTGGTCGCCGCGCGACGACGGGATCAGGCTCGACGAAGGGGGACCGGACATGGGGGTGGACGTCGTCCTCTACCGGGTGGTCGGGGTGGGCTCCGACCGGCGTCGCCTCGTGCCGGCCGAGGTGCTGCCCGATCCCGACGACGTACTGCTGAACCTCGTCCGGCGGGTCCGTGGCGCCGGGCGTACCCCGCTGCTCGACCGGGTGGATCCGGTCGGTGAGCTGGTGGTCCCCGCCGGCCAGACGCCGCAGCTCCTCGCCGAGGTGCGCTGCCTCGCCGAGGTGGCCCGGTCGACGCCGGAGCTGACGCACGTGCGCCGGCTCGACCGGTTGGCGCGGCGCTGCCGGCAGGACCGCGCGATGGAGATCCGCTTCGAGGGTGACTGACGGCGGTTCGCGGTCCGTCCGCCGGTTCACGGTCTGTCCGGCGTCGCCGGTCGCCCGGCGGTCGCCTTCCGGGCCGGCGGGGGCGCGAGGGCGTACCCGTCGTCGCGGCGGAGCACCAGGGCCAGTTCCTCGAGCATCGACAGCTTCCGCAGGGCGGTACGGACGGGCACCCCGGCCCGCGCGGCGAGGACGTCCACGCCGACCGCGCCCCGACGGGGCAACGCCTCGACGACGGCCCGTGCGTCGTCGTCGAGCAGGTCGACCGGTTGCTGCGGGCCGCGCGGTACGGGCGCCAGGTCGCCGATCCGCCCGACCTCCTCCAGCACCTGCGCGACGCCGGTCACCAGCCGGGCCCTCGGGTACTCCCGCAGCGTCTCGTGCGCGCCGACGGACATCGCCGAGGTGACCGGGCCGGGCACCACCATGCCGGGTTTGCCCAGTGCGAGCGCCCGGTGGGTGGTCTGGGTGGCACCGCTTCGGGCGGCCGCCTCCACCAGCACCGTGCCGAGGGTGCCCGCCGCGATCACCCGGTTGCGGATGAGGAACCGGGGCCGGAGCGGATCGGCTCCCGGCATCCACTCGCTGACCAGCAGCCCGGTGTCGGCGATCCGGTCGAACAGCGCCGCGTTGCCCATCGGGTAGGGACGGTCCACGCCGCAGGCGAGCACCGCCACGGTGAGGCCGCTGGCGTTGAGCGCGCCCCGGTGGGCGGCGGCGTCGATGCCGAAGGCTCCGCCCGAGACGACGGTCCAGTCCCGGTCGGCCAGCCCGTAGCCGAGTTCCGTGGCGACGTGCGTGCCGTACCCGGTGGCGGCGCGGGCACCGACGACCGCGACGGAGCGGTCGAACGCCTCTGCGAGCGGCCACGAGCCGCGTACCCAGAAGCAGAGCGGCGGGGCGGTCTCGACGTCCACCCGCCGGTAGGCGCCGGGCAGCCGGAGCCGGCGCAGGTCGCCGACCCGGACGGGCCACTCGTCGTCGCCGGGGACGACGATCCGGGCGCCGAGCCGGTCCGTGCGGGCCAGCGCCTCGGCCGCGACGGCCCGGGCGTCGCCGGCCGCGCAACGGGCCGCCACGGTGTTGCGCAGCGTCTCCTCCGGTGCGCCCCCGTCGAGCAGCAGGTCGAGCGCTGCCGTCGGGCCGAGCCGGTCGACCAGCCGGTGCACCGACCAGGTGCCCGGCTCGGCGAGCCAGGTGAGCGCCACCCTGGCCAGGGTCTCCTCGTCGGTGCTCACGTCGCGTCCCCCGTCCTCAGTTGGATGGCCTCCCGGACGTCCTCCCGGTCGGGACGGTCCCGACCGTCCAGATCCGCGATAGTCCAGGCCAGGCGGATGATCCGGTCGAAGCCCCGGGCCGACAGCGACCCGGCGTCCAGCCGGGCCCGCAGCTCGGCCGTGTCCGGCCCGGGCAACCGCCAGGGCGGGCGGCGCAGGTACGGGCCGGGTATCTCGGCGTTGAGCCGGTGGCCGAGCACCGCCCAGCGCGCGGCCGCCGCCCGCCGGGCCACCGCCACCCGCGCGGCGACGGTGGCGGACGCCTCGCTGTCGACGGTGGCCTCCATCAGCTCGGCCGCCCGGACGGGCGGCAGCTTCACCTGCACGTCGATCCGGTCCAGCAGCGGCCCGGAGAGCCGGCTGAGGTAGCGCCGCCGGGCCTGCGGCGGGCACTCGCAGTACGCGTCCCCGGCCGGCTTGGCGCACGGGCACGGGTTGGCCGCCAGCACCAGCTGCGTACGGGCCGGGTACTCGGCGCCGCCTCGGCTGCGGACGAGCCGGACCCGGCCGTTCTCCAGCGGCTGACGCAGCGCCTCCAGCGCGCCCCGGCTGAACTCGGGCGCCTCGTCGAGGAAGAGCACGCCCCGGTGGGCGAGCGAGATCGCGCCGGGGCGGGCCAGCCCGGAACCGCCGCCGACCAGCGACGGCACCGTCGCCGTGTGGTGCGGTGCCTGGAAGGGCGGGCGGCGCAGCAACCGGCCGCCCGGCGGCAGCAGCCCGGCGATGGAGTGCAGCGCGGTGACCTCCAGTGCGGCCTCGTCGTCCAGCTCGGGCAGGATCGACGGGAGGCGCTCGGCGAGCATGGTCTTGCCGGCTCCCGGCGGCCCGACCAGCGCCAGATGGTGCCCGCCCGCCGCGGCCACCTCCAGCGCCCTGCGGCCCAGCCCCTGCCCGGCGACCTCGGCCAGGTCGGGCCCGCCGCCGGTCGGCGGCGGCCCGTCGGACTCCGGCTCGATCAGGGGCGAGCCGTCGCGGATGAAGCTGACCAGCCGGTGCAGCGTGTCGACGGCCCGGACCCGGACCCCGGGGACGACCGCCGCCTCGGCGGCGTTGCCGGCCGGAACGATCACCTTCCCGACGCCGGCCCGGGCGGCCGCGGCGACCATCGGCAGCACACCGCGCACCGGCCGGACCGCGCCGTCGAGGCCCAGCTCGCCCAGGACCACCACGTGTTCCAGGGGCAGCAGCGGCAGCTCGCCGGAGCCGCCCAGCAGGGCCGCCGCGATCGCCAGGTCGAACGCGGAGCCGAACTTCGGCAGGTCGGCCGGCAGCAGGTTGAGGGTGATCCGCCGGTTGGGCCAGCGCTGGCCGGAGTTGACCACGGCCGCGCGGACCCGGTCCCGGGCCTCGTGCAGGGCGGTGTCCGGCAGCCCCGAGATGACGACAGCCGGCAGGCCGGCCGCCAGGTCGGCCTCGACCTCCACCAGGTGCCCGGTGACACCCACCAGGCCCACGCAGAGCACCTTCGCGTAGCTCACGACGCCGCCCGCCGTCGCTCGACGCCGGGCCCGGCCATCAGAACGCCCCCTTGAGGTGTTCGACCCGGGCGGCGCCGGCGCCGGTGAGGCGTACCGAGACGACGTCGAAGCGCACCTCGTCGGCGGTGGTGCCGGTGTCGGCGAGCCACCGTGCGGCGAGCCCGCGCAGGCGCCGCGCCTTGGCCGGTACGACCGCCTCCGCCGGCGGCCCGAACTCGTCGGTGCGGCGGGTCTTCACCTCGCAGAAGGCGAGCACCGGCCCGTCCCAGGCGATGATGTCGATCTCTCCGGCCGGGCAGCGCCAGTTCCGGGCCACCGGGCGCAGTCCCGCCCCGATCAGGTGCCGGACGGCGCACCGCTCCCCGTACGCGCCGACCGCCTGGTTCCGCTTCGTCATGTCCGGCACCGTGCACCCGGCGGGCGGGCAGCCGCCGCCTCGCGCCCCGGAACCTGTGGACGACGGAGGTGCTGTGGACGGACGGACGATCATGCCCTCGTCGTGCTACGCGGCCCGCCCCGGTGGACCGCCGTCAGGAGCCACGCGGCGCCCCGCTGAGCTGGCCCTGCCCGCCCGTCGCCGTCCCCGCCCGTCGCCGTCCCCGCCCAGCGCCGCGCGGTGACCGACGCTCGCGGGAGTGCGGGTGTCCCGGGGGCGAATGGCGCCCGTGGAGCCGGTCGCATACGGTGCCGGACGTGGACGGACGACGGAACTTTGTCGAAGATCAGGAGTCGCGCTGGTATCCGGCCGACCGCGACCGTGACCGTGAGAGCGGCTACGGGGAGGCGGACTGGCGCGGTCCGGCCGAGAGCCGATACCGGGACGACGACCTGAACGCCCCCGAGCAGCGCCGGGCCGCGGAGGACGACCGCTACGGCGACTCCGTGGGGACCCGGCGCGGTGAACCAGGACGCTTCGGCGCGTCGACGGAGCCCGACTCGGGCCGCTTCGGGGCCGTCGAGCCCGACTCCGGGCGCTTCGCAGCCGTCGAGCCCGACTCGGGCCGCTTCGGAGCCGTCGACACCGACCGGGGCCGCTTCGGCGGACCGGAGGACTCGGGCCGGTTCGCGGCCACGGGGCGGGAGGACCCGGGCCGGTTCACCGTGACGGGACCGGAGGACTCCGGCCGGTTCGCCGTCACCGGCCCCGAGGACTCCGGCCGGTTCGCCGTCGTGGGATCGGAGCCCGGAAGGTACGGCGAGGGCGATTCGGGGCGCTTCGCGGCGGTGCCGCCGCTCGGGGACGCCCGGTCGGAGACCGAGGGGTACCGGGCGAGCCGCTCGCGTCGGGCCGAGGCGGACCCGGACGTCTCGGGGGAACTGCCCGCCGACCGTCCGGGCCGGCGGGCCGCCCGGGAATCGAGGGAGACGCGCGACGCGCTGTCGACGTCGGGCGTCGACGCCCTGGCCGGGGCGGTTCCCGTGGAGCGGACCACGGAGCCGACCCGCCCCGCCCCGTTGGGCGGTTATCCGATCGTCGCGCCCGGTCGGGTGGCCGAGGCCGCGAGCCCGGCGGAGACGCCGGTCGACGAGCCGGTCCGGCCGGTCGCGCCCCCGAACCCGTTGGAGATGCCGACCGGGCCGATGCCGCCGATCGCGCCCCGCGGCGACCTCGCGCCGGGGGAGCTGCCGGCGTACCCGCCGGTGGTCGCCCCGCACCCCGGAGCGCCGGCGGGCGACGGGGTCTACCGGACCCGGCGGCCGGTGCTGGCCGCGCTCTTCACCCTGCTGGTCCTGGTGTTCGAGGTGCCCGCGATGCGGGTGCTGATCAGCGGCGTGACCGGCGACCCGGTCTCGGCCGCCGACGTCGTGGTGGGGATCTTCCTGGTCTGCGGCCTGCCGATCTTCGCGATCGGCCTGTACGGGCTGCGCACCGGCGGGCTGTCGCTGGCGGAGGGGAGTCGGGGCTGGCTGCGCCCGCCGACGGCGTACCTGACCGTCGGCCTGGTGCTCTTCGTCGCCGCCGCCCTCGCGGTCGGCTGACCCTCGACCGTCGGGACCTGGCGCCCTCGGGCCTGACGCTGCCGGGGCCTGGCGCCCTCGGGCCTGACGCTGGCGGGACCGCTGCGTCTGACGCCCGCAGAGAGTGCTCCGCCTGACGGCGAGCACCGGCCCGGGCGGGCGCGCCGAGTGCCGGAAATGGGCGTTCCGACCCCTTCCCCGCACCCGAGGCATCGGGGGCGGGGAAGGGGCGTACACTGGTCGACTGGCGACCGCCTCGCGCGGTCGACCTCGCGCGCCCTCTCCACGAGCCGTCGTGGGGCGACGGCCTCCCTGGTCCCGATCTTGGTCGGGCCCGCCATGGCCGCCGACCGGGCGCCAGGACGCCCGGCCGCCTGGCCGGGCGGGACAACCAGGGACCACGAGGAGTACCCCACCATGGCCGTCGTGACCATGCGTCAGCTGCTGGAGAGCGGTGTCCACTTCGGGCACCAGACCCGGCGCTGGAACCCGAAGATGAAGCGTTTCATCTTCACCGAGCGCAACGGTATCTACATCATCGACCTGCGCCAGACCCTCGACTACATCGAGAAGGCCTACTCGTTCGTGCGCGGGACCGTCGCCGAGGGTGGCAGCATCCTCTTCGTCGGCACCAAGAAGCAGGCCCAGGAGGCCATCGCCGAGCAGGCGACCCGGGTCGGTCAGCCGTACGTCAACCACCGCTGGCTCGGCGGCATGCTGACCAACTTCCAGACGGTCTACAAGCGGCTCCAGCGGATGAAGGAGCTGGAGGCTCTGGGTGACCTGAGCGGCACCGCCGCCGGCTACACCAAGAAGGAGACCCTGCAGCTCTCCCGCGAGAAGATCAAGCTGACCCGCACGCTCGGCGGTCTGCGGGACATGCAGAAGCTCCCGGCCGCGATCTGGGTGGTCGACACCAAGAAGGAGCACATCGCCGTCGACGAGGCCCGCAAGCTGGGCATCCCGGTGATCGCGGTGCTGGACACCAACTGCGACCCGGACGAGGTCGACTTCCCGATCCCGGGCAACGACGACGCGATCCGCTCGGCCGAGCTGCTGACCAAGGTCGTGGCCGCCGCCGTCGCCGACGGCCTGATCGCCCGTTCCGGCCGTCGTCGTGGCAGCGACGAGAAGCCGGAGCCGGGCGTCGCCTCCGACGAGCCGCTGGCCGAGTGGGAGCGCGAGCTGCTCGAGGAGCCGAAGAAGGCCGACGAGCAGGCCCCCCAGGCCGAGCAGGCCCCGCAGGCCGAGCAGGCTCCGCAGGCCGAGCAGGCCCCGCAGGCCGAGCAGGCCCCGCAGGCCGAGCAGGCCCAGCCGGTCGAGCAGGCTCCGCAGGCCGAGCAGGCCCCGCGGGCCGAGCAGGCCCAGCCGGTCGAGCAGCCGGCGACCGCCGCCGCGGAGTGACCGCACCGCCGCTTTCCCGCCGCCCGTTCTCCCGGGCGGCGGGGAGCGGCAGGTACGCCGGGCACGTCGCGCCCGGATCCGGGTAACCGGCACCAGGACCAACCCACCCGCAGTCTCAACACCGAAGAGAGAGCCATGTCCAACTTCACCGCCGCGGACGTCAAGAAGCTCCGCGACCTCACCGGCGCCGGCATGATGGACTGCAAGAAGGCGCTGACCGAGGCCGAGGGCGACTTCGACAAGGCCGTCGAGATCCTGCGCGTCAAGGGCGCCAAGGACGTCGGCAAGCGGGCCGGCCGTACGGCCGCCAACGGTCTGATCGCCCACTCCGGCAAGGCGCTGCTCGAACTCAACTGCGAGACCGACTTCGTCGCCAAGACCGACGCCTTCATCGAGCTGGCCCAGCAGCTGGTGGAGCACGGCGAGCGCAGCGGCGTCGGCACCGCCGAGGAGCTGCTCGCCACCGAGCTGGACGGCAAGACCGTCGCCGACCTGGTGCAGGAGCAGTCCGCCAAGATCGGCGAGAAGCTCGTCCTCAACCGCTTCGCCAAGCTCGACGGCACCACCGCCGTCTACCTGCACCGCAAGAGCCAGGACCTGCCCCCGGCGGTCGGCGTGCTGGTGCAGTACACGAGCACGGCCGGCGACGAGGCGTCCGACTCGGACGCCCGGGGTGTGGCGATGCAGATCGCCGCCATGCGGCCGAAGTACCTCACCCGGGACGAGGTGCCGGCCGACGTCGTCGAGTCCGAGCGGCGCATCGCCGAGCAGACCGCCCGCGAGGAGAACAAGCCCGAGGCGGCCCTGCCGAAGATCGTCGAGGGTCGGGTGAACGCGTTCTTCAAGGACTACGTCCTGCTGGAGCAGGCGTCGGTCGCCGACAACAAGAAGTCGGTGAAGCAGCTGCTGGCCGAGGCCGGCATCGAGGTCACCCGCTTCGTGCGGTTCGAGGTCGGCCAGGCCTGAGCCGCCCCGGGCGCTCCGCGCGCCGCGGGCAGGGAAACGTCGACGAGGAGGCCGCCGGTGTACGTGACAGGCACCGCGGCCTCCTCGTCACATAGGGTCGGCTACGGCAGTTTCGCGGTACGGGGCGTACGGGACGTGCGCATGGGGAAGGGCGGGGCGGATGACGCAGGTTGTGAGTGACCGGAGTCTGGCGGCGGACGATCCGACGGCGCCACCCCCCGGTCGGGCCCGCCGGGTGGTGCTGAAGCTCTCCGGTGAGGTGTTCGGCGGGGGCGCGATCGGGGTGGACCCGGACGTCGTACAGGCCATCGCCCGGCAGATCGCCACCGTGGTCCGCCGCGGCGTGCAGGTCTCGGTGGTGGTCGGCGGCGGCAACTTCTTCCGGGGCGCGGAGTTGCAGAAGCGCGGCATGGACCGGGCCCGGGCCGACTACATGGGCATGCTCGGCACCGTGATGAACTGCCTCGCGTTGCAGGACTTCCTGGAGAAGGAGGGCATCGAGACGCGCGTGCAGAGCGCGATCACGATGGCCCAGGTCGCCGAGCCCTACATCCCGCTGCGCGCCATCCGGCACCTGGAGAAGGGCCGCGTGGTGATCTTCGGCGCGGGCGCCGGGATGCCCTACTTCTCCACCGACACGGTGGCCGCCCAGCGGGCCCTGGAGATCCGCGCCGACGTGGTGCTGATGAGCAAGAACGGCGTGGACGGCGTCTACACCGCCGACCCGCGCCTCGACCCGACCGCCAGCAAGTTCGACTCGATCACCTTCTCCGAGGTGCTGCGGCGTAACCTGCGGGTCGCCGACGCCGCCGCGTTCAGCCTGTGCATGGAGAACGGCCTGCCGATGCTGGTCTTCGGCGCGCAGGGCGACGACACCATCATCCGGGCCGTGGGTGGCGACAAGATCGGCACCCTGATCACCGCCTGAGCGGTCTGACCCCGACCTCAGCGGTTCCTCCGACACGACAAGCCCACGACGAGCACAGAAGGAGGCGAGGAGACCGGTGATCGACGACACCCTCCTCGAGGCCGAGGAGAAGATGGAGCGTGCGATCGAGCACGCCAAGGAGGAGTTCGGCGCGATCCGCACCGGTCGCGCCAACGCCGCCATGTTCTCCAAGATCATCATCGACTACTACGGCAGCCCCACGCCGCTGCCCCAGATGGCGTCCATCGGGGTTCCCGAGCCGCGCATGGTGATCATCAAGCCGTACGACAACTCGCAGATCAACGCCATGGAGAAGGCGATCCGCGACTCCGACCTCGGCGCCAACCCGAACAACGAGGGCAACCAGCTCCGCATCCTGCTCCCGCAGATGACCGAGGAGCGCCGCCGAGAGATGATCAAGGTCGCCCGGCACAAGGGCGAGGAGGCCAAGGTGGCCATCCGCAACATCCGCCGCAAGGGCAAGGAAGAGCTGGACCGGCTCGTCAAGGACGGCGAGGTCGGCGAGGACGACGGCCGCCGCGCCGAGAAGGAACTCGACGACCTGACCCAGCGCTTCGTCGCCGCCGTCGACGACCTGGTCAAGCACAAGGAGAACGAGCTTCTCGAGGTGTGAGCCGTACGCCGGCACCTTACCGGCGACGACGGCATCGTGGCACCGGCGCTCCACCGTCCGATCACGGGCGGCGGGCCCGGTGCCACCGTCGTAGGAGGGCCGCACGGGGCCGGTCCGACGTGAGGGATCGGTGGGTGCAGTAGGCTCGGCAGGATTCCCGGCCACCCTGCGGTGAACGCTGGGGATCGGCCGGCCGTCGGGCGGGTCGACCGGACGGAACAGTCGCGCGGTAGGGGAATGGTTGTGGTTGTGCGTCATCTGGTGGATCTCGTACCGGTCCCGCTCGGTGCGTGATGTCCCACCTCGATCCCCACGGCAGCGCCGAGCCCCGCGGCTGGGACCGCCCCGACGCTCCCGCCCCCGCACCGGCGCCCGCCCTCCCCTGGCCGGAGCCCGAGATCGATCCGGGCCAGTGGCACCGCCGGCCCGCCGTGCTCCCCGACGCGTACGCCGAGGCGCCGGCCCGCTCCCGTCCGCAGGCCGACGTGGCGGCGGCCGGTGACCCGGCGGCGATGAACGGCCACCGCGACCATCCCGACGACTCCGAATACCCGACCACCCAGCTCGAACCGGTCCGGGACGTCGAGCCGGAGCCGGAGCCCGCGCGGCCCCCGGGCCGCCGGCAGCGCGGTCGACGCCGGGCCGGCGCCGACCGGCCCCCGACCCGGCAGCCCGTCCCGAGCCGGGCCGGGCGCAACCTCCCGGCGGCCATCGCCGTCGGCGTGGGCCTCGGCGCCCTGATCGTGGTGCCGCTGTTCTTCTACCGGACCGCCTTCCTGGTGGTGGTGGCAGCGGCGGTCGCCGTCGGCATGTGGGAGATGGCCCGGGCGGTACGCCGCAGCGGCGCGCACCCACCGCTGGTGCCGCTGATCGCCGGCGGGGTGCTCACCATCGGGCTGGCCTGGTTCTCCGGTCCCGACGCGCTCAGCCTCGGCCTGCTGGTGACCGTGCTGGGCACCATGGTCTGGCGGCTCGGCGACGGGCCGGGCGGCTTCCAGCGCGACCTGACCGCCGCCACCCTCATCGCGGTGTACGTCCCGTTCCTCGGCGGCTTCGCCGCGCTGCTGGCGGCGGTGCCCGAGGACGGTGACCTGCGGGTGCTGGTGACGCTGGCCGCGGTGGTCCTCTCCGACACCGGCGGGTACGCCGCCGGCGTCAGCTTCGGCAAGCACCCGATGGCCCCCTCGGTGAGCCCGAAGAAGTCCTGGGAGGGCTTCGCCGGCTCGGTCGCCGCCGCGGCGCTGGGCAGCGCCCTGCTGCTCTGGCTGCTCCTGGACGTGGCCCCGTGGTGGGGCGCGCTCTTCGGGTTGGCGGTCTCCGGCGCCGCCGTCCTCGGTGACCTCGCCGAGTCCATGATCAAGCGGGACCTCGGGGTGAAGGACATGAGCAACCTGCTCCCGGGGCACGGCGGCCTGATGGACCGGTTGGATTCGATCCTCTTCGCGCTGCCGACCGCGTACCTGCTCCTGGCGGTCTTCGTCCCGGTGCTGGAGTGAGGCGTGAATCACCCGTCGTCAGTGGTCCCGCCCGGGCGGCGGGGGGCGATTCGGCACCTCCGGACAGGTGTGTCGGCCGTCCGGCGTGACAGACTGGACGCGCCATGACGAGCTTGCCCCTGATCCCCGCAGACCCCGACGCCCCCGGGCGGCGGCCCGCGATGCCCCCCCGTCACCTCGCCGATCTCGACCTCGCCGGCCGCCGGGCCCTGGTCACCGAGCTGGGGGAGCCGGCGTTCCGCGCCAAGCAGGTCTCCACCCACTACTTCGGTCGGCTGGTGCGTGATCCGGGGCAGATGACCGACCTGCCGGCCGCCACCCGGGAGAAGCTCGCCGACCAGCTCCTGCCCCGGCTGCTCACCCCGGTCCGCGAGCTGGCCTGCGACGACGGCGCGACCCGCAAGGCGCTCTGGCGGCTGCACGACGGCTCGCTGGTGGAGAGCGTGCTGATGGGTTATCCGGACCGCGTCACCGTCTGCATCTCCAGCCAGGCCGGCTGCGGCATGGCCTGCCCGTTCTGCGCCACCGGCCAGGCGGGACTGACCCGCAACCTCTCCACCGCCGAGATCGTCGACCAGGCGGTCTACCTGGCCGGGGTGGCCGCCTCCGGAGCGGTGGCGGGTTCTCCGCCGCGCCTGTCGCACGTGGTCTTCATGGGCATGGGCGAGCCGCTGGCGAACTACTCCCGGGTGGTCGCGGCGATCCGTCGGCTGGTCGCCCCGGCGCCCGAGGGGCTCGGGCTGTCGCAGCGTCACATCACGGTCTCCACGGTCGGCCTGGTCCCGGCCATCCGCCGACTGGCCAGCGAAGACCTCTCGGTGACCCTTGCGTTGTCGCTGCACGCCCCCGATGATGAGCTGCGCGACGAACTCGTGCCGGTCAACCAGCGCTGGAAGGTGTCCGAGGTGCTGGACGCGGCGTGGGACTACGCGGCCCGCACAGGGCGTCGCGTGTCGATCGAGTACGCCATGATCAGGGACGTGAACGACCAGCCGTGGAGAGCCGATCTGCTCGGGCGGCTGCTGGCCGGGAAGCTGACCCACGTGAACCTCATCCCCCTCAACCCGACTCCGGGCAGCCGTTGGGACGCCAGCCCCAAGCCGGTCGAGCGGGAGTTCGTCCGGCGGTTGCGCGAGGCCGGGGTGTCGACGACCGTGCGGGACACCCGGGGTCGCGAGATCGACGGAGCGTGCGGGCAGCTCGCCGCCGCCGAGGACATGGACACCGACACCGACCGGGCCGGGGAGAAGGCGTGACCGGGCGTAGCGAACGAGACCAGGAGACATAGTGGCGAGTCAGGGTCAGCGTTTCCGGCGTAAGGCGCTCCGCCGGGGATACAAGGTCGACGAGGTCGACGCCTTCCTGGATCGGGTCGAGGCGACGCTCGACGGCCGGCCGGTGGGTGCCCCCGTCGCCTCCCAGGAGGTCCACGACGTCGTCTTCCGGGTCCGCTTCAACGGCTACGACGAGTGGCAGGTCGACCTGCACCTCGACCGGGTCGAGCGGCAGCTGGCCGAGCTGGAGGAGCGCGGTGGCGCCGGCGGCCGCGGCGGCGACCCCCGCGACGCCGACCGGATGGGTCCGCCCGACCGCCTGGGTCCGCCCGACCGGATGGGTCCCCCGGACCGCATGGGCCCGCCGGTGCGCGACGACCGCGGCATGTCGCCGGTCCCGCAGCCGATGCCGCCCCGGCCGATGCCGGCGCAGGCCGGTCCGCCCGGCGACCGCTACGGCCGCTACGACGAGC
The DNA here is from genome assembly GCF_048060285.1 of Micromonospora sp. LOL_025. Classification (NCBI taxonomy): domain Bacteria; kingdom Bacillati; phylum Actinomycetota; class Actinomycetes; order Micromonosporales; family Micromonosporaceae; genus Micromonospora; species Micromonospora sp. LOL_025. The sequence goes on along the minus strand of NZ_JBHMIR010000002.1, from coordinate 286,164 downwards.
CCACCGGTGCCTTCGCCGGTGGTTACGACGCCCCCCGGGGCGGCTACGAGCCGCCGCGCGGCCCCGGCCCGATGGGACCGAACGCCCCGATGGGCCACGGTGCTCCGCCGCCGCGCGGCCTGCCCGCCGGCCCCAGCGGCTACGGCGACGGTCCCGGCGGCTACGGCGACCGCCCCGGCGGCTACGGCGACGGTCCCGGCGGCTACGGCGACGGCCCCGGCGGCTACGGCGACGGCCCCGGCAAGTACGCCGACGCCCCGGGTGGTGGCTACGGCGACGGTCCGGGCGGTGGCTACGGCGACGGTCCGGGTAACTACGGCGACCGTCCGGGCGGCTACGGCGACGGCCCCGGTGGCTACGGCGACGAGCCGCGTTTCGACGGGTTCGAGGCCGGCCGGCGCGCTCGCGCCGACATGACCGCCGAGATCCGGATGCCCGAGCGGGACCTGCGTGACCTGCGGGGCCGCGGCCCGGCCGGGCCCCCTCCGCAGCCGCAGCCGGGCTTCGGCGGTCCGCCGCACGCCGGTCCGCCGCACGCCGGCCCGCCGGTCGGTGGCCCACCCGTTGGTGGCGCACCCGTCGGTGGCCCGCCGCCGATGGCGGGCCCGCCGATGGCCGGCCCGCCCGGCAGCGACCTCTACCGCGTCGACCAGATCCGGCGCAGCTTCCAGGTGCGCCGGTTCGGCAGCGGGTACGACCCCGACCAGGTCGACCGGTTCTTCGACACGCTGCTGGGCGGCATGCAGGGGCGCAACCCGATGCCGGTGAACCCGAAGGAACTGGACACACTGCGTTTCGGGCTGGTACCCGGCGGCTACTTCGAGGCCGAGGTCGACGCCGCGCTCAAGGACGTGCAGGACATCCTGTTCGGCCGCTGATCCGCGTACGGCGAGGGCCCGCTCCCCGGTCGGGGGCGGGCCCTCGTGCGTGTGGCCTCCGGCGCGCGGACCGGTGCGACGCCGGCTGACGCGGGTGCGGTCAGGACCGCAGGCCGTTGCGCCGCAGCACGGTGTCGCCGATGACGATGAGCAGCAGCAGCACGGCCAGGCCGATCAGCCAGATGTTCTCGACCCTGCCCTCGTGGTTGCCGCAGAGCATCGCCAGCAGGGCCAGCGCGGAGACAACCGCGCCGATCCGCCCGGACTTGCGGTGCCCGGGCTTGTGCTGGTCTGGCGACGTTACCGGCTCGCTTCCTGCCACTGTCGGTCCTTCCCTCGCGATCGGATCTCCGGTTAGTCTGGCACGCCCCGTGCCGGGCCCGGCGCTGGGTCCGACCGATGGGGCGGACCGCACGATCCGACCGTGCGAGGCGGGCGCCGGCCCGGAGGACGTGCGCGGGCCGGCAGGTGGGGACCAAGGGCCCGGCTCCGCACGGGCGTATCGGCACTACCGGCGTCGCGGGTAGGTCGCCAGACTCCCTCCGGTAGCGTTTCTGGCGTACACCTTGTTTGTCGTTTTGAGGGGGAACTGCGGTGCGAGTGACCGGTACGGGGCACGCCAGCATGCGGATCGACACGGCCGCGGGCAGCATCCTGTGCGACCCGTGGGTCAATCCGGCCTATTTCGCCTCGTGGTTCCCGTTTCCGGACAACTCCCTGCTCGACTGGGAGACGCTCGGCGACGTCGACTACCTCTACGTCTCCCACCTGCACCGGGACCACTTCGACGCGGCGCACCTGAAGCGCTTCGTGTCGAAGTCGGCCACCGTGCTGCTGCCCGCGTTCCCCACCTCCGAGATGGAGGACGAGCTGCGGGAGCTGGGCTTCACCAAGTTCCTGAAGGCGCCGAACGAGCAGGTCGTGGAGCTGGACGGCGGCTTGAAGATCATGATCCAGGCGCTGACCAGCCCGACCGACGGCCCGATCGGCGACTCCTCGCTGTGGGTGGAGTACGACGGGGTCCGGCTGCTCAACCAGAACGACGCCCGCCCCACCGACCTGAGCGTCTTCGCCGAGCTGGGCCACGTGCACGCGCACATGCTCCAGTTCTCCGGCGCGATCTGGTACCCGATGGTCTACGAGCTGCCGCAGGCGGCGAAGACGGCGTTCGGCAAGCAGAAGCGGGACCGGCAGTTCGACCGCACCTGGCGCTACATCGACGACCTGAGGGCCGACCACGTCTTCCCGATCGCCGGCCCGCCCTGCTTCCTCGACGACGAGCTGTGGCAGTTCAACGACATCCACGGCGACGAGGGCAACATCTTCCCCGACCAGTCGGTCTTCCTGAGCGAGTACGCGAAGGTCGGCGGCACCAACGGCGTCGTGCTGCTCCCGGGCAGCGTCGCCGAGGTCACCACGGAGAGCTGCGAGACCAGCCACCCGGTGCCGGTGGAGGAGTTCTTCGCGAACAAGGTCGCCCACCTGGAGGAGATGCGCGAGCGCAAGCGGCCCGTCATCGAGGCCGAGAAGGCGTCCTGGCGGCACCCCGAGGTGGACGTGCTCAAGGAGATGCAGCGCCGCGTCGAGCCCCTGCTGGAGGAGTCGATCTACCTGGCCAAGGGGGTCGGCGGCCCGGTCCGCTTCGACCTGGTGGGCACCGACGACTCGGGCGGCGAGACGATTGAGTCGATCGTGGTGGACTTCCCCGGCAAGCAGGTCCGGCCGTACGCCGACGAGAAGGTCCGCTACCGGTTCCGTACGGAGCGGGCGCTGATCGAGCACCTGCTGCACATCGGCGAGGTGGACTGGGTCAACTCCCTCTTCCTCTCCTGCCGCTTCTCGGCGGCCCGGATCGGCCAGTACAACGAGTTCGTCTACGCCTTCTTCAAGTGCCTCTCCACGGAACGCCTCCAGTACGCCGAGGGCTGGTACGACGAGCACGAGCGGACCAGCGACGCCGAGGACATCACCCTCGGCGACTGGGTGGTGCAGCGGCGCTGCCCGCACCTGAAGGCCGACCTGACCCGGTTCGGCATCGTCGACGGCGACCAGCTCACCTGCCAGCTGCACGGCTGGAAGTTCGACCTGCCCAGCGGCCGCTGCCTGACCAGCGTCGGCCACAAGGTCCGCGCCCGCCGCGCCGACGAGCAGCACACCCCCGCCCAGCCGGCCAAACCGGCCAACTAACCCCCCGCCCCGCGCCCCGCCGCCCCTCCCGCGTCGATCATGCAGTTGTGGTGGGTGACAAAACCACCCCAAGTCGCCTGGATCGGGCACCATAACTGCATGATCGACGCTCCCGGGCACGGGGACGGGCGAGCAGGGGAGCGGGGGCGGGTGGTCAGCGGGAGAGGTCGGTGAGGATGCGGCGGGCCGCGTTGTGGCCGGCGGCGCCGATGACGCTGCCGGCCGGGTGGCAGCCGGCACTGCCGGCGTAGACGCCGTCGACGCCCGTGGCGTACGGCATCCGGTCCGTGAACGAGACCGTGTTGTCGACGTGGTGGATGTGCCCGCCGGTGATGCCGAAGTGCGCCTCGATGCCGGGTGGCGGCAGAGGCACCGCGTCGGCGATCAGGTCGCCGGTGCCGGGGGCGTACCGCTCGCAGATCCCGATCAGGCGGTCCACGTAGCCGGGCAGCGCCTCGTCCCAGGTGGTGCCGGCCAGCTCGTACGGCACCGACTGCACGAAGAGCGCCGACGAGTGGTGCCCCCGGCCGTCCGAGAGCGACGGGTCCACCGTGGTGTGCAGGTACCACTCGATGGTCGGCTCGTCGGGCAGCCGCCCCGCCTGCACGTCCGCCCACATGGCGCGCAGCGCCGCCATCGGCGGCTCGCCGCCCCCACCGGTCAGCGAGTCCGAGCCGGGCAGCAGGTGGATCGTCGAGCCGAACGGGCTCGGCGCGTCGCCGGGCAGGCAGGAGAAGCGGGGCAGGCCGGTCAGCGCCAGGTTGAGCTTGAGCGTGGTGCCGGGTCGGCGGACCGCCGCCATCCGGTCGGCCAGCGGCGCCGGGAGCGCGCCGTCGGGCAGCAGGTCCATCAGCCGGTACGGGTCACAGGCGCCGAGCACCACCCGGGCCGCGACCTCCCGCCCGTCGGCGAGGACCACCCCGCCCGCCGCGCCGCCGTCCAGGGTGATCGCGCTGACCGGCGCGCCGGTCAGAATCGTCGCGCCGGCGGCCCGGGCGGCGTCGGCGAAGACGCGCGACACGGTGCCCATCCCGCCCTCGGTGATCATCCACGTGCCGTCGGAGCCCGGCAGCCGGCACATGTTGTGGACGAGGAAGTTGTGCCCGGTGCCCGGGTCGTCGGGGCCGGCGTTGAGCCCGGAGAGGCCGTCGGTGACGGCGTACATGCTGACCAGCAGCTCGGAGCGGAAGTCGAAGCGGGCCAGGTGGTCGGCGACCGAGCCGCGGACCAGGTCGACGAAGACCTGCCGCAGCGCCGGCCGGACGTGCCGCTCGGCGGTCTCCTCGACGGGCAGCGGCTCGGCCAGCCAGGCCGGGGCGAGATCGTCGCGCAGCGCGGCCAGCTCGGCCTGGAGGGCGTCGTCGGCGGCCACGTCGGCGGGGCAGAAGAACTCCGCGAGCTGCGCCCGGGTGGCCGCCGCGTCGCTGCCGAAGAGCAGGTACGGCGAGCCGGGGCCGCCGGGGGTGGGCAGGAAGTAGTGCGGGTCGCGGCGCAGCACGGGGATGCGCACGTCCAGCGTGGCGAGCAGCTCCGGCGGCATCAGCCCGAGCAGGTACGACCCGGTGGAGTGGCGCAGCCCCGGCACCTTGCGGAACGGCGCCTCGGTGCGGGTGGCCCCGCCGACGACGTCCGCCGCCTCCAGCACCAGCACGTCCAGCCCGGCGCGGGCGAGCAGGATCGCGGACACCAGACCGTTGTGCCCGGCGCCGACGATCACCACGTCGGCCCGGGGCGGCAGCTCGTCACCCATGCCGGGGGAGCCTACTGCCCGCAGCCGCCGCCGGTCAGCCCTTCACCGCCTGTCGGCCGCTCGTCGTCGGCCGCCCGTTGCCGGCGGGCCCGGTGCCCCGGGAGCGACCGTGGGTCCCACAGTGCGGATCATGACGAAGGGGCAGGTGGAAGGGCAGGTTGGCCCCGGTAGGCTCGCCTGCCATGGCAGCACCCTTCGCCCTGCCCGCCCCCGCCCCGAACGCCGCGGTGATACCCACCGGGCGACGTCGTGCCCGGACCGGGCTGCCCGTCGCCCTGCTCCTCGTCCTGGCCGGGGTCGGCGGGCTCGTCGCGGCCGTCGCGGTCATCGGCGGGAGCCACCAGCCACGGTCACCCGTCGCGGGGCTCGTCGCGGCGAGCATGCTGGCGGCCCTCGGTGTGCCGGGCGGCCTGCTCCTCGTGGTGTTCTGGCGGCAACGGCGGACGAGGATCCTCGTCGACCACGTCGGCATGTGGTTCGACACGGGCACCCGGTGCCAGGTCATACCGTGGCGCACGCTCGCCGGCGTCGGCCTGTTCCACAGCCAGGGGCACAGGTCCAGCTTCCACTCCCTGGAGCTGTACCCGACGGGTCCCATCGACCGCGACGACCCGGTGCTGTGGACGCTGGTGCGCGAGGAGGAGCCGTTCCGCCCCGGGCTGCCCCGCCTGCGCCACCGGCTCCGGGTCGAGGCCGCCCACGTACCCGTGGCCGTGGCGGCGGTCCGCCACCACGCGCCGCACCTCTGGCTCGGTGAGTCCTGGCGCGAGCGCAGCCACGTCGGCCGGCCCGACCGGGCCGGGCACCGGGAGCGGACCCGGGCGCGAGGGCGGTAGCCCGTCCCGCCGATCTGCCGGCCCCAGACGCCCCGGAGACGCCGACGTGCCCCTCAGGAGGGCGCGTCGTCGCCCGTCGGCGCGTCGCCCCGCAGTTGGGCGGTGAACGTCTCCAGCTCCAGCTCGAACAGCGCCTCGGCGTCGGTGACCGCCCAGTCGAACTGGTGGAAGACCTCCATGGCCACCAGGCCGTAGAGCCGGGTCCAGCCGGAGAGGAAGGCGTACGCGACCTCGACCGGCACCTCGCCGTGGCTGAGCCGCAGCGGCTCCAGCCGCCGTCCGCCCAGGTGCCGCCGGAGCAGCTCGGGCGGCGGGGTGCGGAAGGGGGAGCGGCGCCAGAGGGCGAGGAACGGTCGGATGAAGACCGCGCCGAGGCGGGCGCCGGGATGGTCCGGGTCGGCGCAGTCGTCGACGGGGGCGTTGCGCCCGGGGGTCGGGGCGCCGAAGATCAGCCCGAACTCGGCGGGATGCGCCACGGACCAGGCGCGGAAGGTACGGGACATGGCCAGCAGCTGGTCGACCGGCTCGCCCCCGGCGTCGTCCCGGGCCGCCTCCAGCCGCAGCCGCAGCTCGTCGTAGAGGTCGCCGGCAAGCGCCGCGACGAGCGCCTCCAGGCTGGGGAAGTAGCGGTAGATGGCCGGCGCGGTCATGCCCATGTCGCGGGCGATGGCCCGCAGCGACACGGCGTCGGCCCCGCCCGTCACCAGCAGCCGCCGAGCCCCGTCCTTGATCTCGGCGACCGTCGCCGAGCGCAGGCGCTCCCGTCGGCTCGGTGCGCCCATCCGGCTGACTCCCTTGACCGAAACGACCGCCGTTGCGATAGTTAACGGCGTTCACTCAAATAAGCGATGGTCACAGCGTAGCCGTCGTCGGAGGGGGAGGCGAATGTTCGCCTGGTGGGGACACATGGTCGTGCGGCTGCGCTGGTCGGTGCTGGCCGCCGCCCTGGTGCTCGTCGCGGTCGGCTCCACCTGGGGGGTCGGGGTCTTCGGGCAGCTGACCGGCGGCGGCTTCGACGATCCGGCCAGCGAGTCCAGCCGGGCCGCCGAGCGGATCACCCGGGAGCTGGGGCCGCAGGGCGCCGACCTCGTCGTGCTCTGGTCCAGCGACGCCTCGACCGTCGACCAGCCCCACTTCCGTGACCCGGTCGCGGCCACCGTCGCCCGGCTGCGCGAGCGCCCGGAGATCACCAGCGTCACCACCTGGTACGACACCCAGGCCCCCGCGCTGCTCTCCACCGACCGCCGGGCCACCTACGCCCTGGTGCAGCTCCGCGCCGCCGACAAGGACGACAAGGCCGCCGCGTACGAGGAGCTGCGGCCGGCGCTCGCCGCGCCCGGCGTACGGACCGAGGTCGGCGGCGCCACGGCGGCCCTTCAGGAGTCGAACACCCAGACCACCAAGGACATCACCCGCGCGGAACTGCTCTCCATGCCGGTGCTCCTGGTGCTGCTCGTGCTGATCTTCGGCGGGCTGGTGGCCGCCTCCACGCCCCTGCTGATCGGCGGGCTCGCCATCCTCGGCGCGTTCGTCGCCGTCCGGCTGGTCAACATGGTCACCGACGTGTCGGTCTTCGCGATCAACGTCATCACCCTGATCGGCCTGGGCATGGCGGTCGACTACGCCCTCTTCGTGGTCAGCCGGTTCCGCGAGGAGTTGGCCGCCGGGCACGACACCCCGGCCGCGATCCGGCGGACCATGGCCACGGCCGGGCGGACGGTGCTGGTCTCCGGGCTCACCATCGCGACCGCCATGGCCAGCCTGCTGATCTTCCCGCAGGCGTTCCTGCGCTCGATGGCGCTCGGCGGGATGGCCGCCGTGCTGGTCGCCATGCTGGCGGCGTTGACCGTGCTGCCGGCCCTGCTCGCGGTGCTCGGCCACCGGATCGACGCGCTGCGCGTACCGCTGCCGTGGCGGCGTGGGGCGCGCGGTGCGCGGCCGGCGAACGGTGCGACGGGCGGCGCCTGGGCCCGGATCGCGCACAGCGTGATGCGCCGCCCGGTGCGCTACCTGGTCGGGGTGACCGTGCTGCTCCTGCTGCTGGCCACGCCGATCCTGCGGATGGAGTTCGGCGGGTTCGACGACCGGGTGCTGCCCGCGACCGCCGAGCCCCGGGTGGTCTCCGAGCGGATCGCCGCCGAGTTCCCCGGCGGCACGATCGCGCCGATCGACGTGCTGGTCTCCGGGGCGTCCCCGGAGCAGGTGCAGCCCTTCGCCGACCGGGTGGCCGCGGTGCCGGGCGTGACCGGGGTGCAGGTGGCGGCCAACCGGGGCGCGTCGACGCTGCTGACGGTGACCTACCCGGGAGAGCCGACCGGCGACGCGGCGCACGACGTGGTCCGGGCGCTGCGCGACCTGCCGCCGCCGGCCGACGCCGAGGTGCTCGTCGGTGGCCGGCCCGGCGTCGACCTCGACCTGATCGACGGTCTCGCCGAGCGGCTGCCCTGGATGGCCCTGCTGATGGCCGCCGCCATCCTGGTCCTGCTGTTCCTCGCCTTCGGTTCGGTGGTGCTGCCGGTCAAGGCGGTGCTGATGAACCTGGTGTCGATCGGCGCGTCGTTCGGCGTCGTGGTCTGGATCTTCCAGGACGGGCACTTCGCCGACCTGCTCGGCTTCACCCCGACCGGGTTCATCGAGCCGAGCAACCCGATCCTCATGCTCGCCGTGCTCTTCGGGCTGGCGACCGACTACGAGGTGTTCCTGCTCTCCCGGGTGCGCGAGGAGTGGGACCGCACGGGCGACAACACCGCGTCGGTGGCCGTCGCGCTCCAGCGCACCGGGCGGATCATCACCGCCGCCGCGCTGCTGCTGATCATCGTGGTGGCCGGCTTCGCGACGGGCGAGATGGCGTACATCAAGCTCATCGGGATCGGCATGATCGTGGCGATCGTGGTGGACGCGACGCTGGTCCGGGCGCTGCTGGTGCCGGCCACGATGCGGCTGCTCGGCCGCTGGAACTGGTGGGCCCCCGGCCCGCTGGCCCGGGTCTACCGCCGCTTCGGCATCAAGGAGTCCGACGAGCCCGGGCCGGCGGCTCCGGAGGCCCGTCACCCCGCGTTCACCAAATAGAGGCTTCCATCGATGCCCCGTCGGCCCTAGCGTCGACGGGGCATCGTCCCCGCACCCTCCGGGAGCCTCCGATGGACCGTCGTACCCTGCTGCGCGCCACCGTCGCCGGCGGCGCCGCCTTCGCCGGCAGTCTCTGGGCCGGCGCCGCGCTCGCCGCCCCCGCCCAACCCGGACCCGGCCCGTACGGCGATCTGCTCGCCGCCGACGGCAACGGCCTCCAGTTGCCGGCCGGCTTCACCAGCCGGGTCGTCGCCCGATCCGGGCAGCGGGTGCCCGGCACCTCGTACCTGTGGCACCTGGCTCCCGACGGCGGCGCCTGCTTCCCGGCCGGGGACGGCTGGATCTACGTCTCCAACTCCGAGGTGCCGCTGATCGGCGGCGCCTCCGCGGTGCGCTTCCGGGCCGACGGCTCGATCGCGGCGGCGTACCGGATCCTCGGCGGGACCAACGTCAACTGCGCCGGCGGGGCGACCCCCTGGGGCACCTGGCTGTCCTGCGAGGAGGTGCCGTTGGGGCGGGTGTTCGAGACCTGGCCGGACGGCAGCCGGGCGGCCGAGGAGCGGACCCGGATGGGCCGGTTCACCCACGAGGCGGCCGCCTGCGACCCGGATCGACGGGTGGTCTACCTGACCGAGGACGAGGACGACGGCTGCTTCTACCGTTTCGTCCCCGACACCTGGGGCGACCTGCGCACGGGGAAGGTGCAGGTGCTCTGCGCCCCGGCCGACCAGGTGACCGGGCCGGTGACCTGGCGGGACCTGCCGGACCGGGACGGCTTCCCGGTGCCGACGCGTTGGCAGGTCGGCGCGGCCCGACACTTCGACGGCGGTGAGGGGTGCTGGTACGACCGGGGCACCTGCTGGTTCACCACCAAGGGCGACAACCGGGTGTGGGCGTACGACGCGGTCAACCAGCGTCTCGACCTGGCGTACGACGACTCGCTGGTGCCGGCCGGGGCGGCGCCGCTGACCGGCGTCGACAACATCACCGGCACCGCCGGCGGGGACCTCTACGTCGCCGAGGACGGCGGCAACATGGAGATCAACGTCATCACCCGGGCCGGCGTGGTCGCCCCGTTCCTGCGCATCCTCGGCCAGTCCGGCTCGGAGATCACCGGCCCGGCGTTCTCCCCGGACGGGTCACGACTCTACTTCTCGTCCCAGCGCGGCGCCTCCGGCAACTCCACCGGCAGCGACGGGATCACCTACGAGGTCGCCGGCCCCTTCCGAGCCTGACCGTCGGGCCGCCCGGCCGGTGCGGCGCCGGCCCCGCCGTCGAGCGCGGCTTCGGCCGGCGCGGCGCCGCGGCGGTCGCGCCACCGGGACAGCGCGAGGGTGGCGGAGTAGCCGGCCAGCACGATCACGTGGAAGAGGTAGAGCCAGAGCAGGACCGCCACCCCCGCGCCGATCTCGTCGAAGCCCCCGAACGGCACCCCCAGGTCGATCGGGAGCGAGGCGAAGAGCACGAAGCCGTGCAGGAAGCCGGAGAGGTTGGCGGCGGTGAACGACCCGACGCCCAGCGCGGAGAGCCAGTCCGGCGACGCCGGGCCGACCACCCGGAACACCCAGAGCAGCACCGGGGTGAGCACCAGCCAGACCGCCAGGAACGACAGCACCACCCCCAGCGCGCCGGTCCAGCCGCCCTGCCGGACCAGCCCGGTCGTCGTGGGCAGCGCGAGCAGGATCGACAGCAGCAGGGCCGGGGCCGGCGCCAGCAGCGGCAGCAGCAGCAGCCGGCCCCGCCAGCCGACCAGCGACTCCTCGCTGCGCGGCACGGCGACCGAGACGAAGGCGCGGCGCAGCCCCTCGCCGTAGAGCGACGCCGGCAGCAGCGACGCCAGGGCCAGCAGCGGGGTCAGCCCCACCCCGGCCCCGACCAGCGCCTGCACCGCGTGGGGCGCGCCGATCGCGTCCGGCAGCGTGTCCACGGCGTACGAGGTGAGCCGGCGCACCCGCTCGGCCCCCGCCAGCAGCGAGGTCAGCCAGATCGCCAGCAGGGCCACCGGCACCACGGCGATCGCCCCGTAGAAGGTGATGGCGGCGGCGTGCAGGGACAGGTCCCGGCCCCGCAGCGGGCGGAACGCCGCACTGGTGATCCGCTTCGCCCGTTGCCATCCGCCGCCCATCGCGGCTTCTTTCCCCGTACCGTCCCGCGTCACTCATTATGATCACGGGACATGACCGTTCTCACCACCCAGCGCCTGGTACTGCGGGAGTGGACCGAGGACCCGGCCGACCTGGCCCGGCTCTTCGACATCTACTCCCGGCCCGAGGTCACCCGCTGGCTGGGCGCGCCCGGCCTGCCGCTGACGGACCCGGCGCAGGCCGCCGACCGGCTCGCGATGTGGCGGGAGCGGCACGCGGGGCACGGTGGCCGGTACGGCACCTGGGCGATCGAGGTCCGCGACACCGGCGTGGTGGCCGGCACGGTGCTGCTCAAGCCGCTGCCCGGCCGGGACGAGAGCGTGCCGACCGAGGACATCGAGGTGGGCTGGCACCTGCACCCCGACTCGTGGGGCCACGGGTACGCCACCGAGGCGGCCCGGGCGGCGGCGGCGCGGGAGCTGGCCGCCGGCACGCGGGAGGTGTACGCCGTCGTGGCGCCCGGCAACGAGGCGTCGATGGCGGTGGCCCGCCGGCTCGGCATGACCCACGTGGGACGGCGCTCGGACTGGTACGGCGGCGAGTCCCTGGAGACCTTAGTGCTGACCGCTCCCGTCGCCGGGGCCTGACCCCGCTCCGCGTGGAGATCCTGGTAGGAACCGGCCCCCGGAGGGGCACCTTCCCACCAGGATCTCCACGCCCTCTCGGCGCGGGCAGGGCGGCTACGCCACCTCGACGAAGTCGAGTTCCGCCCAGCGGCTCAGGTGGGTGAACCGGAGGGTGTTGAAGCCCGCGTTGAGCGTGACGTCGACGCCCACCTGGCGCCAGACGTCCCAGCCCGTGTCGGGGTAGGTGACGACCTTCGGGTTCGCGCCGTTGACCGTCAGCGTGTGCTGGGCGTCGCCGTAGCCGGCGGCGTAGGCGACGTGGGCGCGGTAGCCGCCGGCCCGGGGCGCGAAGACCGTGACCTCGACCCAGCTGTCCGCGTGGTCGATGTACGCCACCACCTGTCCCTGGGACGTGTTCGGGGCGGCGCGCACGGCGCACCGGTTGAGCCCGCCGCGCTCGGCCTCGTACCGCACCCGGCTGCCCCGCACCACGGGGTTCCCGCCGGCCCAGCCCAGCGCCGCCACGTACATGCCCCGGGCGGAGTAGTTGTTGATCCAGCCGTGGAAGACGATGTGGTCGCCGCCCGCCTCGCGCACCACGTCCGCGCCGCCCGGCCCGCGTACCGCCGAGTCCAGCGACGCGGTGGTCATCAGCGAGCGGTACGCCTTGGTGTACGGGCCGGTCAGCGAGGCGGACGTGGCGTAGCTGGTCTGGTAGCCGTCGCCGCCGTAGCCGCCGAGCGAGTAGAAGAGCACGTACTGCGCGCCGACCTTGGTCAGCACCGGCGCCTCGATGATGCCGCCCTCCTCGGCGCGACCGCTGCGCAGCAGCTCGACCCGGGCGCCCTGGAGGGTCACCCCGTCGGCCGCGACCCGTTGCAGCCAGAGGCTCGTCGGCTGGCCGATGGCGTTGCCGTCGTCCTTGTAGAGCAGGTAACGCAGGCCGGTGCTGTCGGTGAAGCTCGCCGCGTCGATGTCGCCACCCTCGCCGGCGTTGCAGACCAGCGGCTGGGTGCCGACGGAGGTGAACGGGCCGAGCGGCGACGTGGCCAGCGCGGCGCCCAGGCACTGCCGGCCGGTGGCCCGGCTGCGGGCGGTGTAGTAGAGCAGGTACCGCCCGTCGGCCCGCTGGGACACGTCGGGCGCCCAGGTCAGGCCCCCGTTGGCCCAGGCGCCGAGGGTCGGCATCGCGTCGGGCCGCCTGGTCCACGCCCCGGTCAGCGAGGTGGCCGTGGCGACCGGGACGTTGCCGTGGCCGTTGTTGGTGGAGTACGCGTAGTAGGTGCCGCCGAACTTGACGACGTCGGGGTCCGGGAAGTCGCTGGCGATGACCAGCGAAGGTGTCGTGGTGGCAGCCTGGGCCACTCCCGGGCTGACGAGCAGTGGGGCGGCGACCAGCACGGCCGCCAGCCAGACGAGAGCTCTCCGCATGACGAAAGTCAACCACAGTCATCGATGCGTGGAAAGTTTCCTTCGCGGGGGCAGAGTCTGAAGCGCGCCCAGGGATCGGCATCCCGTCCCCGGTCGCGTCCGGAGTGCCGACGGCGGCGCTGCTGTCCGCCTCTGCCCAGGTGCGGGCGGGGCTGTGGTGGCAGCGGTGCCATCAAGGAGCGCCGGTCGGCGGCACCCTCCGGCGGTGCTGAAGATCGGGTGACGTTCCGCCGGGCTCCGGGCCGCGTCCCGCCCGGGTGAGCGTCGACCGATCATGGGATGCGGGCTGGTACGGACGACGCCAAGGGGCGTGTGCTTTCGCGGCGCATCCGTCGCGCAGAAGGCAATGTGCGGTAGTCCAAGAAGCGCGTCGTCAGCGCCCACCGCGACGGCAACGCCCACCCCGGCGGACCTCCTCGACGAGGCGGCGCCGGAGGAAAGCGCGGAGGCATCGGAAGAGCAGGCCGAGGCGGAAGGCTGAGGCTCCCAGCGGGGGCACAGCGGTGGTGGGGAAGAATGGCCCGGTGACTTCGCTCCGGGAACTCGTCCTGCTCGGCTCCACCGGTTCGGTCGGCACACAGGCCATCGACATCGTGCGGCGTAACCCGGACCGGTTCCGGGTGGTCGCGCTCGGCGCCGGTGGCGGCAACGTCGAGCTGCTCGCCGCCCAGGCCCTCGAACTGCGCGTCGACGCGGTCGGCGTGGCGAAGGCGTCCGCCGCGCAGGACCTTCAGCTCGCGTTCTATGCCGAGGCGAGCCGGCGCGGCTGGAGCAGCGGGGACTTCAAGCTTCCCAAGATCGTGGCCGGCCCGGACGCGATGACCGAGCTGGCGCAGTGGCCCTGCGACGTCGTGCTCAACGGGGTGGTCGGCTCGCTCGGGCTCGCGCCGACGCTGGCCGCGCTGCGCGCCGGGCGTACGCTCGCGCTGGCCAACAAGGAGTCCCTCGTCGCCGGCGGCTCGCTGGTGAAGGCCGCCGTGACGCGGCCGGAGCAGATCGTCCCCGTCGACTCGGAGCACTCGGCGCTGGCCCAGTGCCTGCGCGGCGGCACCCGGGGCGAGGTGCGGCGGCTGGTCGTCACCGCCAGCGGCGGCCCGTTCCGGGGCAGGCGGCGCGACGAGTTGACGCAGGTCACGCCCGATCAGGCGCTCGCCCACCCGACCTGGAACATGGGGCCGGTCGTCACGATCAACTCCGCCACGATGGTCAACAAGGCGCTGGAGGTGATCGAGGCGCACGAGCTCTTCGACGTGCCGTACGCCGACATCGCCGTGATGGTGCACCCGCAGTCGGTGATCCACTCGATGGTCGAGTTCGTGGACGGGTCCACCCTCGCCCAGGCCAGCCCGCCGGACATGCGGCTGCCGATCGCGCTCGGCCTCGGCTGGCCCGACCGGGTCGCCGACGCCGCCGCCGCCGTCGACTGGACGAAGGCCCACACCTGGGAGTTCGCGCCGCTGGACGACGAGGCGTTCCCGGCGGTCGCGCTGGCGAAGGCCGCAGGCGAGGCCGGCCGCTGCCGGCCGGCGATCTACAACGCGGCGAACGAGGAGTGCGTGGCCGCCTTCGTGGCCGGGCGGCTGCCCTTCCTCGGCATCGTCGACACCCTCCGGCGGGTGCTGGAGGACGCTCCCGATTTCGACGAACCGGGTACCGTCGAGGACGTGCTCGCCGCGGAGTCGTGGGCGCGCGCGCACGCGCAGGAGATCATCATCGCGGGTTCGGTGGAAGGAGCTTGATGGCGTACCTGCTCGGGGTGGTGCTCTTCGCCCTCGCGATCCTCATCTCGGTGAGCCTGCACGAGGCGGGGCACATGCTCACCGCCAAGGCCTTCGGCATGAAGGTCACCCGCTACTTCGTCGGCTTCGGCCCCACGCTCTGGTCCTTCAAGCGGGGCGAGACGGAGTACGGCATCAAGGGCATCCCGCTCGGCGGCTTCTGCAAGATCGTCGGGATGACCCCCCAGGACGACGACGTCGACCCGGCCGACGAGCCGCGCGCGATGTGGCGGTTCCCGGTGTGGAAGCGGACGATCGTGATGTCCGCCGGCTCGATCACCCACTTCGCCCTCGCCCTGATCGCCCTCTGGATCATCGCGGTCTCCGCCGGCCTGCCCAACCCGGAGTTCCCGAGCACCGAGGCCGAGATCCGCAAGGAGCCGGCGGTCATCGCGCTGTCGAAGTGCGTGGTCCCGGAGAACACGCTGCGCGAGTGCACCACCGCCGACCCGGCCAGCCCGGCCGCCCAGGCGCAGCTGCGCGACGGTGACCGGATCACCGCCATCAACGGCACCCCGATCAACGACTACGGGCAGCTGCTCACCACCCTGCGCAGCCTCAAGCCGGGCGACACGGCGCAGATCGCGTACGTCCGCGACGGCCAGCCGGCCACGGCCAGCACGGTGCTCGCGCAGACCCAGCGGCCCCCGCTCGACGACCCGAAGGGCCAGGTCACCGCAGTCGCCGCGCTCGGCGTCGGCCTCGTGCCCAGCACCCCGACCCGGATCACGTACGGGCCGGTCGGCGCGTTCGGCGCGACCGCCGACTTCACCGGCGAGATGGCCGTCAACACCTTCGAGGCGATGAAGCGCATCCCGCAGAAGGTCCCGGCCCTCTGGACGGCGATCACCGGCGGCGAGCGGGACATCGACACCCCGATCAGCGTGGTCGGCGCCAGCCGGCTCGGCGGCGAGGCGGTGGAGAACAACGCCTGGCTGCTGTTCTTCATGCTCTTCGTCTCGCTGAACTTCTTCATCGGCGTGTTCAACCTGCTGCCGCTGCTGCCGCTCGACGGCGGGCACATCGCCATCGCCTGGTTCGAGCGGGCCCGCTCCTGGCTCTACGCCCGGATCGGCCGCGCCGACCCCGGGCGCGTCGACTACCTCAAGCTCATGCCCGTCACGTACGCGGTGATCCTGATCGGTGGCGTGTTCACGCTGCTGACCATCACCGCGGACGTCGTCAATCCGATCACGCTCTTCTCAAGGTGAGTGCCTGAAGTGACCGCTGTCAGTCTCGGTATCCCCTCCGTGCCGCCCCCGCCGCTCGCCCCGCGCCGGGTCAGCCGCCAGATCATGGTCGGTCCGGTGCCGGTCGGCGGGGGCGCGCCGGTGTCGGTGCAGTCGATGACCACCACCCTCACCTCCGACGTCAACGCCACGCTCCAGCAGATCGCCGAGCTGACCGCGTCCGGCTGCCAGATCGTCCGGGTCGCCGTGCCCAGCCAGGACGACGTGGAGGCGCTGCCGGCGATCGCGAGGAAGTCGCAGATCCCGGTGATCGCCGACATCCACTTCCAGCCGAAGTACGTCTTCGCCGCGATCGACGCCGGCTGCGCGGCCGTCCGGGTGAACCCGGGCAACATCCGCCAGTTCGACGACAAGGTCAAGGAGATCGCCAAGGCGGCCGGCGACGCGGGCGTGCCGATCCGGATCGGCGTCAACGCCGGCTCGCTGGACAAGCGGCTGCTCGCCAAGTATGGCAAGGCCACCGCCGAGGCGCTGGTCGAGTCGGCGCTGTGGGAGTGCTCGCTGTTCGAGGAGCACGGCTTCCGCGACATCAAGATCTCGGTCAAGCACAACGACCCGGTGGTGATGATCCGGGCGTACCGCCAGCTCGCCGAGAAGTGCGACTACCCGCTGCACCTGGGCGTCACCGAGGCCGGCCCGGCCTTCCAGGGCACCATCAAGTCGGCGGTCGCCTTCGGCGCGCTGCTGGCCGAGGGGATCGGCGACACGATCCGGGTCTCGCTGTCGGCGCCGCCGGTGGAGGAGATCAAGGTCGGCAACCAGATCCTGGAGTCGCTCGGGCTGCGCGAGCGGGGCCTGGAGATCGTCTCCTGCCCGTCCTGCGGTCGCGCCCAGGTCGACGTCTACAAGCTGGCCGAGGAGGTCACCGCCGGCCTGGAGGGGCTGCCGGTGCCGCTGCGGGTCGCGGTGATGGGCTGCGTCGTGAACGGCCCGGGCGAGGCCCGCGAGGCCGACCTCGGGGTGGCCTCCGGCAACGGCAAGGGCCAGATCTTCGTCAAGGGCAAGGTGGTCAAGACCGTGCCCGAGGCGCAGATCGTGGAGACCCTGATCGAGGAGGCGCTGCGCATCGCCGACGAGATGGGCGCGGAGCTGCCCGAGGAGCTGCGCAGCCTGCTGCCCGGTGCCACCGTCACCGTGCACTGACCCGTCGCGCCGTCGGCCGGGCGGTCACGGCGTCGGTCCCACTCGTCACTCGGCCCGCGCGGCACCGGGCGGATCTGGCAGGCTGGTATCCGTGCTGACGGTGCCGGTACGGCAACTGGGGGAGTCGGAGCGCCGCGCGGTCGAGCGGCTGCTCGACCTCGACCCGTTCGCGGGCGCGCAGGTCGCCGAGCGGATCACCGCGCGCGGCCTGGCCTGGTGGCGTGCGGAGGGGCGGGTGCTGGGCTACGGCAGCCGCCGCAACCTGGAGTCGATCTGCTGGCTCGGCGGCAACCTCACCCCCGTGCTCGCCACCGAGCCGGCCGTCGCCGCCTACGCCGACCTGCTCGCCGGCGAGGAGCGGCTCTGCTCGTCGATCGTGGGCCGGGCCGACGCGGTGCTCGGGCTCTGGGACCGCCTCTCCGCCGTCTGGGGGCCGGCCCGGGACGTACGCCCCAACCAGCCGTTGCTGGCGACCGACGCGCTGCCGGCGCTGCGGGCGGACCCGGAGGTGCGGCGGGTGCGCGCCAGCGAGGTCGACCGGCTCTTTCCGGCGGCGGTGGCGATGTACACCGAGGAGGTGGGCGTCTCGCCGCTCGCCGACGACGGCGGGCGCGGCTACCGGCGGCGGGTCACCGACCTGGTCCGGACCGGGCGGGCGTACGCCCGGTTCGTCGACGGCCAGGTGGTGTTCAAGGCCGAGCTGGCGGTGGTGACCCGCCGGACCGCCCAGGTGCAGGGCGTCTGGGTGGCGCCCGACTGGCGGGGCCGGGGCATCGCGTCGGCGGCGATGGCGGCGGTGGTGCGTGACGCGCTGCTGCGGGTCGCCCCGACCGTCAGCCTCTACGTCAACGACTTCAACCTGCCGGCCCGCCGGGTCTACGAGCGCTGCGGGTTCCGCCCGGTCGGCACGCTCGCCACCGTGCTCTTCTGAGCCGTCCCGCGCGGCGTCCGCGTGGGACGGCCCTCTGTCGGCGCGGCCCCCTGTCGGCGCGGCCCACGCCGTCGGCCTCCGGGCAGGTGAACGGCGGGTAAATGCGTTGAACCGGCCGGCTCCACCGACCAGGCTGGATGCTCCGCCCGCTTGCCCGAAGGGACTTCGTCATGCGTCTGCTCCGGGACATGTGGGCCACCTCGCCCCGCCGAATGACGCTCGTGACCTGCCTGATCGTGCTCGGTGCCGGCGGCCAGGCCGCCGCCGCCGCGCTGGCCGGCCCCGTCCTGGTGCACCGCGCCGCCGGGTTCTTCGCGCTGCTCGCCGTGGCGCTGGTCGCCGCCGTCCTCACCGACCTCGCGGTGAGCCTGCTGATGGCCGGGCTGACCGCCGACTGGTCCGCCGACGTGCGGCGCCGGCTGTGCCGGGTCGCGCTCGGGCAGGACCTGCCGACCCTGGAGACCACCCCGGTCGGCGAGCTGCTCGACCGCATCGACGGCGACGTCTACCAGGTCGCCGCCGCGGTGCGCAACCAGGGCGTACGGATCGCGCAGGGGCTGGCCGCGGGCGTGCTGTCGACCGCCGTCGCCCTCGCGGTGTGGTGGCCGGCCGGCGTCGGGATGCTGCTGCTCACCGTGCTGCTGGCTGTCGGCCTGCGCAAGCCCACCGCGCGGATCGGTCCGGCCCGGATGGCCGAGGAGGAGGCCTGGTCGGACCTCGCCGCCGTGATGGAGGAGGCCATCCACGGCCAGGACGACGTGCGTACCAGCCTCGCCCGGCCGTACGTGCTGCGCCTCTACGCCCGGCGGGCCGCCGAGGTGCTCAGTCGCGGGGTGCGGGTGTGGCGGATGTCGGCCCAGGTCACCACCGTGGCCGCCGGCGTGATCCGGGCCGGGATCGCGGCTGTGGTGCTCGGCGGTGCGTGGGCGCTGGTCACCGGCCGGGTCGACGGCGCCCGCCTCACCGCGATCTGGCTGCTCGCCGTCGGATTCGGCATGACCGTCGAGCACGTCAGCCGGATGGTCCCCGAACTCCAGTACGCCCTCGGGGCGTGGGGACGGGTGCAGCTGCTGGCGAACTCCCCGCAGGAACCCGAGGGCGGGGCCGCCCCGGCCGAGGGGGATCTGGTGGTGCGGGGCCTCACCTTCCGCTACGCGGGTGCCGACGACGGGCGCGGACCCGCGCTGCGCGGCGTCGACCTGACCTTCACGCGGGGCCGCTCGTACGCCCTGGTCGGCCGGACCGGCTCCGGCAAGTCGACCCTGGCCAAGGTGCTCACCCGGGCCGTCGACGTGCCGCCCGGGACGGTCTTCCTGGCCGGCGACGACGTGTGCGGCCTCGACGTCGAGGCGCTGCGCCGGTGGATCGCCGTGGTGCCGCAGCGCACCGAGATCCTCGCCGGGACCCTCGCCGAGAACGTCGCGCTGTTCGATCCGGACCTGCTCGACGCCGCCGCCCGGGCGCTGCGCGAGCTGGGGCTGGACGGCTGGATCGCCGAGCTGCCCGCCGGCCTGGACACCCGGCTGGGCGACGGCGGGCACGTGCTCTCGGCGGGCCAGGAGCAGTTGGTCGCCTTCGCCCGGATCCTGGTGCGCGACCCGCACGTGGTGATCCTCGACGAGGCCACCGCCCGCCTCGACCCGGTGACCGAGGCGCGGGTGCAGCAGGCCACCGAGCGGTTGCTGCGCGACCGGATCGGCATCGTCATCGCGCACCGCCTCTCCTCCGTGCGCCGCTGCGACGAGGTGGTGGTGATGGCCGACGGCGCGGTGGTCGAGGCCGGGCCGCTGCACTCCTCGGTACGCTTCGCCGAGCTGCTCGCCACCAGCCACGCCACCGCGTACGCCCACGCGGCGCCGGGCCGCTCGGGCGGGGTGGACCTGCTGACCGGCCCGTCGGACCCGTGGCCGCCCGCGGGCCCGGACGAGGCCCTCCCGCCGGCCGCGCCCCCGGCCGTGCCGCCGCTCGTCCCGCCGGTCACGCTCCTGGCCGGCGCGCCCCCGGACGGGTCGTCCGCCGCGACCCCGACGGAGTCCTCGGCCGCGCCGCCGGTCGGGTCGGCCGAGGACGGGACGGGCACGTCCCGCAAGGCCGGGGAGCCGTCCCTGCGGGGGGTACGGGGGCTGCGGGAGATCCTGCGGCTCTGCGTCAACGACGCGCGGTACGGACTCGCCTCGCTCTCGCTGTTCCTGCTGCTCGTGCTCCTCGGGCTGGAGGGACCGGTGCTGCCCTGGCTCTGGGCCGACCTGGTCGACGGCACCGGCGACCCGTGGAAGCCGGCGCTGGGGATCGTCCTCGGCCTGCTGGTGACCCTGCCGGTGCCGTACGTCAACGGCCTGCGGTTCCCGCAGTGGTGGGTCCGGCAGATGCTGCGGATCAGCCTGCGCCTGGTGCACGGCCAGACCGGGCCCCGCCGGGTCAGCGGACACACCCCGGCCGAGGTGGTGGCCCAGGGCGGCGACACCGAGCGGGTGGTGCAGCTCGCCGACAACGTGATGGACCAGGGGATCTCGCTCCTGCTCCTGGTCACCATGACCGCCGTCACCGGGAGCGTGGTGCCGGGGCTCTTCTTCGCGGGCACGATGCTGGTCTCCGGGCTGGCCGCGACGCTCTTCGGCCCCAATCTGGAGCGCTCCGCCCGGGCCACCGTCGCGGCCCGGGCCGCGTTCGCCACCGCGCTGGTCTCCTCGCTGTCGGCCGCCCGTACGGTCAAACTCGCCGGGGCCACCCGCCCGGTGCTGGCCCACCTGGCCGACCTCGACGTGGTCCGCAGCGACCGGCAACGCCGGGAGATCTCGGTGCAGGTCTGGTCCCGGTCGACCCCGTCGCTGGTCAGCGGCCTGTTGCCGATCGGTGCCTGGGCGCTGTTCCTGGCCGGGCAGCTGTCGGCCGGCGCCACGCTGGTGGCGGTCGCCACCCTGGCCGCCGCCCGCTGGTTCGCCTGGACGACGGCCTCGCTGATCTCGCAGATCCCGTCGGCCCGGGTGTGGACCCGGCGGACGGTGGCGATGACCGGCGTGGAGGCGTACTCGGCGGCGGTGCCGGAGGTGGACCTGGGCGCGGGGACCGCCCCGGCGCCCGTCGTGCCGCCCCGGCACCCGCTGCGCCGGCTGGAGCTGACCGGCTTCGGCGTCCGGCACACCGACGGGACGGTGGCCGTACGCGACGTCGACCTGACGGTGGAACGCGGCCAGTTGGTGCTGGTCGTCGGCCCGGTCGGCGCGGGCAAGTCGTCGCTGCTGCGGGCGCTGGCCGGCATCGCGCCGCACACCGGCCGACTGACCTGGAACGGCGATCCGGTCACCGAGCCGGAACTGTTCCTGCGTCCCCACCAGGTGGGCTACGTCGGCCAGCTGCCCCGGGTGCTCTCCGGCACGGTCGCGGACAACATCACCCTCGGCCACCAGGTGGACGCCGCGGCGGCGGTGTCGACCGCCCAGCTCGACCACGACCTGGCCGCGGCCGGGGGCGGGCTCGGGCTGTTGATCGGGCACAAGGGCACCCGGCTCTCGGGCGGGCAGTTGCAGCGCCTCGCACTGGCCCGGGCGCTCGCCCCGCGTACCGAGCTGCTGGTGGCCGACGACGTGTCCTCGGCGCTGGACGTCACCACCGAGCTGGCGTTGTGGCAGGCGCTACGCGAGCACGGCGTGACCGTGGTGGGTTCGACCTCGAAGCGCGCCGCCCTGGTCCGGGCCGACCACGTCGTGGTCCTCCGCTCGGGCACGGTCGCCGCCCAGGGCCCCTGGCGCGACCTGGAACCCCACTGGTCCCATCTGGCCGGCTGACCCACCCCCACCCCCATGCCCGCCCCACCTCCACCCCCGCCCCACCCCCGCCCGCGTCGATCATGAGGTTGGCGGCACGGATGGAGATCGACATCGCCGCCAACCTCATGATCGACGGGGGCGGGGGAAGGAGGGTGGGGGTCAGGTGGCGCGGGCGTACTGGTCGGGCCAGGTGGGGGTGGCGCCGAGCTTGGCGGCGGCCCGGTGCGGCCAGTACGGGTCCCGCAGGAGTTCCCGTCCGAGTAGGACCAGGTCGGCGTCGCCGGTCGCGACGATCTCCTCGGCCTGCTCCGGCTCGACGATCAGGCCGACGGCGCCGGTGGCCACCCCCGACTCCCGGCGCACCCGGGCGGCCAGCGGCACCTGGTAGCCCGGGCCGACCGGAATGGTCGCGGTGGCCGACGCGCCGCCCGAGGAGCAGTCGACCAGGTCCACCCCGGCGGCGGCCAGCTCGCCGGCGAGCACCACGCTGTCCTCGGCCGTCCAGCCCGTCGGCTCCCAGTCGGTGGCCGAGATGCGGGTCAGCACGGGTACGTCCTCGCCGACCGCAGCGCGCACCGCCCGCGCCACCTCCAGCGTGAGCCGCATCCGGCCGGAGCGGTCCCCGCCCCAGCCGTCGTCGCGGTGGTTCGTCAGCGGCGAGAGGAACTCGTGCAGCAGGTAGCCGTGCGCGGCGTGGATCTCCACGCCCGCGAACCCGGCGTCGACCGCCCGGCCGGCCGCCGCTGCGAACGCCTCGACGACGCCGGCGATGCCCGTCTCGTCCAGCGCGGTCGGCACCCGGTAGTCGGGCACGAACGGCGCGGACCCCGGACCGACCGGCGTCCAGCCGCCCTCGGCGTCGGGTACCCCGCCCCGCCGGGGCGCCCACGGCCGGTACGTCGACGCCTTGAACCCGGCGTGCGCGAGCTGCACGACCGGCACCGCGCCGTGCGCGGCGACGAACGCGGTAACCGGCCGCCATGCGTCGACGTGCGCCCCGGACCAGAGCCCGGTGTCCTGCGGGCTGATCCGCCCCTCGGGCAGTACGGCGGTGGCCTCGGTCATCACCAGGCCCGCGCCGCCGACCGCCCGGGCGCCCAGGTGCACCAGGTGCCAGTCGGTGGGCAGGCCGTCCGGTCCGGCGGCGTACTGGCACATCGGCGCCAGGGCGATCCGGTTGGGTAGGGTCACGCTGCGCAGGGTGAGCGGGGTGAACAGGACACTCATGCGGTCATCCTCTCGGACGCGGGCGGGGACCCCGGGGCGGGGCCTCCCGACTCGTCGGGGTCGCGCCGGGCGGCTCGGCCGCGGGCGGCTCAGGCCCGCCGCGAGCGCCGGAGCGGTTCAGGCCCGCCCCGGGCGCCCGCGGGCGTTCCGGCGGCTCAGGCCGGGACGGGGCTCAGCTCCTCCGAGCGGCGCGGGCCGTCGGCGTCGGCGTCCGCCGGGGCGAGCGGCGACCGCCGGCCCGCCGAGTCGTACGCGGCCCGGTCCAGGGTGCCCTCGCGGGCGGCGACGATCGTCGGCACCAGCGCCTGGCCGGCGACGTTGGTGGCGGTGCGGATCATGTCCAGGATCGGGTCGATCGCCAGCAGCAGGCCGGCGCCGGCCAGCGGCAGGCCCAGCGTGCTGAGCGTCAGGGTGAGCATCACGATCGCGCCGGTCAGGCCGGCGGTGGCCGCCGAACCGACCACCGAGACGAAGGCGATCAGCAGGTAGTCGGTGATCCCGAGGTCCATTCCGAAGACCTGGGCGACGAAGATCGCGGCCAGCGCCGGGTAGACCGCCGCGCAGCCGTCCATCTTCGTGGTGGCGCCGAACGGCACCGCGAAGGAGGCGTACTCGCGGGGGACGCCGAGGCGCTCGACCGAGCGCTGGGTCACCGGCATCGTGCCCACCGAGGAGCGGGAGACGAAGGCCAGCTCGATCGCGGGCCAGGCGCCGGCGAAGAAGCGCAGCGGGTTGAGCCGGCCGGCGCCCACCAGCAGCAGCGGGTAGACCACGAACAGCACGATCGCGCAGCCGACGTAGACGGCGGTGGTGAACTTGGCGAGCGGGGCCACCAGGTCCCAGCCGTACGAGGCGACGGCGTTGCCGATCAGGCCGAGGGTGCCGATCGGGGCGAGGCGGATGACCCACCACAGCGCCTTCTGAACGATCTCCAGCAGGGCGCGGTTGATCGCCACGAACGGCTCCGCGGGCTCGCCGACCAGCAGCGCCGCCGCGCCGACGACGAGGGCCAGGAAGACGATCTGGAGCACGTTGCCGTCGACGAACGCGCCGACCGGGTTGGTCGGCACGATGCCGGTGAGGAAGTCGGTCCACGAGCCGGTCCTCGTGGGCGCGGTGGCGCCGGCGGTGTCGAGGGTGACGCCGCGGCCCGGGTCGGTCAGCACACCGAGCCCGATGCCGACGCCCACCGCGATCAGCGCGGTGACGCCGAACCAGAGCAGGGTCTTCAGGGCCAGCCGGGCGGCGTTGGCCACCCCGCGCAGGCTGACCACGCTGACCACGATGGCGGTGAAGACCAGCGGCGGAACGGCCAGCTTGAGCAGCTGGACGAAGAGGCCGCCGACGGTGTCGAGGGTGCTGGTGAGCCAGCTGAGGTCGTTGGCGCGGGCGAGGAAGCCGAGCGCCACGCCGAGGACGAGGCCGAGCAGGATCTGCACGGAGAAGGGGATCTTGCGCAGGGCGGAAGCCATCAGGGTGAGTCCCAGGGTCTGGAGGTCGGAACGGGCAGCGTCAGGAGAGCGGCTGCGCCGGACAGACGCCGCTGGCCTGCAGTCGGAGGTCGACATACAGGCGCACGGTCAGGTGCCAGACGTTGGTCATCGCCCGCCGAGGATAACGCCGGCCGTCGATACTGCGGAAGGAGTCTCCGCGGTGACGCTCCTTACAGCAGGTGCAAGAAAGGACCGTTCCCCCATCCCAGGCGGCACACGTTGCCCTCACCGCCGGAGGGCGACGGCGGTCGCGGAGGTCGTACCCCACAGGACGGCCACCAGCAGCAGCAGCCGCTCCAGGACCGCGATCAGGCCGCCGCGCCCCACGAAGACCAGGGCCACGGCCGTCGCGCCCGCCAGCGGCAGGGCCACCGCCGCGGCCACCGCGGCCAGCCGGCGCAGCGCCGACGGCGCGGCCCGGGTGAGCGTGACCGCCAGCATCGCGAGGACCACCGCGGCCACCGCGAGGATGCTCGCCGCGCCGTGCACCAGGTCCGCCGCGGTGGCCCGCTCGAACGGCGGCAGCGGGCACCCGGCGCTGCACGTCACCGCCCCGGAGACCAGCGCGAAGACGCTCCCGGCCGCGAGCAGCGCGGCCGCCGCCCGCAACACCGGGGGCAGCGCCGCCGCGAGCAGCAGCAACCCGATCGCCAGGGCGAAGACCCCGATCCGGTACGCCGGTGCGTACGCGCTGTCGGTGACGCCCGCCTCGCTGACGTACCCCGTCAGGCCCGGCCCGGGACCGGCGACCACGGCGACGGTCACCGCGAGCGCGCCCCCGACGACGCAGGCGGCGGAGGCCGACGCGGCGGCGGCCCGGGGCGGTGCGGTGCGCGGGCCGGCCCGGCGCGGCTCAGCCACGCCCGTGCGGGGTGGTCCAGCCGGAGGTGTCGGGGCCCAGCGGGACGATCCCCGTCGGGTTGATCGCCGCGTGGGTGCCGTAGTAGTGCCGCTTGATGTGGTCGAAGTCGACCGTCTCGCCGAAGCCCGGGGTCTGGAACAGGTCCCGCGCGTACGCCCAGAGCACCGGCAGCTCGGTGAGCTTCTGCCGGTTGCACTTGAAGTGCCCGTGGTACGCCACGTCGAAGCGGACCAGGGTGGTGAACAGCCGCACGTCGGCCTCGGTGATCGCGTCGCCCATCAGGTAGCGCCGGCCCGCCAGCCGTTCCGACAGCGCGTCGAGCCGGGCGAACAGCGCCGTGAACGCCTCGTCGTACGCGGCCTGCGAGGTGGCGAAGCCGCACCGGTAGACCCCGTTGTTGACGTCCCGGTGGATCTCCGCCATCAGGGCGTCCAGCTCCGGCCGCAGCGTCTCCGGGTAGAGGTCGGGCGCCCCGGGCTTGTGCAGGCTGCGCCACTGGGTGGACAGATCCAGGGTCAGCTGCGGATAGTCGTTCGTGACCACCCGGCCGGTGCGCGTGTCGACCAGCGCCGGCACGGTGACCCGCCCGGTGTAGTCGGGATCGGTGGCCAGGTACGCCTCGGAGAGGAAGCCGATGCCGAGCACCGGGTCGAAGCCGTCGGGATCGAGGGCGAACCGCCAGCCCCGCTCGTCGCGGATCGGGTCGACCGTGCCGAGGGAGATCGCGTCCTCCAGGCCGAGCAGGCCGCGTACGATCCGGGCCCGGTGCGCCCACGGGCAGGCCCGGCACCAGATCAGCCGGTAGCGGCCCGGCTCCAGCGGCCACCGGCCCTGCGCGTCCGGCCCGCCACCGGGCGACGAGTCGGAGTCCGGGGTGACCCGACCGGTGAACCGGTTGGGCTGGCGGACGAACTCCCCGCCGCCGCTGGTCTCTGCGCTGAACTGGGCCCGGGCCATGCCGCCAACCTATCCGCTGCGCGCGCGGATATCCTGGCGGCCGGGCGTCCCCGCGACCCGGAACCGCCCGCCCCCCGCCCCTTCCCACCCCCCGAAGGATCGCGCTGATGACCGTGGCATACCTGGTGGCCGGTGTCCGCACCCCGATCGGCCGGTACGCCGGCGCCCTCGCCGGCGTCCGCCCCGACGACCTGGCCGCGCACGTGACCCGCGAGCTGGTCTCCCGACACCCGTCGGTGGACTGGGCGCGGGTGGACGACGTGATCCTGGGCTGCGCCAACCAGGCCGGCGAGGACAACCGCAACGTGGCCCGGATGGCGGCGCTGCTCGGCGGGCTGCCCGAGGAGGTGCCCGGCAGCACGGTCAACCGGCTCTGCGGCTCCGGCCTGGACGCCCTCGCCACCGCGGCCCGCTCCGTCGTCGCCGGCGAGGCGGACCTCGTGGTGGCCGGCGGGGTGGAGAGCATGAGCCGTGCCCCGTTCGTGATGCCGAAGGCGACCACCCCGTTCTCCCGCACCGCCGAGGTCTACGACACCACCATCGGCTGGCGGCTGGTCAACCCGCTGATGAAGAAGCAGTGGGGCATCGACTCCATGCCGGAGACGGCGGAGAACGTCGCCACCGAGTACGGCGTCGGCCGCGCCGAGCAGGACGAGTTCGCGTACCGGTCGCAGCAGCGGGCCGCGAAGGCGCAGGCCGACGGCCGGTTCGCCGAGGAGATCGTGCCGGTGACCGTGCCGGCGGGGCGGCGCGAGACCAGGCTCGTGGAGGTCGACGAGCACCCCCGGGAGACCTCGCTGGAGAAGCTCGCCGCGCTGCCCACCCCGTTCCGCGAGGGCGGCACGGTGACCGCCGGCAACTCGTCGGGCGTCAACGACGGCGCGGTGGCGCTGCTGGTCGCCTCGGAGGCGGCCGTGGCCCGCTACGGCCTCACCCCGCTGGCCCGGGTCGCCGGCGCCGCCGCGGCCGGCGTACCCCCGCGGGTGATGGGCGTCGGGCCGGTGCCGGCCACCCGGAAGCTGCTCGACCGCCTCGGCCTCGGCCTCGACGCGGTCGACGTGATCGAGCTGAACGAGGCGTTCGCGGCGCAGTCCGTCGCCGTGTTGCGCGAGCTGGGCCTGCCGACCGACGCCGAGCACGTCAACCCGAACGGCGGGGCGATCGCGCTCGGGCACCCGCTCGGCGCCAGCGGCGCCCGGCTGGCGCTGACGGCCGCGCTGGAGCTGCGCCGCCGGGGCGGGCGCCGGGCGCTGGCCACCATGTGCGTCGGCGTGGGGCAGGGCATCTCGCTGCTGCTGGAGTCCGCCTGACCCGTGAGCCGGGCTCCACGAGGGAGCCGGCCGGTCCCGCTCCGGCCGTGGCCGGCCTTCTCCGCGACGCGGCAGGACGCGGGGCCCAGGCGGGTAGCCGACCAGCGGGACCGGTGTGCGCGGGAGGGAGGTCGGTCGCCGGCCCGCCCGATCGACGCGCGGTGGCCGGACCGTGACTGGGTCGGTCCCCGGTGCGGTGTCCGGTCCGTGACGGACATCCGACGGGCCGACGAAGTGGGTCATGGGATCTCCCGGACCCGGGAGTTCCCGGCCTAGAGTGGTGAGCACCACACGACCCGCGGGTCGGCCGGTGCCCCGCGTGCCCCACGCACCCGGCACCGGCTCCCTCCCGCACCGCGGCGACGACCATGAGGTGCAGCAGTGCAGATGCCGGACGGACTTCCCGCCGAGATCGACCTCTCCCGGCCGAGCGCGGCCCGGGTGTACGACTACTTCCTCGGCGGGGCGCACAACTTCGAGATCGACCGGCAGCTGGCCGAGCAGATCGCCGGCATGACCCCGAACCTGGCGGCGACGATGCGCGCCGGCCGGGAGTTCCTGCGTCGCGCCGTACGCACGCTGCTCGACGCCGGCATCGACCAGTTCCTCGACATCGGCTCCGGCATCCCCACCGTGGGCAACGTGCACGAGGTCGCCCAGGCCGCCAACCCGAAGGCCCGGGTGGTCTACGTCGACATCGACCCGGTCGCGGTGGCGCACAGCCGGGAGCTGCTCGCCGGCGACGAACTGACCGGGGTGATCCACGGCGACCTGCGCGAGCCGGAGCGGATCCTGGTCGCGGCCCGTGACCTCGGGCTGCTCGACTTCAACCGGCCGCTCGGCATCCTGCTCGCCGGGGTGGTGCACTTCGTCGGAGACGCCGACCGCCCCGGCGACGTCCTGGCCACCCTCCGGGCCGCGGCGGCCCCGGGCAGCCACCTGGTCATCTCGCACTCCACGTTCGAGGACCAGCCGCAGGAGATGCTCGACGCGCAGCGGCTCTCGGCGCGTACCGACACCGAGATCACGCTGCGCTCCCGGGCCGAGGTGACGAGCTTCTTCGGCGACTGGACGCTCCTGGAGCCGGGCGTGGTGCACATGCCGCTGTGGCGCCCCGACTCGCCCTCCGACGTCGACGAGCACCCGGAGCGGTTCGGCGCCTTCGGCGGCGTCGCCCGGTACGACCAGCCCACCGCCTGAGCCGATGGCCGCCGTCCCGGAGCCCGGCGGCGACGACCTCAGCCGGTCGGGCGCCCAGCGGTACGCGGCCGAGTGGGCCCGGGCGGTGCGCCGGCTCGGTTTCGTGCCGCTCAGCGCGGCGGAGACCGAGCGCCTGCTGCACCTGCACACCGTCCGGCTGGCCCAGGCCCTGCTCGCCGAGCCCTTCTCGCCCCTGCCGGCCGAGGAGGTGGGGCGCGCGCTGGTCGAGGAGCATCTGACCGAGCCCCGCGTGCTCGACTGGTCGGTGCGGGCCCTCGGCGACCGGTTCCCCGCCCGGGTGGTGCCGGGCCGGGCCCACCGGGACGAGACGGCGCAACGGGTCGCGGCGTTGCAGGGCGGGCTCGCCGCCGGCTTCGCCCGCGCCCTGCGCGACCGTACCTTCGCCCAGCAGGAGCGGATCGCCCGCTCGGCCTGGCAGGCCCGCGACGACGTGGAGCAGGCCCTGCGGGACAGTGAGGCCCGGTTCCGGGCGGTCTTCGTGGGGGCGGCCACGGGGATCGGCATCGCCGGCGTCGACGGCCAGATCATCGACGTCAACCAGGCGTTCGCGGACATGCTCGGCTACTCCATCGAGGAGCTGCGGCAGACCAACGTGGCCGCGCTGTTCCACCCCGACGACGCCGCCGGGATGTGGGAGCTCTACCAGGAGTTGATCGAGGGCAAGCAGGACCGGGCCCGGGTGGAGAAGCGCTACTACCGCAAGGACGGCAGCGTGGTCTGGACGGACCTGTCCGTCTCGCTTATCCGCCACGACGACGGCCGGCCCCGGTTCACCGTCGCGATGATCGAGGACATCACCGAGCGGCACGAACTCCAGCAGCGGCTGCGCTTCCAGGCGCTGCACGACCCGCTCACGGGCCTGCCCAACCGGACCCTGTTCTTCGAGACGCTGGGCCGGGTCTTCGACGTCGCCGACGCGACCCGGCGGGTCGGGGTCTGCTTCCTCGACCTGGACGGCTTCAAGGCGGTCAACGACAGCCTCGGCCACGACCTCGGCGACCGGCTGCTCGTGGTGATCGCCAAGCGGCTGGCCGACTGCGTCGCGGGCCGCGGCCACCTCGTCGCCCGGATGGGTGGGGACGAGTTCGTCATCCTGGTCGACGACGGCGCCGGGATCGACGACGCGGTACGCGTCGCCGAGGTGGCCCTGGCGGCGGTCTCCGCCCCGGTCCGCATCGGCGAGCAGCAGCTCGCGGTGTCGGCGAGCGTCGGGATCGTCGAGTGCCCGGTCGGCGGGACGAGCGCCTCGGAGCTGATGAAGGCCGCGGACACCACGCTCTACTGGGCGAAGGCGGAGGGGCGGGGCCGGTGGGCGGTCTACGACCCGGAGCGCGGCGCCCGGGACATCGCCCGTTCCGCCCTGGCCGCCGGGCTGCCGGCGGCGCTGGACCGGGGCGAGTTCGTCGTGCACTACCAGCCGATCGTGTCCCTGGTGGAGGGCTCGATGCTGGCCGTGGAGGCGCTGGTCCGGTGGCAGCACCCGGAGCTGGGGCTGATCGGGCCGGACCGGTTCATCGGGCTCGCCGAGGAGACCGGCCTGATCGTCCGGCTCGGCGAGTGGGTGCTGCGCCAGGCCTGCCGGGACGCGGAGGCGTGGCGACGTGAGTTCCCCCGGGCCCAACTGGTGGTCAGCGTCAACCTGGCCGCCCGGCAGGCCGACGACCCGGGGATCGTGGACACCGTCGCCGACGCGCTGGCCTCCACCGGGCTGCCGGCGGACCTGCTGCAACTGGAGCTGACCGAGAGCGCGGTGATGGGCACCGCCGGGGAGCCGCTGCGGTCGCTGCACCGGCTGGCCGCCCTCGGCGTACGGATGGCGATCGACGACTTCGGCACCGGCTACTCCAATCTGGCGTACCTGCGCCGGTTGCCGATCCACTGCCTGAAGTTGGCCGGGCCGTTCGTCGAGGGCATCCGGGGCGAGGATGCCGAGGCGGCGCCCGACCACCGGGACGAACGGATCGTGGACGCGCTGGTCCGGCTGGCGCACGCGCTGGAGCTGTGGGTCACCGCCGAGGCGGTGGAGACCGGGGTGCAGGCCGAGCGGCTGCGCGCGCTGCGCTGCGACACCGGGCAGGGACGGTTCTTCGGCCCGCCCGCCCCGGCGGCGGAGATCACCGCCCGGTTGCGCGGCGACGACAGGGGAGCGACGGCATGAGCCTGACGGACAGCGAGGCGGCGGTCGCCGTACTGGCCGGGTTGGCGATCCTCGCCGGGCTCGCCGGGGTGGTGGTGCCCGGCCTGCCGGCGCTGCCGCTGTGCTGGGGCGGGGTGCTGGTCTGGGCGATCTTCGGCGGCGCCGGGCCCGGCCGCTGGGCGGTGCTCGCCGCGGCGACCGTGGTCGCCGCCGGCGGCACCGTCGTCAAGTACGCCTGGCCGGGGCGGAACCTGAAACGCACCGGGGTGCCCACCTCGTCGCTGCTCGCCGGTGGCCTGCTGGGGCTGGTCGGCTTCTTCGTGATCCCGGTGATCGGGCTGGTGCTCGGTTTCGTCGGCGGGGTGTGGGCGGCGGAACGGCTGCGGCTGGGCGACTCCCGGCTGGCCTGGCCGGCGACGAAGCAGGCGGTCGCGGCGGCCGGCCTGTCCATGCTGGTCGAGTTCCTCGCCGGTCTGCTCGTCGCCGCGCTCTGGGTGGCCGGCCTGCTGCTCACCTGAGACGGGCCGGGCCGGGCCGGGGCGGTGCGGGGCGCGGTGGTGCGGGTCCGGGCGGTGGGAGGCGGCGGCGTGGGGCGTGCGTCGGGTACGGCGCAGCGCCGTACGGTGAGAGAGAGGTGACGTGCCCCGCGCCGCCGCGTGCCGGGCGGTCCGAGCGCCCGGCGGTGGCCCGTCGCGATCGGGCCTGGTCACGGGCTCAAGCATGCGGCGCACGCGCCGGCACAGCAACGCAATTTGCCCGTCCGCCCATACCCGTCCGCCCGCTCACCCGTCTGCCTGCCCGTCTGCCCGCCCGGTGGCTTGGTCGCCGGCTCGTCCGCCCGTCCGCTCGCCCGCTCGCCCACCCACCCGCCGAACTGCCGGGTCGCCCGACCGGTCGGCGGGAGCGCCGGCGGGCCGGTCGCAGGGTTGTGGGCTTGCCGACCGCCTGTCGAGCTGCCCCGTCGGGCGGGGCACTCGGCTCGGCCCGGCCCGGCCCGTAATCCCCGGCGTGCCCGCCCGGCCCGGTCCGGCCCGACTTCCGTTGGTCCGGACCGGCCGGTCCGGCTCGGGCCGGTCCGGTCTGGTCCACTCGGTCCGGCCCACTTGGTTCGGCTCGGTCTGCGTGGTCTGGCTCGGCCCGGTGTGTGGTCTCTGCCCTGGTTCGGTGCAGCTCGGCTGGGCCGGGTGTGCGGTCTCTGCCCTGGTTCGGCTCGGTCCGGCTCGGCTCGCACGGTGCGCGCCGGTCTCATGGACGGGGCAGCTCGACAGGGCCTGTCGGCAACACCCGGCGCCCCGGGGGCGGTTGCCGGGGTGCCGGGCAGGGCATTGACGGTCAACCGGTTAGCCAGTAGACCTTGGTGATGGAGGCCCGCCGATGAGGAAAGCTCCGCTCACGTTGGAACAGTTGCGGGTCGCCGTCGCCGAGGGCGAGATCGACACCGTGGTGCTGGCCCTGGTTGACATGCAGGGCCGGTTGCAGGGCAAGCGGTTCCACGCGCCCTACTTCCTCGACGAGGTGGCCGCGCACGGCAGCGAGGGCTGCAACTACCTGCTGGCCGTCGACGTCGACATGAACACGGTCGACGGGTACGCGATGTCCAGCTGGGAACGCGGCTACGGCGACTTCGCCATGGTGCCGGACCTCGACACGCTGCGCCGGGTGCCCTGGCAGCCGGGCAGCGCGCTGCTCCTCGCCGACCTGGCCTGGCTGGACGGGTCCCCGGTGGTCGCCTCGCCCCGGCAGATCCTGCGGCGGCAACTCGACCGGCTGGCGGCGCACGGGCTGACCGCGTACGCCGGCACCGAGCTGGAGTTCGTACTGTTCCGCGACTCGTACGAGGACGCCTGGCGGCGCGGCTACCGGGACCTGACCCCGGCCAACCAGTA
Organism: Micromonospora sp. LOL_025; assembly: GCF_048060285.1. Classification (NCBI taxonomy): domain Bacteria; kingdom Bacillati; phylum Actinomycetota; class Actinomycetes; order Micromonosporales; family Micromonosporaceae; genus Micromonospora; species Micromonospora sp. LOL_025. The sequence continues at coordinate 253,341 of NZ_JBHMIR010000002.1, read as the reverse complement.
CAACGTGGACTACTCCCTGCTCGGCACCGCCCGGGTGGAGCCGCTGCTGCGCCGCATCCGGCGGGAGATGGCCGGGGCGGGGCTCACCCCGGAGAGCGCGAAGGGGGAGTGCAACCTCGGTCAGCACGAGATCGCCTTCCGCTACGACGAGGCGGTGGCCTGCGCCGACCACCACGTGATCTACAAGAACGGGGCGAAGGAGATCGCCGCCCAGGAGGGCATGTCGATCACCTTCATGGCCAAGCCGAACGCGCGGGAGGGCAACTCCTGCCACATCCACTTCTCGCTGCGCGACGCCGACGGCCGCTCGGCCATGCTCGGCGACGGGCCGGCGCACCTGTCGACGACCGGGCAGCGGGTGCTGGCCGGGCTGCTGGCCACGATGCGCGAGTTCAGCCTCCTGTTCGCGCCGAACATCAACTCGTACAAGCGCTACCAGCCCGGGTCGTTCGCGCCCACCGCGCTGCGCTGGGGCACCGACAACCGCACCTGCGCGCTGCGGCTGGTCGGGCACGGCCAGGGCATGCGGGTGGAGAACCGGGTGCCGGGGGCGGACGTGAATCCGTACCTGGCGATCGCGGCACTCGTCGCGGGCGCGGTGCACGGCATCGAGCGGGAGCTGGAACTGGGCGAGGAGTGCACCGGCAACGCGTACGACGACCCGGCCGCCGACCGGGTCCCCGGCACGCTCCGCGACGCCCTGACCCTCTGGCAGGGCTCGACCGTGGCCGCCGAGGCGTTCGGCGACGAGGTGACGGCCCACTACGCCAACCAGGCACGGATCGAGCTGACGGCCTTCGACGCCGCCGTGACGGACTGGGAACTGATCCGTGGCTTCGAACGCCTCTGACCCCACCTCGCTCCGCGTCGATCATGGAGTTGTGGTGGGCGATCGGTGGCGATCCGTGGCTTTCGTGACGCACCAGAACTGCATGATCGACGCCGTGGGGCGTGGGGTGGCAGGGAGAGGGGAGGGTCGGTTTGAGTGAGGTGGTGGATCCGGCTACCGGGGAGGTCGTGGGGTTCGTGCCCGCCACGTCGGTCGGGGAGGTCGATGCGGCGATAGCGCGGGCGGACGCGGCCTTCCGGCACTGGCGGGGGGTGGCGCCGGGGGAGCGGGCGCGGGTGCTGCGGCGGTTCGCGGCGGTGGTCGACGCGCACCTGGAGGAACTGGCGCGGCTGGAGGTGCGCAACTCCGGGCACACGATCTCCAACGCGCGGTGGGAGGCGGGCAACGTCCGGGACGTCCTCGACTACTACGCGGGCGCGCCGGAGCGGCTGACCGGACGACAGATCCCGGTGCCGGGCGGCCTCGACGTGACGTTCCACGAGCCGCTCGGCGTGGTCGGGGTGATCGTGCCGTGGAACTTTCCCATGCCCATCGCCGCCTGGGGGTTCGCGCCGGCGCTCGCCGCCGGCAACACCGTGGTGCTCAAGCCCGCCGAGCTGACCCCGCTGACCGCGCTGCGCCTGGCCGAGCTGGCGCGCGAGGCGGGCGTGCCCGACGACGTGTTCACCGTGCTGCCGGGCGCCGGCTCCGTGGTGGGGGAGCGGTTCGTCACCCACCCCGCCGTCCGCAAGGTCTGCTTCACCGGCTCCACGCGGGTGGGCACCCGGATCATGGCCGGCTGCGCCGCGCAGGTGAAGCGGCTGACCCTGGAGCTGGGCGGCAAGAGCGCCAACCTCGTCTTCGCCGACGCCGACCTGGAGCGGGCGGCGGCCACCGCCCCGTACGCCGTCTTCGACAACGCCGGCCAGGACTGCTGCGCCCGGTCGCGGATCCTGGTCCAGCGGCCGGTGTACGACCGCTTCCTGGAGCTGCTCGAACCGGCGGTGCGCGCGCTGCGGGTGGAGGATCCGGCCCGGGACACCGCCGAGATGGGCCCGCTGATCTCCGCCGCCCAGCGCGACCGGGTGGCCGGGTACGTCGACGGGGCGAAGGTCGCCTTCACCGGCTCCCGCCCCGACGGCCCCGGCTTCTGGCACGCCCCGACGGTGCTGCTCGCCGACTCCACCGCGGACCGGCACTGGCGCGAGGAGATCTTCGGCCCGGTCGTCTCGGTGCTCCCGTTCGACGACGAGGCCGACGCGATCCGGCTCGCCAACGACACCGAGTACGGCCTGTCGGGCTCGGTCTGGACCCGGGACGTGGGCCGGGCGGTGCGGGTGGCGCGGGCCGTGGAGGCGGGCAACCTCAGCGTCAACTCGCACTCCTCGGTGCGGTACTGGACGCCGTTCGGCGGGATGAAGCGCTCCGGACTGGGCCGCGAGCTGGGCCCCGACGCGCTGCACGCCTTCACCGACGTCAAGAACGTGTTCATCGCAACGGAGGAGTGACAAGGTGCGGGGTCGTCTTGAGGACCGGGTGGCCGTGGTCACCGGAGCGGGCAGCGGGATCGGGCTGGCCACCGTGCGGCGGTTCGCCGCCGAGGGGGCCCGGGTGGTCTGCGTGGACGTCGACCCGGAGGCGGGTGGGCGGGCCGCCGAGGAGGTCGGCGGCGAGTTCGTCGCCACGGACGTCGCCGACGAGGCGGCCGTACGGGACCTCTTCGACGGGGTGGCCGAGCGGCACGGGCGGATCGACGTGGCGTTCAACAACGCCGGCATCTCCCCGCCGGAGGACGACTCCATCCTGACCACGGGGCTGGACGCCTGGGAGCGCGTGCTGCGGGTCAACACCACGAGCGTCTACCTCTGCTGCAAGCACGTCATCCCGCACATGCGCCGGCAGGGCCGGGGTTCGATCATCAACACCGCGTCGTTCGTGGCCCTGATGGGGGCGGCCACCTCGCAGATCGCGTACACGGCGAGCAAGGGCGGGGTGCTGGCGATGACGCGGGAGCTGGGCGTGCAGTTCGCCCGGGAGGGCATCCGGGTCAACGCGCTCTGCCCCGGCCCGGTCGCCACCCCGCTGCTGCTGGAACTCTTCGCCGCCGATCCGGAGCGGGCCGCCCGCCGGCTGGTGCACGTGCCGATGGGGCGGTTCGGGAAGCCGGAGGAGATCGCCGCGGCGGTGGCGTTCCTGGCCAGCGACGACTCGTCCTTCATGACCGCCGCGCAGTTCGTCGTCGACGGCGGCATCACCGGCGCGTACGTCACCCCGCAGTGAGCCGGCCACTGATCGGGATCACCGCGTACGTCGAGCCGGTCGGCTGGGGGGTGTGGCGGGACGTGCCGGCGGTGCTGCTGCCGGAGGCGTACGTCCGGGCGGTCACCGCGGCCGGGGGCCGGGCGGTGGTGCTGCCCCCGGACGACCGTGACCCGGACGTGCTGCGGGTGCTCGACGGGCTGGTCCTGGCCGGCGGCGCGGACGTCGACCCGGCCCGGTACGGCCAGCCGTCGGCGCCCCGCACGGAGAGCCGCCCCGAGCGCGACGCGGGCGAGTTGACCCTGCTCACCGCGGCGCTCGACACGGACCTGCCGGTGCTCGGCGTCTGCCGGGGGATGCAGCTGCTCGCCGTGGCCGCCGGCGGGTCGCTGCACCAGCACCTGCCGGACCTGGTGGGGCACGACCTGCACCGCCCCGCCCCCGGCGTCTACGGCGGGCACGGCGTGCGGTTCGCCCCGGGCAGCCTGGCCGCGACGGTGATGGCCGGGGTGGGTCAGGTCAACTCCTACCACCACCAGGCGGTGGCCGACCCGGGCCGGCTGACGGCGACGGGCTGGTCCGACGACGGGGTGGTCGAGGCGGTCGAGGATCCGCACCGGCCCTTCCTGCTCGGCGTGCAGTGGCACCCGGAGAACGAGCCCGACCCGCGACCGGTCGCCGCACTGGTCCGGGCGGCCCGGGAAGGCCGGGCCGGCCCGGCGCGTCGGTGACTCCCCTCCCTCCACCGTGCCTGCGGGCGGGTGGGGGTGTCGCACATCACAGTCGCCCGCCGGGCGGCGTCTGGCCGGCGCGGTATCGTCCCGTACACGGGACTGAAATGCCGCGCTGGTCCGGATTCGGGTGACCGGCCGTCCCGTGTGGATCCGGCCCCGCGACGCCCCTGCCGGGGAGCGGCGACCGGGTGTGGCGGACATGAACAGCGCACGGCGGGCGGTATGCGTTACGTTGCTCGTCCGTCGGGGTACCAAGCGGGCACGGCCGGTCGGATCACCGGGCCGAGGCGGTGATGGCCGGAGCGGGAGGAACTATGAGCTCGGCCCAGGGGGGCGTGGACGAGGGTTGCCCGTCCGAGGGAGGGCAGGCCGTCGAGTTCCCCCCGATGCTGGCCGCCGCCTTCGCCGGCGGCGGCGAGATGGGCGAGCTGATGGGCCGCCACGACTGGTCCACCCATCCGCTCGGCACCCCCGACCGCTGGCCGGCGACGCTCTGCTCGGCGATCGGCCTGATGCTCGCCTCCAGCGCGCAGATCGTCATGTTCTGGGGCGAGGACGAGCTCGCCTTCTACAACGACGCCTACCGCCCCACGATCGGTGGCAAGCACCCGGACGTGCTGGGTCAGCCGGCCCGCGAGCACTGGGCGGAGACCTGGAGCGTGCTCGGGCCGCTGCTGGAGGGCGTCCGGCGGGACAGCCGGTCGTACCGCGCGCAGGACCACCCCTTCCCGCTCGACCGGCGCGGTTTCCTGGAGGAGACGTACTTCGACGTCTCCTACGACCCGATCCTGGGCGCCGACGGCACCGTCGACGGTGTCTTCTGCATCGTCAACGAGACCACGGGCCGGGTGGTCGGGGAGCGCCGGCTGCGGCTGCTGGCCGAGCTGGGCACGGAACTGGCCGAGGTGGACAGCAGGCCCGAGCTGGGCCGGGTCGCCGCGGCGGTGCTCGACCGGCACCGGTCGGACGTGCCGTTCTCGCTGGTGTACCTGCCCGACGAGGCCGGCGACCTGGTCCTGACCGGGTGCGGCGGCGTCGGCCCCCGGGCGGTCGCCACGCCCTTGCCGGCGCGGCTCGCCGAGGTCACGGCCGCCGGCACCGCCGCCACCGTCGCCGTGACGGACCTGCTCACCGAGGCGCCGGCCGACGCGACCGGCGAGGCGCCGGCCGACGCGACCGGCGAGGCGCTGGTGCTGCCGGTCACCGCCGGCAACGAGACCGTGGGCATGCTGGCCGTCGGCGTCGCCCGCCGGCTGCCGCTCACCGACGAGTACCGGGACTTCTTCGACCTGGTCGCCGCGCAGATCTCCCGGGCCGTCGGGCGGCAGCAGGCGTACGAGCAGGAACGCACCCGCGCCGCCGAGCTGGCCGCCCTGGACCGGGCCAAGACCAACTTCTTCGCCAACGTCAGCCACGAGTTCCGCACCCCGCTGACCCTGGTGCTCGGCCCGCTGGAGGACCTGCTGGCCGACCCGGCGCTGCCCGAGGCGTACACCGACCGGCTCACCACCATGCACCGCAACGCGCTGCGGCTGCTCAAGCTGGTCAACACGGTGCTCGACTTCTCCCGGCTGGAGTCCGGGCGGCTGGCCGCCCGCTACCAGCCCACCGACCTCGCCGACTACACCGCCCGCCTGGCCAGCACGTTCCGGTCGGCCACCCAGCGGACCGGGCTGCGCCTGGTCGTGGACTGCCCGCCGCTGCCGGCGCCGGTCTTCGTGGACCGGGACATGTGGGAGAAGGTCGTCCTCAACCTGGTCTCGAACGCGGTGAAGTTCACCTTCGACGGCGAGATCCGGGTGCGGATCCGCGCGGTCGACGGGGCCGCCCGGCTGGAGGTCACCGACACCGGCGTCGGCATCGTGCCGGAGGAGCTGCCGCAGATCTTCGAGCGCTTCCACCGGGTGCCCGGGGTGCGTTCGCGCAGCCACGAGGGCACCGGGATCGGCCTGGCGCTGGTCCGCGAGCTAATCGAGATGCACGGCGGCGAGGTGGCCGTGCGCAGCGGCGTCGACGAGGGCAGCACGTTCACGGTGACCGTCCCGTTCGGCGCCGGGCACCTGCCGGCCGAGCGGGTCGTCGACGCCGGCCCTCCGGAGCAGGTCGAGCTGGCGCAGGCCGACCTCTACGTCGCGGAGACGGCGCTCTGGACCGGCGCCGCCGGGCCGACCGACGGTGCCGGGTCGACGCGGGGGAGCGGCGCCGCCGGCCGGATCCTGGTCGCCGACGACAACGCCGACCTGCGCGAGCACGTCACCCGGCTACTCGCCCCGTCCTGGGAGGTGGTCGCGGTCACCGATGGCGTGGAGGCGCTGCGGCACGCCGTCGACGGCTCGTTCGACCTGGTGCTGACCGACGTGATGATGCCCCGGCTCGACGGGTTCGGGCTGGTCGCCGCGTTGCGCGCGGATCCGCGTACCCGGCACGTGCCGATCGTGCTGCTCTCCGCCCGGGCCGGCTCCGCCGAGGAGGTCGCCGGGCTCGCGGTCGGCGCCGACGACTACCTCACGAAGCCCTTCTCCGGGCAGGAGCTGACCGCCCGGGTACGGGCCAACGTCGAGCTGGGCCAGCTCCGCGGTCAGATCATCCGTGGGCTGCGGTCCCTGGCCGACGCGGCGGTCGCGGTCAACACCGCCCGCTCCACGGCCGACGTCCTCCAGGTCGCCGCGCGGCACGCCCTGAGCCTCGCCGAGGCCGCCCGGGTGGTGGTCTCGGCCACCGGGATGCGCTTCGAGGCCGACGGCGGCGGGCTGGCCTCGATCGAGCCGTCCTTCGTGCTGCCGCTGACCGGCACCACCGGCGAACGGCTCGGCGAGCTGCGGGTCTGGCGCCCGGACGGTGACGGGGTCCACACCGACGAGGCCGCGCTCACCCAGCTCGCCCGGCTGGTCGGGGTGCGGCTGGAGAACGCCCAGCTCTACGAGGCCGAGCACCGCATCGCCACCACGCTCCAGCACAGCCTGCTGCCCCGGTCGCTGCCGCAGCTGCCGGGCGCCCTGGTGGCCAGCCGCTACCTGCCGGGCAGCGCCGACGTGGAGGTCGGCGGGGACTGGTACGACGTCGTCGCGCTCGGCGACGACGAGCTGGTGCTGGCGATCGGCGACGTCGTCGGCAAGGGCGTGCGGGCGGCCGCGGCGATGGGCCAGCTCCGCAACGCGCTGCGGGCGTACGTCCTGGAGGGCTTCGATCCCGGTGAGTCGCTGACCCGGCTCAACCGGCTCGTCGGCACCAACGAGGGGCGCTCCTTCGCGACGGTGTTCTGCCTGTGGTTCAGCCCCCGCACCGGCCGGATGCGCTACGCCAGCGCCGGTCACCCGTCCCCCCTGCTGATCCGAGGAGACGACGTGGCGTTCCTGCACGACCGGGCGCTCGGGCCGCCGGTCGGGGCGATCCCCGACACGGCCTACCGGACGGTCGAGGGCGAGCTGGCCGCCGGGAGCCGGCTGCTGCTCTACACCGACGGGCTGATCGAGGACCGGCAGCTCGGCATCGACGCCGCGCTGGCCACGCTGCGGCAGGACGCGGCCAGCCCCGGCGAGCACGTGACCGACCTGATCGACGCCGTGGTGCAGCGGATCGCCGGGCGGCCGTTGCGCGACGACGTCGCGGTGCTCGCCCTGGAGGCGGCGGAACTCAACCGGTTCGCGCTGCGGCTGCCGGCCGATCCCACCCGGCTCAGCGTGCTACGCAAGCGGCTGGAGGACTTCCTCGTCGCGCACCAGGTCAGCGAGACGGACCTGTTCGACCTGACGGTCGCCGTCTCCGAGGCCGCCGCCAACGCCATCGAGCACCCGGTCGAGCCGGCCGAGCCGACGATCAGCGTGGAGGTGACCATCGCCGACCGCACGGTGGTCGCCACGGTGCGCGACAGCGGCCGGTGGCGGGAGTCGACCGGATCGGGCTTCCGGGGGCGGGGGCTGTCGCTGATCGAGGCGCTGGGGGAGCTGGCGGTGAACCGTACCGCCGAGGGGACCGAGGTGACGTTGCGTCGACGGCTGGCGGACTGAGCGCGCGGCCGGCGGTCCTCGGCGCGCGGACCGGCGGTGCGGCGGCGGGCCCGGGGGCGGGAGGGCTCAGGCCGGGCGGAGCCAGGCCTGGTCGCCCAGGCCGGAGATGTCCAGCACCCGGTGGACCTGCCGCGACGGCAGCACGGTGAGCGTGCCGGGCAGGTGCTGGGCCAGCCGGACCACGGCGTGGATCGCCGCCGAGTCGAAGAAGGTGACCGCCCGGAGATCGAGCGTCACCCGCTCGGCCGACTCCCGCAGCGCGGTCTGGTACATGACGTCGGCGGTGGCCATGTCGACCTCGCCGGTGACCAGGACGTGGAGGTGGCCGCCGTCGATCTCCGCCTGGGCGGAGAAGACGGGAGACGTGCCACCCCCTTGATCCACGGAGCCACAATTGCACAGCGGACCGGGCACGGCAACAACCGCTCCGGGCGGGCGGTGGCGGGGGTCACCCCTCCGCGCGGCGATAAACTCGCGTCATGACCGTCCGTGCGCCGCTGACCCCAGGCACGCTCACCCCGTTACGGCCCGTGCCCGCCCACATCGTCCGCCCGGAGTACGTGGGCAAGAAGCGTCCCCAGGAGTGGCGCGGCTCGCACGTGCAGACACCGGAGACCATCGAGAAGATGCGGGTCGCCGGTCGGCTCGCGGCGCGGGCCACCCAGCTCGCCGGCGAGCACTGCAAGCCCGGCGTGACCACCGACGAGATCGACCGGGTCGTGCACGAGTTCCTCTGCGACCACGGCGCGTACCCGTCGACGCTGGGCTACAAGGGCTTCCCGAAGTCGTGCTGCACCAGCCTCAACGAGGTGATCTGCCACGGCATCCCCGACTCCACGGTGCTCGCCGACGGCGACATCATCAACGTCGACGTGACCGCCTACCTCGACGGGGTGCACGGCGACACGGACGCCACCTTCTGCGTCGGCGAGGTCAGCGAGGAGGCCCGGCTGCTGGTCGAGCGGACCCACGAGGCGATGATGCGCGGCATCCGCGCCGTCGCCCCGGGCCGCCAGATCAACGTGATCGGCCGGGTCATCGAGTCGTACGCGAAGCGCTTCGGCTACGGCGTCGTCCGCGACTTCACCGGCCACGGGATCGGCGAGGCGTTCCACAGCGGACTCTACGTGCCGCACTACGACAGCCCCCGCCCCACGGACGTGATGGAGCCGGGGATGACTTTCACCATCGAGCCGATGATCACCCTCGGCACCCACCAGTACGACATGTGGGACGACGGCTGGACCGTGGTGACGAAGGACCGCAGGTGGACGGCCCAGTTCGAGCACACCATCGTGGTGACCGAGGACGGGCACGAGATCCTCACGCTGCCGTGACGGACACCCCGGCGGCGCTGCGTGAGGCGCACCACGCGGACGTCTCCGGCGGCTGGCTGCGCCCCGCCGTCTTCGGGGCGATGGACGGGCTGGTCACCAACATCGCCCTGATCGCCGGGGTGGCGGGCGGCGGGGTGTCGCCCCGCAGCGTCGTGCTCACCGGCGTGGCCGGCCTGGTGGCCGGCGCCATCTCGATGGGGCTGGGGGAGTACACCAGCGTCCGCTCGGCGAACGAACAGGTCGCGGCCGAGGTCGCCAAGGAACGTCGCGAGCTGGAGCGGCACCCCGAGGCCGAGGCGCGCGAACTGGCCGAGGCGTGGGTCGCCCGGGGGCTGCCGCGCGACCTGGCCATGGAGGTCGCGCAGGCCGTCCGGCGCAACCCGCAGGAGGCGCTGCGGGTGCACGTCCGGGAGGAGCTCGGCGTCGACCCCGACGAGCAGCCCAGCCCCTGGGCGGCCGCGATCTCGTCGTTCCTGTTCTTCTCGGTCGGGGCGCTGGTGCCGCTGCTGACGTACCTGTTCGGCGCGACGAGCCTGTGGCTGGCGCTCGCGGTCGGCGGGCTCGGGCTCTTCGTGGCCGGGGCGGTGGTCGCCCGGTTCACCGCCCGGTCCTGGTGGTCCGGCGGTCTGCGTCAGCTCCTGCTCGGCGCGGCGGCGGCCGGCGCCACGTACCTCGTCGGCACCCTCATCGGCGTGCAGGGCGGGCTCGGCTGAGCGCGGGCCCTCCTCAGCCGTCGAGCAGGTCGTCGACCGTGCCGTCGACGGGGCGGCCCCGGGCCGCCAGCTCCTCCGCCTGGCGGGCCAGGACGGCGCCCACCTCGGTCATGTCCGCGCCCGCGAGTCCCGTCCGGCGCACCGCGTCGCCCGGGTCGCGGAAGTAGGTGCGGCTGAGCAGGCCGGCGACCGTGGCCGCCGCCAGCCGCGCCTCGCCGAGCATCAGCAGCGCCTGGTCGGTCTCGTACCACTCGGCCAGCCGGGCGGCCCGGGCGTGCGCCGCGCCGCCCCGGTACCAGGCCCGGCGGGCCGCCGTGCTGAACTCGGCCGGCCGGGCCCGGGCCAGCCGGCCCAGGTGCTCGTCGCGCAGCGTGCGCAGCCAGCCGGTGGGGTCGTGCAGCGCCCGGGTGCTGACGTAGCGGTCGGCGGTCAACGGCCAGAGCGGGGAGATCATCCGGGCCTGGCGCAGGTAGTCGTCGGCGCCGGCCACGGTCAGGTCGACCAGCACGCCGTCGACCCGCCGGGTCGCCGGGGACGGTCCGCCGCCGGGCCGGTACGTCACCACGAGCAACCCGACCTCGCCGTCCCCGCCGCCGTCGTCGTCGCCGTGGGCGAGCGGGCCGTGCACCGCCACCGCCAGCACGTCGGCCGGGAACCGCCGGCGCGCGGCGTCGGCGACCCGCTCGGCCACCGCCCACCGTGGGTCGTCGGGGTGAGGTTCGCCGTCGGCGCCGGTCACCGCACCAGCCTATTCGCGCCCGGTCGGCCCGCCCGGCACGCCGCGCCCGGTGGGCACCAGCCGGAAGACCAGGATCTCCCGGCCGCCGGCCCGCTGGGCGTACGCCCGGTAGGCGGGCCACTCGGTGACCAGCAGCGTCCAGAGGCGGTCCCGTTCGGCGCCGGTGGCGACCTGGGCGCGTACCGGGACGCGGCGGCCCCTGACGGCCACCTCGGCGGCGGGATCGGCGCGCAGGTTCATCGCCCAGCCGGGCTGGTGGGCCTGGCCGAAGTTGGAGCCGACCACCACGTACGCGTCGCCGTCGGGCACGTAGAGCAGCGGATTGCTGCGCGGCTTGCCGGAGCGGCGGCCGGTGGTCGTGATGACCAGCGACGGGATGAGCCCGAGCGCGACCACCCTCCCCCGGGTGAGCCGCCCCACCAACCGGTCGGCGGGGACGAGCAGGCGGACGGCGGCGCCGAACCAGCGATGGTGACCGACACGGCGGGTCAGGGCTCCCAGTACGGGCACGGCGACAAGTGTGCCCGCTCCCGGCCCGTCAGTCGAGACGTCGCTCGACCGGCAGCCGGGACCGGGTGAAGAGGCCCGCGCCGAGCATCGCGACCAGCGGCACCACCACCAGGACGCCGAGCGTGGTCCAGGGCACCACCACCGGGTACGGCTCCGCGACCGGCCACAGGCCGGCGTACCGGCGGTTGAGGGCGGTCAGGATGATCGACGCGGAGCCGAGGCCGGCGACGATGCCGAGCGCGGAGCCCAGCACGGCGATGACCCCGGACTGGCAGAGCGAGAGCAGCCGGCGCAGCCCCGGGCCGGCGCCGACCGCCGCGAGGGTGGACAGGTCCGCCCGCCCCTCGGCCGCGGCCAGCCCGGTGGCGATGCCGGCGGCGCCCACGGTGATCACCCCGGCCGCGGCGGCCAGCAGGAGCAGCAGCGGCCGTCCCGTGTCCGCCAGGGCGCCCCGCTCGATCTCCACCTGCGCGCCGAGCGGACGCACGGCGGCGACGAACCGGTTCTGCCGGTCCTCGTCGGGTACGCCGTCGGCGGTGATCGCCCAGCCGAGCGGGCGGACGGTCAGCCCGAGCCGCTCGGCGGCGGGCCGGGAGAGCAGCAGCCGGTGCGCGCCCAGCCCGGTGGGCAGCGGGTACCCGGCGACGGTGGTGCTGGTCGGGGTGTCGGGCCGGGCCTGCCCGGGGTGGGTCACCCTGACGTCGACCCGGCCGTCGCGCACGTAGCGCGGATCGGTCACCACCGCGCCGCCGGCCCGCAGCACGGCGGTGGCGGCGGCGACCTCGGCGGGAGCGGCGCCGGTGAGCACCGGCAGCGCCGTGCCGTCGTCCACCACCACGTGGAAGTACCCGCCGAGGTGCTCCTCCGGGACCGTGCAGCGGGCGTCCGCGCGGGCCCGGCGCTGCTGCTCCGGGCTCAGCCGGTCGCCGGGCGTCCACGGGCAGGCGCGCTCGGCCGGCAGCACCGGCGAGACCACGCACGGGTCGGTGTCGGGGCCGCCGCCGCACCCGGGTTCCGCGAGCGGCGCCACGGCCCGCACCCCCAGGTGGGCCCGGGCCGCCTCGGCGACCCGGGGCAGGGCGGGCGGTTCGTTCGGGCCGTGGCTGGTCACCAGCACGGTGCCGGCCGGCAGGGCGGGTCGGTACATCGTGGCCGACCGGGCGTCGTCGCTGGCCAGGTACACGCCGATGGCGACGCTCCCGGCGACGGCCGCCATCACGGCGGAGATCGCCGGGGCGGTGGACGACCGGTTGCGGCTGGCGTCGCGCAGCGCGATCCGGGGCGCCAGCGGCAGCGACCGCCCGAGGCGGGCGAGCAGCCCGACCAGGGTCGGGGTGGCGAAGACCAGCCCCAGTTCGCCGAGGACCAGGCCGGCGAGGATCACCGCCGGCGCGGTCCGGGCCGCCCCGAACGCGGCCACCGCGGCCCCGCCGACGGCCAGGGCCACCCCGACGCTGAGCCAGCGTCGGCCGTGGGCGGGCGGGGTGCGCCGGCCGGCGAGCCCCGCCACCACGTCCTGCCGGGCGGCCGTCCAGGCCGGGGCCAGCGCGGCCAGCACCCCGGCCAGCACCGCGACGGCCGCGATCGCCGCGAGGGCCTCCGGCCAGCAGCGGTACGCGCCGAAGCGCGCACCGTAGAGGTGCTGCTCCACCAGCGGGCGCCCGGCGAACGCGGCGGCGACGCCCAGCGCGACCCCGACGGCGGCGCCGAGGGCGCCCAGCACCACGCCGTCGGCCAGCACGATCCGGCGCAGGTGGGCGTCGTCCCCGCCGGCCACCGCCACCAGCGCGAGGTCCCGGCGTCGCCGCCGTACGCCGACCGCGAACGCCGGCCCGACGAGCAGCACCACCTCCAACAGCCCCAGCCCGCCGACGAGCACCGAGACGCTCATCCCCTCCACGTCCATCGGAAGGCGGGCGTCCGGTCCGAACGCGACGATGTCCGACGCGGGGGCGGGGGTGCGGGCGTGGACCAGGATGCCGTGCCCGTTGAGCCGGCGGAACAGTCCCTCGTCGGGGGGCCCGGGCAGGTCGACCAGCCAGCTCGTGTCCGGCTCGGTCTCCATCCGCCCTTCCGACGGGTGCAGCGTCACCACCGCGCCCAGGTCGTCGGGGTACTCGGCCACCCCGACCACCCGCCAGGAGCGGGCACCGTCGCCGGAGGTGACGGTGCCGCCGAGGTGGGCGTCGAGGCGGCGCAGCGCCGCCGGGCTGACCACGATCTCGTCCACTCCGGCCGGCGCCCGCCCGGAGTGGAACCGGACCAGCCCCCGCCCGAGCGGATCGGTGAGGTCCACGGCGCGTCCCACGACCGTGTCGTCGATCCGCTCGCCGACCCGGGCGTCGAACGACACCCAGCGGCGCAGCGGGACCACCCGGCTCCCGGCCGGCAGCAGGGCGGTGACCTGCTCGGCGGTGACGACCCCGGCCGGGGGCGCGTCCTCCCGGTCGGCCTGCCAGGCGTCGCCCCAGGCGCTCTGCACGATCGGCTGCCGCACCATCCAGCCCAGCTCCGCGTCGGCCGCGCCGAGCTGGCGGTCGGTCCGCTCGGCGGGAGTCAGCTCGGACATCCGCCAGCTCACCGCGGTGAAGGTCAGCACCAGCACCGGAAGCGTGATCATCGCCAGCACCAGCGCCGTACGCCCCCGGGCCCGCCGGGCCTCCCGCCGGGCGATGCGCAGCGCCGCCCACCAGGAGCCGGCCGCCCGGGCGAGTCGGCCGCCCCGGCCCCGGTTCACCGACCGCTGCCGCTCAGCAGCTGCTCCACGCTGCCCAGCGGGGCCGTCGTGTCGACCAGCACCCCGTCGCGGAGGAAGACCACCCGGTCGGCCCAGGCGGCGTGCCGCGCCTCGTGGGTGACCAGCACGGCGGCGGCCCCGGCGTCGACCCGCCGGCGCAGCAGGTGCAGCACCGCCTCGCCGGTCTGCGAGTCCAGCGCGCCGGTCGGTTCGTCGGCGAGCACCAGTCGGCGCTCCCCGACGAGCGCGCGGGCGATGGCCACCCGCTGCTGCTGCCCGCCGGAGAGCTGGTCGGGGAACCGGTCGCCCAGCTCGGTCAGGCCGACCTCGGCCAGCGCGTCCAGCGCCAGGCGGCGGGCCCGCCGCACGCCCGTGCCGTCGAGTTCGAGGGGGAGGGCGACGTTCTCCACGGCGCTGAGGCTGCCGAGCAGGTTGAGGTCCTGGAAGACGTAGCCGATCCGGCGGCGCCGCACCTGGGCCAGCCGCCGCCGGTCCAGGGCGCCGAGCGGCTCGCCCTCCACGTACACCTCGCCCGCGGTCGGGCCGTCCAGCCCGCCGGCCAGGGCGAGCAGGGTCGACTTCCCCGAGCCGGACGGTCCCATCACGGCGACGAGTTCCCCCGCCTGCACGGCGAGGCTCACCCCGCGCAGCGCGTGCACGGCCGCCGCGCCGGCGCCGTGGGTGCGGTGCACGTCACGCACGTCCAGCACGGGCGTGCCCGGGCGCCCGTCCGTCGGCCGGTTCCCCGTGCTCACCGTCGCGCCTCCTCGTCCGCCCGGTCCACCGCCTCGTCAGGCGTCGTCGGGACGCGGCCGGGCTCCGCCGGACGGTAGCGCACGAGGCTGCTCTCGCAGTGGTCCAGCCAGCGCACCTCGGCCTCGGCCTGGAAGACCATGGCGTCCAGCACCAGCCGCCACGGCAGGTCCTCGGGGCGGTCGCTGGCGTACTTCAACCGGGTCAACTCCTGCAACGTCCGCATGGTCGCGCTGCGCTGGGTCTGCACCACCGACCGGACGTCCACCCCGGGGGTGGTCAGCGCGAGGGCGAGCTTGATCGCCAGCTCGTCGCGGGGCCGGTCGGTGCGGCTGATCGGGGTGGCGAACCACAGGGCCAGGTCCGTGCGCCCGGCGTCGGTGATCTCGTACGGGCGCTGTCCCGTCTCGCTCTCGGGCAGCGACCGGACCAGCCCGTCCCGTTCGAGGCGGGACAGGGTGGTGTAGACCTGCC
This sequence comes from Micromonospora sp. LOL_025, assembly GCF_048060285.1. Taxonomy (NCBI): domain Bacteria; kingdom Bacillati; phylum Actinomycetota; class Actinomycetes; order Micromonosporales; family Micromonosporaceae; genus Micromonospora; species Micromonospora sp. LOL_025. The sequence continues at coordinate 238,249 of NZ_JBHMIR010000002.1, read as the reverse complement.
CGATGTTGAGCGGCCAGGTCGAGCCGGTCGACTCCTCGAACGCGGCACGGAGCTGGTAGCCGTACATCTGGCCGCGTTCGAGCAGGGCGAGCAGCCCGTGACGGATGGACATGGCAACGGAGTATGCATACCTGGTATGCGACCCGCAACCGGAGCGGGCGCCGAGGGGGCCGGCCGGTCAGGCGGGGCGGCCCGGGAACGGCACCGTCAACGGGGTGATCCCGGCCGTCCGCCGCCAGCGGGTGGCCCGCAGGGCGTACTCGACCAGGGCGGCCAGGGCCCTGTCCCGGTCGGCGCCGCTGGTGGCCGGCACCGCCGCCCGCCAGAACGCGGCCGTGCGCTCCTCCACCTCGACGGCCAGTCGCAGCGCGCTCGCCCGGTCGGTGACCGGGAACGGCAGCGTGTAGCCGGCCCGGTCCGGCGGGACGTTGCCGCCACCGGCGCTCAACTGCACGATCAGGTCGTCGCGGCGGCGCCGGTGCGCGGCCTCCGCCTCCTTCGCGGCGTTGCGGGCGGCGCCGGTGAGGCGTACCCCGATGGGCCCGTACGCCCAGATCGCGGCGTACTCGGCGGAGAGCGCCGCGCCCAACGCCCCGGCCGGCCCCGACGGTGTCGGCGCGGTCACCGCAACGCCTCCACGTGCGTGGCCCGGGCGGCGGCGATCGAGGCGAGCAGCGCGGCCCGCTCGGCCGGCGCCGCCGCGCAGGCCCTGGTCGCCGCCTCCCGGGCGGCGCGTTCGTCCTCGCGCAGCGCGGCCCGCGCCGCCGCCGGGTCGCCCGGCGCGGCGGGCGTGGCCGCGGCGGACGCCGAGGGCAGCGGTACGCCGATGACCCGGGCCAGTTCGGCGGCGTGCGCGCGGTGCGCCTCGGCGATCGGCGTGAGCAGGGCGGCGAGCGCGGGGTGCGCGGCGGCGGCGTCCCGGTGCCCGGCGGCGAGCCGGAGCGACTCGTCGAGCAGCGGCGCGAGCGGATCGGGCCCCGGAGCGGGCTCGTCGTCGCGGTCGAGGATGCCGCAGCCGGTCAGCGGCGCCGCCGCCCCGCCGAGCGCCAGGAGGGCCCCGGCGCGCAGCACCCTCCGCCGGGAATGCCCGGTCGTCTCGCCGCGTCGTGTCGTTCTGCCCGTCGCCACCGGACAAGTCAACACCATCACCGGCCGTACGTGGGCGACCGGCGTCGGTGCGCCGCCCGGCCCGGCGCGCGGCAGGCGCGTTACGCTCTGCGCAGCCACCGGCGCGTCAGCTCCGGTGGCGTGCCGGCATGGCGGCCGACCGGGTGCCGTCGATCAGCAGAAGGGTGCGGAGATGACGCAGCGTGGCCGTGCCACGAGGTCGACGGGTCCGGCGGGGAGACCCCGACGCGCCGACGCCCCACGGGGCGGGGAGCGTGCCGGCGGCCCGCGCGGCGACCTCGCCGCCCGGCGGGCCCGGCTGCGTGAGGTGATCGAGCCGGTGGTCGCCGGCGCCGGCTACGACCTGGAGGACCTCTCCGTGTCCCGCGCCGGCCGCCGGCACGTGGTGCGGGTGATCGTGGACGCCGACGGCGGGATCAACCTGGATGCCGTCGCCGTGGTCTCCCGGGCCGTCTCCGCGGCCCTCGACGCGGCCGAGGAGGCCGGGGGCGACATCGTCGCCGGGGAGTACCAGCTGGAGGTCAGCTCCCCCGGCGTGGACCGGCCGCTCACCCTGCCCCGGCACTGGCGGCGCAACGTCGGCCGGCTGGTGAAGGTGACCGCCCGCGGCGCGGGCGCCCCGCCCGGCCAGCAGGCCGAGCAGCCCGCCGGCGACCGGCAGGTCACCGGCCGGGTGGTCGAGGCCGACGACGAGCGCGTGGTGCTGGAGACCGACGCCGGCCGCGCCGCATGGACGTACGCAGAGCTCGGCCCCGGCCGGGTGCAGGTCGAGTTCCACCGCCTCGACGAGATCGAGGAGACGGACGAACCCGACGACATGGACGACACCGACGACTTCGACGACGAAGATGATGTGGAGGACGAGGAGAGGTGAACATCGACCTCGCGGCGCTGCGCGCACTCGAGCGCGAGCGGGAGATCCCGTTCGACACGATCCTCGCGGCGATCGAGACCGCGCTGCTGACCGCCTACCGGCACACCGAGGGGGCGGAGTCGCACGCCCGGGTGGAGATCGACCGCAAGTCCGGCGCGGCCCTGGTCTACGCGCAGGAGCTGGACGACGACGGCACCGTCGTGCGGGAGTGGGACGACACCCCGCACGACTTCGGCCGGATCGCCGCCATGACCGCCAAGCAGGTGATCCTCCAGCGGCTGCGGGAGGCCACCGACGAGGTGCACTTCGGCGAGTACGTCGGCCGCGACGGTGACCTGGTCACCGGCGTGGTGCAGGCGCACGAGGCGCGCAGCGAGAAGGGCATCGTCAGCGTCGACCTCGGCAAGCTGGAGGGCGTCCTGCCCCAGTCCGAGCAGGTGCCCGGCGAGCGCTACGCGCACGGCGAGCGGATCCGCTGCGTGGTGGTGCACGTGGCCAAGGGGATGCGCGGGCCGCAGATCACCCTCTCCCGGTCGCACCCGGCGCTGGTCAAGAAGCTCTTCGCGCTCGAGGTGCCGGAGATCGCCGACGGCACGGTCGAGATCGGCGCGATCGCACGTGAGGCGGGTCACCGTACGAAGATCGCGGTCCGCTCCACGACCCAGGGGGTCAACGCCAAGGGCGCCTGCATCGGCCCGATGGGGCAGCGGGTACGTGCCGTGATGAGCGAGCTGCACGGCGAGAAGATCGACATCATCGACTGGTCGGACGACCCGGCGACGTTCGTCGGCAACGCCCTGTCGCCGGCCAAGGCCCTGCGGGTCGAGGTGGTCGACCTGGCCACCCGCACCGCCCGGGTGACCGTGCCGGACTTCCAGCTCTCCCTCGCCATCGGCCGGGAGGGGCAGAACGCCCGACTTGCTGCCCGGTTGACCGGTTGGCGGATCGACATCCGGTCCGACGCCGAGCAGTCCGGTGCCACCGGCCGGGGCGGAGCTGATCACGTCCCGGAGCCGGGCGGCGCGATCTCGGGCGCCTAGGGGTAGACTTTCTCCAGTGGTACGACGCGCGCTGCCGGAACGCACCTGTGTGGGTTGCCGACGACGCGCGCCGGCCAGCGAATTGCTGCGGATCGTCGCGGTCGGCGACGAGGCTGGTCACAGCCTTCGGCCCGATCCGGCCCGCAGGCTGCCGGGTCGGGGAGCGAACATGCACCCGGATCCGGCCTGCTTCGCGCAAGCGGTGCGGCGACGCGCTTTCGGGCGTGCGCTGCGCATCACCGGGGTCCCCGACCACGGTGAGCTTGCGGAGCACGTCGATGCGCCAACCACTACGTCCGGTCAGCCCGACCGGGCGAGGGTCGCTAGCAGGGTAGGACGACCGACATGAGCACACGATGAAGTCCCTGAAATGACCAGGCTTCAAGTGCACGAGTGAGGTCGCTGCGGGTGCTGCCCGCACGACCTCGGAGTGAGGAGTGCAGTGGCAGGTAAGGCCCGCGTACACGAGCTTGCAAAAGAGCTCGGGGTCGAAAGCAAGACCGTTCTCGCCAAGCTCAAGGAGATGGGCGAGTTCGTGAAGTCCGCGTCCAGCACCGTCGAGGCGCCCGTCGCCCGACGGCTGCGTAGCGCATTCGTCGCCTCCGCCGGATCTCCGGCACCGGCCGCCCCACCGGCGGCCGCCCCGGCGCCGACCCCGACCCCGACGCCCTCCCCGGCCCCCGGTGGGCCCCGGGTCTCGGCCAAGCCGATGCCGCCCCGGCGGCCGGCCGCGCCGACGCCCGGTCCCAAGCCCAAGGGCCCGGTGCCCGGTCCGCCGCAGCCCGCGGCGCCGGTCGCCAAGCCGGCGAGTGCCCACGACATCGAGGTGGCGGCCGCCGAGGCGCGTGCCGCCGCGCTGAAGGCCGAGCAGGAGGCGGCGGTCAAGGCCGCCCAGGCCGCTCGGCAGCAGCAGCGTGAGAACGTCCGCCGGGAGCCCCCGGCGGACGGTGGCAACCGTCCCGGTCCCCGACCGGGTCCGGGTGCCATGCCGCCCCGCCCGGGTTCCCCGGCCGCCGGTCGTCCCGGCGCGCCGGCGCCGGGCCCGGGTGGTCGTCCGGGCGGGCGTCCGCCGGCGCGCGGCGCCGGTAACAACCCGTTCGGCATCCAGGGCAGCCAGCAGCAGCAGCGGCCCCCGGCCGCCGGTGCGGGTGGTCCCCGGCCCAGCCCGGCCGGCATGCCTCCGCGTCCCAGCCCGGCCTCCATGCCGCCCCGTCCGAGCCCGGCCTCCATGCCGAGCCAGCGTCCCGCTACCGGTCGCCCCGGCCCCGGTGGCGCCGGTCGCGGCCCCGGTGGCGGCGCGGGTCGTCCCGGTGGCGGTGGCGCTGGCGGTGGCTTCCGCGGCGGTCCCGGTGGCGGCGGCGGTGGCGGTGGCTTCCGCGGCGGTCCCGGTGGCGGCGGCGGTGGCGGTGGCTACCGTGGCGGTCCCGGTGGTGGCGGCGGCGGTGCGCCGGGCGGCGGTTTCCGTCCGGGTGCTCCGGCCGGCGGCGGTGGCCGTCCGGGTGGTGGCGGTCGTGGCCGTGGCGGCGGTGCCGCGGGTGCCTTCGGGCGTCCGGGTGGCCGGCCGACGCGCGGTCGCAAGTCCAAGAAGCAGCGCAGACAGGAGTTCGACAACCTGTCGGCTCCGACCATGAGCTCGGGTGCCCCCCGGGGTCAGGGTCAGGTCGTGCGGCTCTCCCGTGGCGCCTCGCTGTCGGACTTCGCCGACAAGATCAACGCCAACCCGGGTTCGCTGGTCCAGGAGATGTTCAACCTGGGCGAGATGGTCACGGCGACCCAGTCGTGCTCCGACGACACCCTGCTCCTGCTGGGTGAGCACCTCGGCTTCAACGTGCAGATCGTCAGCCCGGAGGACGAGGACCGCGAGCTGCTCGCGCAGTTCAACATCGACCTCGACGCCGAGGTCGCGGAGGACCGCCTGGTCAGCCGTGCGCCGGTCGTGACCGTCATGGGTCACGTCGACCACGGTAAGACCAAGCTGCTCGACGCGATCCGCAAGGCGAACGTCGTGGCCGGCGAGGCGGGTGGCATCACCCAGCACATCGGTGCCTACCAGGTCCACGTGCCGCACGAGGGCGAGGACCGCGCGGTGACCTTCATCGACACCCCGGGTCACGAGGCGTTCACCGCCATGCGTGCCCGTGGTGCCCAGGTCACCGACATCGTGGTGCTCGTCGTCGCGGCCGACGACGGTGTCATGCCGCAGACGATCGAGGCGTTGAACCACGCCAAGGCGGCCGACGTGCCGATCGTGGTGGCGGTCAACAAGGTCGACAAGCCGGAGGCGAACCCGGACAAGGTCCGCCAGCAGCTGACCGAGTACGGCCTGGTCGCCGAGGAGTACGGCGGCGACACCATGTTCGTCAACGTGGCGGCGAAGCCGGGCATCGGCATCGACGAGCTGCTCGAGGCGGTCCTGCTGACCGCCGACGCGTCGCTGGAGCTGACCGCTCCGATCGACGGGCCGGCGCAGGGTGTGGCCATCGAGGCGCACCTGGACAAGGGCCGCGGTGCGGTGGCGACGGTGCTGGTGCAGAAGGGCACCCTGCGGGCGGGCGACTCCATCGTCGCCGGTGGGGCGCACGGCCGGGTCCGGGCGATGCTCGACGAGAACGGCAACCAGGTCGCCGAGGCCGGTCCGGCCCGTCCGGTCCTGGTGCTCGGTCTGACCGCGGTGCCCGGTGCCGGCGACACGTTCCTGGCGGCCGAGGACGACCGCACGGTGCGCCAGATCGCCGAGCAGCGGCAGGCACGGCGGCGGGCGGCGTCGTTCGCCAACTCCCGCGGCCGGGCCACCCTCGAGACGCTCATGGAGCAGCTCAAGGAGGGCGAGAAGACCTCGCTCAACCTGGTGCTCAAGGGCGACGTCTCCGGTTCCGTGGAGGCCCTCGAGGACGCGCTGTTCAACCTCGACATCCCGGAGGAGGTCCAGCTCAGGATCATCCACCGGGGCGTGGGCGCGATCACCGAGAGCGACGTCATGCTCGCGAGCGCGTCGTCCGAGCCGGTCACGATCATCGGCTTCAACGTGCGGGCCGCCAACAAGGTCCGCGAGATCGCCGACCGCGAGGCTGTGGAGATCCGGTACTACACCGTGATCTACCAGGCCATCGAGGAGATCGAGGCAGCGCTCAAGGGCCTGCTCAAGCCGGAGTACGAGGAGGTCGAGCTGGGCACCGCGGAGATCCGCGACGTCTTCCGCTCGTCCAAGATCGGCAACATCTCCGGTTGCATCGTCCGGTCGGGCATCATCCGGCGCAACGCCAAGGCGCGCCTGCTGCGGGACGGGTCGGTGGTGGCGGACAACCTCACCGTCAGCTCGCTCAAGCGCTTCAAGGACGACGCCACGGAGGTGCGCGAGGGCTTCGAGTGTGGTCTGACCCTGGGTGGTTACAACAACGTCCAGGTCGGCGACATCATCGAGACCTTCGAGATGCGCGAGAAGGTTCGCGCCTGATCCGGTGAACCACTGATCAAGGGGTTTGCGCCGAAAGGCGTAAACCCCTTGATCATGTGGAGGGCCCTGCGGGTATCGTCCGGGGCGATGTTCACCGGAACCGCGGTCTTCGACCTGCTGCTGCCGGGCGACTCCCGGTCGCTCAAGGCCAAGAGATCATACGTACGGCCGATCGTGGCGGCGCTGCGCCGCTTCGAGGTCTCGGCCGCCGAAGTGGGAGCGCTCGACCTGCACGGTCGGGCCGAGATAGCCGTGGCCGTGGTGGCCGCCGAGGCGTCGCACGTCCGCGAGGTGCTGGACTCCTGCGAGCGCCTGGTGGCCGGCCGGCCGGAGACCGAGTTGCTCTCGGTGCGCCGGCGGCTGTACGGCGAAGAGGACTGACCCGGCGGCGTCTGTCCGTCGGAAGCCGGGACGGAGCCGGCGCCGCGCGGCGCGGGTGGCCGCGCGGGTAGTGTTCGGGTTGTTGGGCCGTCGGCTCCGGGGCGCTCCGCGTCGCCGGACGACGGCCGGGAGCGGGACGCCGTGGAGGTGGCGAAGATGTCGGATCCGGCCAAGGTACGCCGGCACGCGGAGCGGGTGCGTGAACTTGTCGCGTCGGTGGTGCGTAGCCAGATCAAGGATCCCCGGCTCGGCATGATCACCATCACCGACGCCCGGATCACCGCCGACCTGCGCGACGCGACCGTCTTCTACACGGTGCTCGGCGACGCGGCGGCCCAGGCGGGCACGGCGGCGGCGCTGGAGAGCGCCAAGGGCATGCTGCGCAGCACCGTCGGCAAGGCGCTCGGGCTGCGGCACTCGCCGACGCTGACCTTCGTCCTGGACGACGTGCAGGACCAGGTCAAGCACATCGACGACCTGCTCGCCCAGGCCCGCAACGCCGACGCCGAGGTGCAGCGCATCGCCGCCCGGGCCGAGTACGCGGGCGAGCCCCAGCCGTACCGGCTGGACGAGGACGCCGACGAGGACGCCGACGAGGCCCGCGACGCCGACGAGGACGCCGACGAGACCCCGCCCCGGGGCGGGGACCCGCGGTGACCGAGCCGTCCGGCGGCACGACCGGTGGGGCCCTCGCCGAGGCGCCGCCACCGGTCGACTCCGGCCCGACCGAGGCGGAGTGGGCCGCCGGCGTCGCGGCCGTGCGGGAACTGCCGCCGGACGGGCGGGTGCTGCTGATCTGCCACGTCAACCCGGACGGGGACGCGCTGGGCAGCATGCTCGGCTTCGGGCTCGGGCTGCGTCGGCTGGGCGTGCGGCGGATGCAGGCGACCTTCCCCGGCCCGCCGGAGGTGCCGGAGCCGTTCCGTGGGCTGCCCGGGCTCGACCTGCTGGTGCCGGCGGCCGAGGCGTACCCGGACCCGGACCTGGTGATCTGCTTCGACGCGGCCAGCGAGTCGCGCCTCGGCGACCTGGTCGACCGGCTGGAGACCGCCGGCGAGGCGCTGGTGCTCGACCACCACGCGTCGAACACCCGCTTCGGCCGGATCAACCTGGTGGACCCGCACGCGGCGGCCACCTCGGTGGTCGCCGAAGGGCTGCTCGCCCGGCTCGGCGTCGGGCTGGACGCCGGGATCGCGGAGTGCCTCTACGTCGCCCTGAGCACCGACACCGGCTCGTTCCGGTTCGAGGCGACCACCCCGGCGGTGCACCAGCTGGCGGCCCGCCTGCTGGCGACCGGCATCCGACCCGGTGACATCTCCCGTCGGATCTTCGACACCCGGCCGTTCGGCGCCGTCCGCCTCTTCGGCGAGGTACTCGGCCGGGCCCGCCTGGAACCCGCCCGGGCCGCCGGGCACGGCCTGGTGTGGACGTACGCGACCCAGGACGACCTGGCCCGGCACGACCAGCGCCCGTACGTGCTGGAGGCGCTGATCGACTCGGTCCGGTGCACCGCCGAGGCCGACGTGAGCTGCGTGGTCAAGCAGACGCCGACCGGCGACTGGGCGGTGTCGATGCGCAGCAAGGGCGCGGTCGACGTCAGCCGGGTGGCGGTCGCGCTGGGCGGCGGCGGGCACCGTTTCGCCGCCGGCTTCACCGGTTCGGGGACGGTGGACGAGGTCGTCGACCGCATCCGCGCGGAGCTCGACGGCGCGCTGACCGGCCCCGGCCGGCACTGATCCGGAAGGGCCCGGCGCAGGAAGATCAGGGTGAGCTCGGGGGAGTGTCCGTCTTCCCGGTTCCGGCGAGTACGGGGAGAATCGCGGGATGGAACAGCCCCACGACCTCACCGTCGAGGCGCCCCGCGCCTGGGACCGTCCCGCCGTCACCGTGCCGGTGCTCGTCTGCCTCTCGCTGGTCGGCGGCCGGTTCCCGTCCTTCTCGACCGAGGCCAACCTCTGGACCCTCGGCACCGGCGGGGTGTTGATCTGGTTGGGCCTGAGCAACCGGGTGCCCCGGCGGCCCGCGCCACGGCGGCTGGGCGCCCCGGCGGCCTGGTGGGCCCTGCCGGTGGTGGTCTTCGGGGTCTTCGAGGGGACCACGTTCGTGCTGGCGGCGGGGGACGACTTCCCCACCTTCTCGCGGCTGGCCGATCCGCTGCTGGAGGACCAGCTGGTCCGCTCGGCGGTCTGGCTGGGCTGGCTGTCGGCGTTCTGGGGGCTGGTGCGGCGATGATGCGGATGCTGGCCATCGGGGGCTTCCTGGCCTCCCTGGTGCTCTTCGCGGCCGTCGAGTGGGCGGCCCGCCGCGAGGGTTCGCGGATCCCCACGCTCGGTGAGGTCTGCGCCTACGTGATGCGCTACGAGGTGGGCCCGGTGCCGGTCGGCCGGATCGGCCTGTTCGGCTTCTGGTGGTGGCTGGGCTGGCACTTCCTGGCCCGCTGACCGCGTGCCCCGCATCCTCCGGGACCCGTGCCGCGGCGGCCCCGGCCGCGAACACGAGTCCAGATCGCGGGAACCATGGGCAGTATGTGGACCTGAACGATAGCTTGGGAATCGGCCGGCGTCGTGTGGCGGCGCCGGCCGTGGGCGGTGTCGCCACACCCGGTGGCGCCTCCCTCCAGGGTCGGACCGACCCGGGCTTCCGCTGCCCACAGCCGCTCCGGTGACCCCGGGCCGCTGACGGGCGCTCAGCACGACCGCCCGAGAGGGCTGCCGTCCGCCGGCGGCCCACGCCCTGGAAGGGGACCACCATGCCGAGCAAGCCCAAGCCGCAGACCACCGACGAGGCCCGCGAGCAGATGCGCCGCGCGCTGCAGACGTCCATGGACACCCGTCAGTGACCGACGCCGACCGGCGGTGACGCCGCCGGCGTCCCGCGCCGACAGCGTCACCGCCCACCCCGGCCCCGGCTCCGGTCGCGGGCGTCCGTCGCCCCCGGCCAGGAAAACGACTTATCGTCCGGACCGGTGGACCGTTACGGTTCCCGCATGCGCCGGATCCTCGTCGTCGGCAGCGCGGGCGCCGGTAAGAGCACCCTCTCCCACGAGGTCGCCCGCCGGCTCGACCTTCCGCTGATCCACCTCGACCGGCACTACTGGCAGCCCGGCTGGGTGGCCCTGGGCGACGCCCGCTGGCGGGCCACGGTCGCGCTATCCCCGCCGGTCCCGTCCCCGGCTGCTCACCGCGGTCGCCACGCACTCACCGGCGCTCCCGGTGGTCCGGCTCCGCAACCGCGCCGAGGTACGCCGCTGGCTCGACTCCCTGCCCCCGGCCTGAGCGTCCGCGTCTCCACGCTTCCGCCCGTCGCCCGCGACGTCACCGTCGAGCGGGGCGACCTGCTCGACGAGACGTCCGGGCCGTGCCCCCGGCCACGCCACCCGCAAATGTCGAGGCACGCCGGGGCGGCTCTCCGCTAGGGTGCGGGCATGAGGCCTTTCCAGGGCGTTCTGCCCCCGCCGCGCTCCTGACCGGAGCGCCACGCCACCGGCCCGCCTCCCCCTGCGGGATGGCCGCCGGTCCACTCGCCGGGCGGCCCGCCTGAACGGCGCCCCCCGCAGGGCCCGGGTGGAATCGCCCGCCGCCTGTCCGTCGTGTGTGCGCTCCGACTGACGTCGACCCTGTCAGCGGCCCGATCCTGCCTGGAGCGCACCCGTGACCCGATCGTCTTCTCTGCCGTCGTCCACGTCCACGTCCACCCCACGCCGCCACCGTCCCGCGCCGAGCGTCGGCGCCCGCCGGGGGCTGCTCTACGTCACCGGCGCCGCCGTGCTCTGGGGCACCACCGGTGTCGCGGTGCAACTCGTCCGCGAGTCCACCACGCTCACCCCGACGGGCATCGGCTTCTACCGCCTCGCCATCGGCGCGCTGGTGCTGGTCGCCCTGGTGGCGCACCGGCTGGGCCCGGTGCTCGCGGCGCTGCGGTCGCAACCGGTGGCCCTCGTCGGGGTCGGGGTCGGGCTCGGGGGCTACCAGGCGCTCTACTTCCTCGCGGTCGCGGCGGGCGGTGTCGGGGTGGCCACCGTGGTCAGCCTGGGGCTCGCCCCCGTCCTCATCTTCGGGTGGGAGTCGCTGCGCGCGCGGCGGCTGCCCGGGCGGACCATGCTGGGCGCCCTGGTGACCGGCGTCGCCGGCCTCGTGCTGATCACGGTGTCGGTCGGGGAGCCGGGCGCGACCGCGCCGCGTCCGCTGCTCGGTCTGCTCGCGGCGGTCGGCTCGGGGGTGGGCTACGCCGCCAGCACCGTGCTGAGCCGGCACGCCGCGCGACGCGTCGCGACGATGACGCTCACCACCGTGTCCGCGGTGGTCGGCGCGTTGGCGTTGGCCCCGGTCGCGCTGGCCGAGGGGATCGGCGTCCCGGCCCGGCTCGCGCCGATCGGCCTGCTCGTCCACCTCGGGGTGGTCACCACGGCGGTGGCGTACGCCCTGTTCTATGCCGGCCTGCGCGCCGTCACCGGCAGCGCCGCCGCGCTGGCCACCCTGGCGGAGCCGCTCACCGCCGTGCTGCTCGCGGGCTGGCTCGTCGGCGAGTCGCTGTCCGTGCCGGTGGCCGTCGGGGGAGTGCTCCTGCTCGGTGCCGTGAGCGTCGTCCAGCTGGCTCCCGGTAAGTGATCGGGTAGCTTGCGATCCTTACTCGCCCGTGCCAGGATCGGCGGCGATGAGCCAATCCGTCGCCCTCGGGCCCCGCGCGGTCACGCCCCGCCGGATCGCCGCGCTGGCCCTGCCGGCGCTGGTGGTGCTGGCCGCCGAACCGATCTACGTGCTCGTGGACACGGCGGTGGTCGGGCACCTCGGCCGGGTGCCGCTGGCCGCCCTGGCCGTCGGCGGCACGGTGCTGACGCTCATCGCCTGGCTCGGCACCGTCGTCGCGTACGGCACCACGGGGCGGTCGGCCCGACGCTTCGGGGCGGGCGACCGGGCGTCCGCCGTCGCCGAGGGCGTCCAGGCGTCCTGGCTGGCCCTCGGGGTGGGGGTGCTGGTCGCGCTCGGCATGCAGGTCGGCGGCGGGGCGTTGGCGCGTACCCTCGTCGGAGGCCCCGGCGAGGTGACCGACGCCGCCGCGCAGTGGCTGCGGGTCGCGGCGCTCGGCGCGCCCGGCCTGCTGCTCGCCGCCGCCGGCAACGGCTGGCTGCGCGGCGTGCAGGACATGCGCCGTCCGCTGGTGTTCGTGCTCGGCCCGAACGTGCTCTCCGCCGTGCTCTGCCCGCTGCTGGTCTATCCGGTCGGGCTGGGCCTGGTCGGCTCCGCCGTGGCCAACGTGATCGCCCAGACCATCTGCGGGGCGCTCTTCGCCGGGGCGCTGATCGCCGAACGGGTCCCGCTGCGGCCCCGGCCCCGGCTGATCGGGCAGCAGTTGGCGCTCAGCCGGGACCTGCTGATCCGGGGTGTCGCGTTCCAGGCCAGCTTCCTCTCCGCCACCGCCGTCGCCGCCCGCTTCGGGGCCGCCGCCGTGGGCGCGCACCAGATCGCCCTGCAACTGTGGTTCTTCACCGCCCTGGTGCTCGACGCGCTCGCCATCGCCGCCCAGTCCCTGATCGGCGCCGCGCTCGGGGCCGGCGAGGACGCCGCCGCCCGGGACCTGGCCCGCCGGATCGCGCTGCTCGGCGGCGTCTGTGGCGTGGCGTTCGCCGTGCTCGTCGCCGCCGGCGCCGGCGTGGTCCCCGGGTGGTTCAGCTCCGATCCGCAGGTACGCGAGCAGGCCATGCTCGCCTGGCCGTGGTTCGTGGCGATGCTGCCGCTGGCCGGTGTGGTCTTCGCCCTCGACGGCGTGCTGATCGGCGCGGGCGACGTCCGCTACCTGCGCAACCTCACCATCGTGGCCGCGCTCGGCGGCTTCCTGCCCGCGATCTGGCTGACCCACGGGCTCGACCTCGGCCTCGGCGGCATCTGGGCGGGGCTCACGCTCTTCGTGGTGCTCCGGCTGGTCGCCCTGCTGCTGCGGCTGCGCTCCGGCGGCTGGGCCGTGACCGGCGCGGTCCGCTGAGCCTCAGCACCTCGAGGTGGTCGTCATCGGGGCGGCCAGGTCGAAGAAGTCGCCCGGATCACCGCCCGGCACGCGAGGGCCGTGCAGGTCCGGCAGCCACTGCATCACGTTCAGCCAGCCGTCGCGCAGCCAGGCGCAGTCGGCGTTCCAGGTGACGGCCTTCGCGGAGGCCAGCCTGAGCCCTCGGGACGACGCCGGAACGTCCTTCGGGTGAGGCACCTGCCAGACCACCCGGTCGCGGACCGCCACCAGGCCGGCGCCGGCCGGTGCCCGGCGCATCACGTCGAACGGGTACGCCCAGACGAACTCGGTGGTCACCTCCAGTAGGCGGATCCCGGCCACCGTCCTGGCGCGGTAGCTGATCCGTCCCTGCGCGCGGATGTCGTACTCCCAGTCCGCGCGGGATTCCATCCTCGTGGCGACGTGCAGGAAACGGGCGTTGTCGAAGTGCGGCCGCATCTCCGCGCGGGAGTCCGGCGCCAGCAGGCCGAGGAAGGGTTCGATGTCGCCGACCAGCATCGCGGTCTCCAGCCGGCTCTCGATGAGCGCCTTCCGTACCGAGTCGAGCGCGGCGCGCACCTGGACCTTGTCGAACGGGCCCTCGGCGGTGGCCGTCGGCAGGACGATCGCCTCCTCCCGGCGGGCGAAGGACGCCGCCGGGGTGCCGGCGAAGAGATCGCGTGGGGTGCCGACGGCGCTGGTCGGCTCGGGCGTCGCGCTCGTCGTCGGCGCGGCGGTCGCGGTCCGTAGCTCGTCGCCCACCCGGACGACCATCCATCCGCCCACGACGAGCATGAGCAGCGCGAGCGCGAGCGCGACACCGACCGCGAGCGGGCCGTTGTGCCTGGCCCAGAAGAAGCGCACCCTGTCCAGCCCGGTCGGCTGGTGCTCGGCCCCCGTCGACCGCATCCAGTCGGGCAGGCTGACCTGCTCCGCCTCGGCGAACGCGATCTCCCGTCGGCCCGTGGCTCCCACGGCCCCCGGCGTCGCGTGGGCGGGCGGCACCTGCCCGGCGGGGGGCGGCAGATCGGCCGGCGGGGCCGGTTCCGCGGGGCGGGGGGTGTCGGCGGGCATCCTGTCCTCCGGTCAGGCCACGTCGCGCAGCGTCAGGTGGAGCCAGTAGAAGAGCCCGGCGACCAGGGCGGTCGTCCCCGTCAGGGCGACGAGGACCGACAGGATGGTCGTGATCACCGGGTGGGACTCCATCAGCCCGGTGCGGTCCCGCCACCGCCACAGCGACTGCCGGGCCGCACGCAGCCCGGGCAGCCGCTCGACCAGGTCGGTGACGCGACGGCCGAGGGTCCGTCGCGGCGGTGTCGGGTTGCGCATCCAGTCCGGGAGGTCCACCCGGGCGCGGTGATCGTGCGCGCGTCGTCCGTCGGGTGTCATGAGTGCTCCGGTTCGGCTCAGCAGGTGTCTGCGATGTCCAGCGAACGATCGGGGTCGAACACCGCGTCGGGGTCCTCCGTGTCGAGCGGAAGACCGTAGCTCGAGGCGCCGAGAGCCAGCAGACCCTTGTCGATCGACACACAGTCCATGTTGGAGGCGTACGAGTCCGCCTCCACCAGCCAGAGCCCGACGCCGGCCTTCGTGACGTCGTCGGGATGCGGCACATGCCAGACGACGGTGTCGTGGACGACCACCACACCGGCGCCCGGAGTGGGGTCGAGGGTGCGGAACGCGTACGCCCAGACGAAGTTGGTGGTGATCTCCAGCACCCGGATGCCGTCGCTGTCCCGGGTCGCCCGGTAGGTGACCCGCCCCTTGACCCGGGGCTGGTCGGCGGTCAGCCGGGCACCCGGGGCCAGCCGGGTCGCGTACGAGGCGAAGGAGCTGTCGCGGAAGTCGGCTCGCATGCTCGACCGGGACTCCGGGGCGAACATCCGCACGAACCGGTCCAGCTCGCCACCGGCCAGGAACTTCCGGTCCAGCCGGGCGAGCAGCATCGCCGCGCGGACGTCCGCCAGCGCCGCCGCCACCTCGCTGGCGCTGAACACACCCGTCCGCCGGGCGGGCGGCAGCGTGATCCCGGCCGCCCCCTCGGCGAAGGCCGCCGCCGGGGTACCCGCGAAGTTGTCGGCAGGCGGTGCCGGCGTCGCGTCGCTCGTGGCGGAGACGCCCGGCGGCGGGCTGGTCGTCGGGTAGCTGCGGGGCGTCTCCCCGGCCCGTCGCCACAGGTCGAACCACCCCACGCCGAGCAGGAGGACGAGGACCAGCGCGCCCCCGACCACGGCGATGACGGCCCGGGTGTGCTCCTCCCAGAACAGGCGGAGCCGTTCCCGCGTGCCGACCGGATGCTCCTCGTCGGGCTGGCGCAGCCACTCCGGGACCCGCCCCGGCTCGTCGTCGCACGCCAGGGGCGCCGGCCGACCCGGCGGGGACGGCTCGTCCGCCGGTTGCTGACTGGTCATCGGTCTGTCCTTGGTGAGTGGCACGTCGAGGGCGCATGATCTTCGCACCCGATCGCCCGGAACGTGGTCCCGCACGCCACTCCCGCCGTAACCCCGCCCGAGTGGCTGACGGCACATCGGCCGACCGTCGGAGGTGGCCTTCCACCGCCGCGCGGGTGGGGAGCAACTCCGGCGCAGCCACGGACGTACGGCGGCGGCGGGGCGTCCGACCCGGTCTGGCAGGCTTGAGTGTCGTGAGCACAGACGGTCTGATCGTGGTCGACAAGCCCGGCGGCATGACGTCGCACGACGTGGTGGCGCGGATCCGCCGGTTGGCGCGGACCCGTCGGGTGGGGCACGGCGGCACCCTCGACCCGATGGCCACCGGCGTCCTGGTGATCGGGGTCGGGAAGGCCACCCGCCTGCTCACCTACGTGATCGGCGCGCACAAGAGCTACGCGGCCACCGTCCGGCTCGGCCAGGCCACCGTCACCGACGACGCCGAGGGCGACGTGATCGCCACCACCCCGGCCGGCCAGGTCACCGACGAGGCGATCCGGGCGGCCCTGGCCGCGCTCACCGGCGAGATCGACCAGGTGCCGAGCGCGGTCAGCGCCATCAAGGTCGACGGGCAGCGGGCGTACAAGCGGGTGCGTGAGGGGGAGAGCGTCGAGCTGCCCGCCCGTCGGGTCACCGTGTCCCGGCTGGAGCTGCTGGCGGTGCGCCGCGACGCGCCCGACGTCGTCGACGTGGACATCGACGTGACCTGCTCCTCGGGGACGTACATCCGGGCCATCGCCCGGGACGCGGGCCTGGCGCTCGGGGTGGGCGGGCACCTGACCGCGCTGCGCCGTACCGCCGTCGGGACCTTCCCCCTCGCGGAGGCCGCCACCCTCGACCAGCTGGAGGAGCGCGCCCCCGAGGTGGTGAACCTGCCGCTGGCGGCGGCGGCCGAGCGGTTCTTCCCGCGCCGCGACGCCGGGGCCGACGAGGCCAAGCTGCTCTCCCACGGCGGGCCGCTCGACCCGGTGGGAATCGCCGGCCCCTACGCGGTCTTCGGCCCGGACGGCGGCCTGATCGCTATCGTCAGCGAGCGGGACGGCCGGGCCCGCGCGGAGATCGTGCTCGCCCCCGCCTGACGGGGGGCGAAGGACGGCGGCCGGTGCGGGCCGCCGGAGAGGCAGGGGAGGAGCGGCATGCAGCGGTGGCGGGGGTACGACGCGGCGCCCGGTGGCTGGGGGCGGTCGGTCGTCACCATCGGCGTCTTCGACGGCGTGCACAAGGGACACCAGGCGACCATCGGGCACGCCGTGTCCCGGGCTCGCGAGCTGGGCGTGCAGTCGGTGGTGGTGACCTTCGACCCGCACCCGGCCGAGGTGGTGCGCCCCGGCTCGCACCCGGCGGTGCTCACGGAGACCGCCCGCAAGGCCGAGCTGATCGAGGCGCTCGGCGTGGACGTGCTCTGCGTGGTGCCGTTCACCCCGGAGTTCTCCCGGCTGCCCGCCGAGGCGTTCGTGCACGACATCCTGGTCGAGCACCTGCACGCCGCGCTGGTCGTGGTGGGGGACAACTTCCGCTTCGGGCACAAAGCCGCCGGTGACGTGGCGCTGCTGGAGCGGCTCGGCCGCACCTTCGGCTTCGCCGTCGAGGGTGCCCCGCTGGTCGCGGAGGCGGGCACGGTCTACTCCTCCACGTACATCCGCTCCTGCGTCGACGCGGGGGACGTGACGGCGGCTGCCGCCGCGCTCGGCCGCCCGCACCGCGTGGAGGGCGTGGTGGTCCGCGGCGACCAGCGCGGCCGCGAGCTGGGCTTCCCCACCGCGAACCTGCTCTGCCACCGGTACGCGGCGGTGCCCGCCGACGGCGTCTACGCCGCCCGGCTGGTGCGCCGGGGCCACGCCGAGCCCCTGGCGGCGGCGGTGTCGGTCGGCACCAACCCGACCTTCTCCGGCCGGGAGCGGCGGGTGGAGGCGTACGTGCTCGACTTCACCGGCGACCTCTACGGCGAGCGGCTGGCGCTGGACTTCGTGGCGCACCTGCGCGGGCAGATCCGCTACGACGCGATCGAGCCGTTGATCGCCCAGATGAACCAGGACGTCGAGCGGACCCGGCGCGTGCTCGGCTGACCGCGTCGCGGCCCTTGACAGGCCGCCGCCCGGCAGGGCTGGTAGTCTGGCGGGGACGTCGGCTGACCGACGTGGGGCCTCGCGTGCCTGCACGACGCCGCGGGTGCGAGGTACCGGTCCGTTTCCGGTCCACTGACCGATCCGACGGACATCATCGAACAACCCACGAAACAGGGAGAACATGGCGCTCGACCAGGAAGCCAAGGCCAAGATCCGCGCGGAGTACGCGACCGCCGACGGCGACACCGGTTCGCCGGAGGTCCAGGTCGCGGTCCTCACCAAGCGGATCGCCGAGCTGACGGAGCACCTGAAGGTGCACAAGCACGACCACCACAGCCGCCGTGGGCTGCTGCTGCTGGTCGGCCGCCGCCGTCGGCTGCTCAACTACGTCCAGAAGAAGGACATCAACCGCTACCGGTCGCTCATCGAGCGGCTCGGTCTGCGCCGGTGACGTGACGGGGGAGTGGCCCGACCGGGCCGCTCCCCCGCTCCGCCACCACACGAAAACCGGGCCGCGCGACCACCCGAGAACGGGAGCCGGTCAGCGTACCGGTCTCCGGTAGTGGCCCCCGGGCACCCCGGCATTGCGCCGGCCACCCGGGCGCTTCGATCGAAGACCGGCCGTCTGAGCAGCTCCCCGCGTCGTGGGCCCCCGATGCGAAGGAGCACGACAGCACCATGACCGAGACCAACCTCGGCACCGAATCCCGCACCGCCGTGATCGACAACGGGTCCTTCGGCACCCGTGAGATCACCTTCTCCACCGGCCGGCTGGCCCGTCAGGCCGCCGGCTCCGTCGTCGCCCAGCTCGGCGAGACGGTCGTCCTCTCCGCCACCACCGCCGGCAAGCAGCCGAAGGAGCAGTTCGACTTCTTCCCGCTGACCGTCGACGTCGAGGAGCGGATGTACGCCGCGGGCCGCATCCCCGGCTCGTTCTTCCGCCGCGAGGGCCGCCCCAGCGAGGACGCGATCCTCACCTGCCGGCTGATCGACCGGCCGCTGCGCCCGTCGTTCGTCAAGGGCCTGCGCAACGAGGTCCAGGTCGTCGAGACCATCCTGGCGCTCGACCCGCAGCACCCCTACGACGTCGTGGCGATCAACGCCGCCTCGATGTCGACCAAGCTCTCCGGCCTGCCGTTCTCCGGCCCGATCGGGGCGACCCGGGTCGCGCACATCGACGGCCAGTGGGTCGCCTTCCCGACCCTGGAGGAGCTGGCCCGGGCCACCTTCGACATGGTCGTGGCCGGCCGCTCGCTGCCGGACGGCGACGTCGCGATCATGATGGTCGAGGCCGAGGCGACGCCGAACGCCGTGACCCTGATCGCGGGCGGCGCGACCGCCCCGACCGAGGAGATCGTGGCCAGCGGCCTGGAGGCCGCGAAGCCGGCGATCCGTGAGCTGTGCCGCGCGCAGGCCGAGCTGGCCGAGGTGGCCGCCAAGCCCGTCGCCGAGTTCCCGGTGTTCCTGGACTACCAGGACGACGTCTACGAGGCGGTGGCCGGCGTGGCCCGCGCCGAGGTCGCCGAGGCCCTCCAGATCGCCGGCAAGGCCGACCGCGAGGAGGCCCTCGACCGGATCAAGGCCAAGGTCGCCGAGGAGCTCGGCGGTCGCTTCGAGGGCCGGGAGAAGGAGCTCAGCGCCGCCTTCCGGTCGCTCACCAAGTCCGAGGTGCGCAACCGGGTGCTGCGCGAGCAGGTCCGCATCGACGGGCGCGGCCCGCGCGACATCCGCCCGCTGACCGCCGAGGTCGGCGTGCTGCCCCGGGTGCACGGCTCGGCGCTGTTCGAGCGTGGCGAGACCCAGATCCTGGGCGTCACCACGCTGAACATGCTGCGCATGGAGCAGATGGTGGACACGCTGTCCCCGGAGAACCGCAAGCGCTACATGCACAACTACAACTTCCCGCCGTACTCGACCGGTGAGACCGGCCGGGTCGGCTCGCCGAAGCGGCGCGAGATCGGCCACGGCGCGCTCGCCGAGCGGGCGCTGATCCCGGTGCTGCCGTCGCGCGAGGAGTTCCCGTACGCCATCCGGCAGGTCTCCGAGGCGCTCGGCTCCAACGGCTCCACCTCGATGGGCTCGGTCTGCGCCTCGACGCTGGGCCTGCTCTCCGCCGGTGTGCCGCTGAAGGCGCCGGTGGCCGGCATCGCCATGGGGCTCATCTCGGACGAGGTGGACGGCAAGACCCAGTACGTGACGCTGACCGACATCCTCGGTGCCGAGGACGCGTTCGGTGACATGGACTTCAAGGTCGCCGGCACGCCGGAGTTCGTGACCGCGCTCCAGCTCGACACCAAGCTCAACGGCATCCCGTCGGACGTGCTGGCCGCCGCGCTGCAGCAGGCGTACGAGGCCCGGCAGACCATCCTCGGCGTGATGCAGGCGGCGATCGAGGGCCCGGCCGAGATGTCGGAGTACGCCCCGCGCGTCACCACCGTCAAGATCCCGGTCGACAAGATCGGCATGGTGATCGGCCCGAAGGGGCAGACCATCAACGCGATCCAGGACGAGACCGGCGCCGAGATCTCCATCGAGGACGACGGCACGATCTACGTCGGCGCCACCAACGGCCCGTCGGCCCAGGCGGCGGTGGACCGGATCAACGGGATCGCCAACCCGACGCTGCCGAAGGCCGGGGAGCGGTTCCTCGGCACGGTGGTCAAGACCGCCGCGTTCGGCGCGTTCATCTCGCTGCTGCCGGGCCGGGACGGCCTGCTGCACATCTCCAAGGTGGGCGACGGCAAGCGGGTCGAGCGGGTCGAGGACTTCCTCAACGTCGGCGACCGGGTCGAGGTCGAGATCGCGGACATCGACGCCCGCGGCAAGATCTACCTGGACAAGGTCCGCCCGGAGGGCGCCGAGGCGCCGGCCGCCGGCGAGGCCGCCGGTGGCGAGCGTCCGGCCGGCCGGGACCGGGACGACCGGGCTCCGCGCGACCGGGGCGACCGTGAGCGCGGCGGCGACCGGGGCGGTCGTGGCCCGGGCGGCGGCGAGCGCGGCGAGGGCGGCGGCGAGGGTGGCGAGGGCGGCGAGCGTCCGCGCCGCCGCACCCGGCGCAGCTGACGCACCGCACCATCGCATCACCCACCCCTCGTCGATCTGGAGCAACACGTGAGTCGGGCCGTCAGCGCGCCGTTTCCGCCGGATCGACGGGGGGTGGCGTCCGTTCCGGGCCCCGCAGGGGCCTCCCGCCGGAGCACCGCGGCGGCCCGCTCCGGCGGCGCCGCCCGGGCGGTGACCCGCACGATCAGCGACGACCCGCTGGGCGGCACGGTACGCCGTACCGTGCTGCCCAGCGGGCTGCGCGTGCTCACCGAGGCGATCCCGGCGATGCGCAGCGTCTCGTTCGGCGTCTGGGTCGCGGTCGGCTCGCGGGACGAGACCGGCCCGCAGGCCGGCGCGGCGCACTTCCTGGAGCACCTGCTCTTCAAGGGCACCAACAAGCGCAGCGCGCTGGACATCTCCTCGGAGATCGAGGCGGTGGGCGGCGAGACCAACGCCTTCACCACCAAGGAATACACCTGCTACTACGCCCGTGTGCTGGACGAGGACCTGCCGCTGGCCATCGACGTGATGTGCGACCTGGTCGCCGACTCGGTGCTCGAACCGGCCGACGTGGAGACCGAGCGGGGCGTGATCCTCGAGGAGATCGCCATGCACGACGACGAGCCCGGCGACGAGGTGCACGACCTCTTCGCCCGGGCCGTCTACGGCGACCACCCGCTGGGCCGGCTGATCTCCGGCACCGAGGAGACCGTCACCCCGATGACCCGGCGGCAGATCCAGGGCTTCTACCGCCGCCGCTACACCGCGCCGCAGATCGTCGTCGCCGCCGCCGGCAACCTGGACCACGCCACGGTGGTCAGGCTGGTCCGTCAGGCGCTGCGCGGCACCCCCCTGGACACCGACCCGGCGACGCCCGCGTCGCACCGGTCGGCCACCCCGGCCGTACGTACGAAGCCCGCCACCACCCTGGTGGAGCCGAAGGAGACCGAGCAGGCGCACGTCATCCTCGGCTGCCCCGGCATCGACCGGCTCGACGAGCGGCGCTTCGCCCTCGGCGTGCTCAACAACATCCTCGGCGGCGGCATGTCGAGCCGGCTGTTCCAGGAGATCCGCGAGCGGCGCGGCCTCGCCTACTCGGTCTACTCCTACGCCAGCCAGTACGCCGACAGCGGCCTCTTCGCCGTCTACGCCGGCTGCGCCCCGGGCAAGGTCGACGAGGTGCTGGAGCTGACCCGGGCCGAACTCGCCCGGGTGGCCGCCGACGGCCTGACCGAGGCCGAGGTGGCCCGCGGGAAGGGGATGAGCAAGGGCTCGTTCGTGCTGGGGCTGGAGGACACCGGCTCGCGGATGAGCCGGCTGGCCAAGGGGGAGCTGCTCTACGGCCACCTGATGCCGGTCGACGAGCTGCTGGGCCGGGTCGACGCGGTCACGGTGGCCGACGTCAACACCCTGGCCGCCGAGCTGCTGAGCCGGCCGATGTCGCTGGCCGTGGTCGGCCCGTTCGGCACCGGCGACTTCTCCACCCGCTGACCCGTCCCGGTCGCCCGACGCCGGCCCGGCGCGTCGTCGCCGCCGGCGCTGCGGACTGTCCCGCACCTCCCCGCCGGTCCCGGTCCGCCCGGATGCGCGCGTCCCGATTGGGATAGGTTGTGCCCCGTGACTGACGAGCAGGAGAAGAGCCCGGACGAGCTGATCCGGGTCGGCGTGCTGGGCGCCCGGGGACGCATGGGCATCGAGGTGTGCCGGGCCGTGGACGCCGCCGCCGACATGGAGCTGGTGGCCATGGTCGACCAGGGCGACGGCCTGTTCGCCGCGTCCGACGCCGGGGCCGAGGTGGTCGTCGACTTCACCACCCCGGACGTCGTCATGGACCATCTGCACTGGTGCATCGACCAGGGCATCAACGCGGTCGTCGGCACCACCGGCTTCACCGAGCAGCGGCTGGAGCGGGTGCGCGGCTGGCTGGCCCACAAGCCCGGGGTGGGCGTGGTGATCGCCCCCAACTTCGGCATCGGCGCGGTCCTGATGATGCAGTTCGCCGCCCGCGCCGCCCGGCACTTCGAGTCGGTCGAGATCGTCGAGCAGCACCATCCCCGCAAGCTGGACGCCCCCAGCGGCACCGCCACGCACACCGCGCGGCTGGTCGCGGCCGCCCGCGCCGAGGCCGGGCTCGGCCCGGCCCCGGACGCCACCTCCGACGAGGTCGCGGGCGCCCGGGGCGCCGACATCGACGGGGTACGCGTGCACGCCGTGCGCGCCACCGGCCTCGTCGCCCACCAGGAGGTGCTCTTCGGCACCGTGGGGGAGACGTTGACCATCCGGCACGACTCGTACGACCGCGTCTCGTTCATGCCCGGCGTGCTGCTGGCCGTCCGCGCGGTCCGCACCCGGCCCGGGCTGACCGTCGGCCTGGACGCCCTGCTGGACTGACGGGCAAACCCGTCGCGGCGGCACCCGGGCGGCCCCTAGGCTGCCCGGGTGATCGATTCTGGACTCTCCGACCGGGCCGGGCGCCGGGTGACCCTGCGCCCGGTGGACGACGACAACTGGCGGGCGGTGGCCGACGTCGCCCCGCGCGACGACCAGCGCGGGTGGGTGGCGGCGCTGGCCGCCCGCTACCTGCTGCTGACCATGCGCTCCGACGTGTGGACCTCACTGGCGGTGTACGCGGACGAGACCGTCGCCGGGCACGTCATGTGGGGCGTCGACGACGACGGGTCCCGCTGGATCGGCGGCATGGTGGTCGACGCGGCCGAACAGGACCGGGGCGTCGGCCGGGCGGCCGTGCGCACCCTGGCCGCGTGGCTGGGCGGCCAGGACGGCAGTCACCCCGTCCGGCTCTCCTACCACCCCGACAACGTCCAGGCCGCCCGCCTCTACACGAGCCTCGGCTTCGTGCACACCGGGGCGATGGAGGACGACGAACTGGTCGTCGAACTCCTTCCGCCCGCCCAGGCCCCGCCCCGGCCCTGACGGGGTCAGCCCTCCTCGATCACCGACAGGATGTTGCCGGCCGGGTCGGTGAACCACGCGATGGTCGGCCCGTTGCCGCGCATGACGCCCTTGTCGTCCTGGGGCATCCCGGGGTAGCGCGCGAGTTGCACCCCGCGCGCGGTCAGCTCGTCGACGGCCCGGTCGACGTCGTCGACGGGGAAGTTGAGCACCGTGTAGGCCGCGGGGGTGTGGTCCGCCTTCGGGTAGACCATCACGTCCCGGCCACCGGCGAGGTGCAGCGTCAGCAGGCCGCCCATGGCGTCGTCCCGCGACACCCGCAGGCCGAGCGTGTCGGCGTAGAACCGCTCGGCCCGGCCGGGGTCGTCCACCGAGAAACTGCTCCACGCCGTCGTGTCCGTGAACATGCCGTTGCCTCCCTCTCGTGGAAGCCGCCACCGCGACCGTGAGGTCACCGTAGGCGACGCCCCCGACAGTGTCCGGCGGAACGCCGGCACCGGCGGGTTGGGAACCGCGGGTCGGTGTCGGTGCGCTCCGGGCCCGGGAACGCCCGGCCGGGTCGCGATCCGGGCCCCGAGCGCCGCCACGGACGGTCAGTCCGCGGGCGTCGCCGGTGTCGGCGACGGCGCGCCCGGCGTCAGGTCCGGCAGCGTCGCCTCGGCGGGCGTCGCGTCCGCCGGGTCCGCGTCCGCGGGCACCGCCACGTGCAGGCGCACCTGCGGGACGAGCATGTCCTCCACGTCCAGCGCGCGGGCCGCCCCGTCGGGCTCCCAGCCGGTGCTGGTGAGGAACTTCCGGGTCGCGGCGTCGCCGTCGAAGGCCCAGGCCAGCGCGCGGGTGAACCCGTCGGCACGCCACAGGTCGACGGTCGCGGCGAGCAGCCGGCTGCCGTGCCCCCGCCGACCCCAGCGCGGCTCCACCAGCAGGTCCGTCACCGCGGCGACGTCCGGCCCGAGGACCTCCGCCGGCTCACCCGGGGCGAGTGCCTCGGCGTCGGCCGGACCGGAGGCGGCGAACCCCACCAGATAGGATTGCTCGGCCTGTTCGACGGCGACCAGCACCCGGTGGGCGCCGGAGGGCGGCTCCTGCACGGCCGCGCTCCACCGCCTGGCGAGCCACGCCTCGTCCAGGTTGTCGAGCACGTGCCGGGGCAGGATCCGGCGATAGGCGACCCGCCAGGTCGCGAGTTGGATGCGTGCGATCTCGCCGGCGTCTTCCGGACGCGCCGGGCGGACGTACCCGAGAGCCATGGGACGGAAGCCTACGCAGGGCGAGGGAGGCGATGGTGGCGCAGGGTCCCCGACGGACGATCCAGCAGGTCGTCGGCGTCGTCGCGCTCGCCGTCGCGGTGACCGCCTTCCTGTCCGTGGCGGCCGTCCGGCACGGCTTCTTCGACCTCAAGGTCTACTACGGCGCGCTGACCTGGTGGGTGCACGACGGCGGGGAGATCTACGACTTCCTCAAGCCCGGCACCCAGTACGGCTTCACGTACCCGCCCTTCGCCGCCCTGGTCATGCTGCCGATGGCGTACCTGCCGTGGTGGGCGGCGATCGCGGTCAGCGTGGCCGCCAGCGTGGTGGTCACCGCCGTGCTGTTCTGGTGGCTGATCGACCCGGTCTCCCGCCGCTGCGGCTGGACCCGCTGGTTCGCCCTCGCCGTGGCGCTCTGCCTGGCCGCCGCGTACGAGCCGATGCGCGAGACGGTCAACTTCGGCCAGGTCAACATGCTGCTGCTCTTCCTGGTCGCGATCGACCTGCTGCGGCTGCTGCCGGCCGGCAACCGCTGGGCCGGCGTGGGCATCGGCCTGGCCACCGCGATCAAGCTGACCCCGGGCATCTTCATCGTCTACCTGCTGGTGACCCGCCGCTGGCGGGCCGCGGTCACCTCGATGGCCGCTGCGGCCGGCACGACGCTGCTGGCCGCCGCGCTCTTCCCCGACGCCTCCCGGGAGTTCTGGACGGAGGCGCTGTGGAACACCGGCCGGGTGGGTGAACTGGCGTTCGTCTCCAACCAGTCGCTGCGCGGCGTGGTCGCCCGGCTGAACCCGGAACACCCGAGCACCCTGGCCTGGCTGGCGCTGGTGCTCGCCACGCTGGCGCTGTGGGCCTGGCGCTCCCGCGCCGCCGTGGCCGCCAGCGACGAGGCGACCGGCCTGGCGCTGACGGGCGCGGTGATGTGCCTGGTCAGCCCGGTCACCTGGGTGCACCATCTGATCTGGCTGCTGCCCGCGCTCATCCTGCTGGTCGACAACGGGATGGCCGCGCCCGCCGGCAGCCCCCGGCGCCGCGTCCTGCTGGGCGCCGCGATCGTCGGGTACGGCTTCCTGATCAGCCGCATCGTCTGGGCCTGGGAGAAGGACTTCACCGGGCTCGACGGCTTCCTCGGCAGCAACACCTACGTCTGGATCAGCCTGGCGCTGCTGGCGTTCCTGCCCGTTCGCCGCTGGGGCGACCCGGGCCGGAGCAACCGCCGTCGGGCGGTGCCGGCCGGGTCAGCCGCCGAGGCGCCCGGCGTACCGCAGCTCGACCAGCCCGACCGGCGGGCACCCGCCGGCCAGCGGCACCGGATAGGTCGACCGCTCACCGTCCGGTGACAGCCCGGCCCGCTCGTAGAACCGGCGGGCCCGGTGGTTGGCCTCCAGGACCCAGAGCCGGTAGTCCGACCAGCCCCGGGCGACCAGCCCGTCCCGCGCCGCGGCCAGCAGTGCCCGCGCCGTGCCGTCGCCCCAGCGGGTCGGCTCGACGTACATCGCCACCACCTCGCCGTGCGCGGCGTCGAGATCGCCACGGTCCTGGTTGTTGCGGTACGGGCCGAACGTGGTGAACCCGGCCAGCGTCCCGTCGACCTCCGCGAGCAGGGTGGTGAACGGGTGCTCCGGGTCGGCGGTGCCGAGGTCCCGGCGGCGCTGCGCCCACGCCGTGACGTTGAGCCGCCGCAGCACCTCCTCGGGCATGATCCCGGCGTAGCCGGCCTGCCAGCCGTGGATGTGCACCCGGGCGACGGCCTCGGCGTCGTCGGGCTCCTCGCGGCGGATCGTGAGCATGCGTCCGTTCTATGCCCCGGCGGGTGATCGGTCCAGTGTCCGCACCGGTGTCGTACCGGTGGATTAGGGTGCCCGACGATGGCCGCACCGGAATCGCTCTCGCTCGCCCAGGCACGCCGGGTGGCGCTCGCCGCCCAGGGCTTCGCCGACCCCGCGCCCACCGGCGCGCCCACCCGGCGTCACCTGCGCCGGGTGCTCGACCGGGTCGGGCTGATCCAGATGGACTCGGTCAACGTGCTGCAACGGGCGCACTACCTGCCGCTCTACAGCCGCCTCGGGCCCTACCCCACCTCGCTGCTCGACGCCGCCGCCTACCGCCGCCCCCGGGAGCTGTTCGAATACTGGGGGCACGAGGCGTCGCTGGTGCCCGTCGGGCTGCACCCCGTGTTGCGCTGGCGGATGGCCCGGGCCCGCTCGGAGGCCTGGGGCGGGATGCGGCGCATCGCCCAGGAGCAGCCCGGCCTGGTGGCCTGGGTCCGCGACGAGGTGGCCGCCCGGGGGCCGCTCACGGCCGCCGAGATCGAGCACGACGCGCCCCGTGAGACCGGCAGTTGGGGGTGGAACTGGTCGGCGGTCAAGCGGGCGCTGGAGTTCCTGTTCTGGGCGGGGGAGGTGACGGCCGCCGACCGCACGACGTCGTTCGCCCGCCGCTACGACCTGCCGGAGCGGGTGCTGCCGGCCGCCGTGCTCGACGCGCCGACGCCGACCGACGCCGATGCCCACCGCACGCTGGTGGGCATCGCCGCGCGGTCGCTCGGAGTGGCCGCCGAGCCGGAGCTGCGCGACTACTTCCGGCTGCCGGTGGCCGGGGCCCGGCAGGCCATCGCCGAACTGGTCGAGGCGGGCGAGCTGCTGCCGGTCGCCGTGCAGGGCTGGCGGCGGCCCGCCTGGCTGCACGCCGGGGCGCGGCTGCCCCGCTGGGTGCGCGGCAACACCCTGGTCAGCCCGTTCGACCCGGTGGTCTGGGAGCGGGCCCGCGCCGAGCGGCTCTTCGACTTCAGCTACCGCATCGAGATCTACGTGCCGGCGCCGCAGCGGGTGCACGGCTACTACGTGCTGCCGTTCCTGCAGGGGGAGCGGTTCACCGCCCGGGTCGACCTGAAGGCCGATCGCAAGGCCGGCGTGCTGCTGGTGCCGGCCGCCTGGGGCGAGCCGGGCGTCGACCCGGGCGAGACCGCGCTGGCGCTCGCCGCCGAGCTGCACCGCCTCGCCGGTTGGCTGGGCCTGGACGCGGTGGCCCCGCCCGCCGCCGGCGACCTGGCCGTCCCGCTGGCCGCCGCGCTGGCGGGCGTGGCCGGTGTACGGTGAGCCACGTGACGAGCGTTGACGGACCGGCCTCCCCGCCGCATCCGCAGACGGGTGGGCTCGACGCCCCGCCCCAGGCGGGTCCGGCCGCACCGGCCGGCGAATGGCCCACGGGCCAGGCGCCGCCCCACCCGGGGGTGGCGGCCTACCCCGTCGCCGAGCCGGACCGGCTCACCCGCTTCGTCGTCCGCCTCTACGAGCGTTCCCCGCGCTGGGCGGTGCCTCTGGCCGCGCTCGGCTGCGTCGCCGCCGGCATCGGCTACGCGCTGATCAGCGATCCGACCCGCTCGGCGCCCGACGCCGCGCCGACCTGCCTGCTCAAGCTCACCACGGGGCTGGACTGCCCGGGCTGCGGTGGCACCCGCGCGCTCTGGTACGTGCTGCACGCCGACCTGCCGGCCGCCGCCCGGCACCACTTCCTCTTCGTCTTCGCGCTGCCCTTCCTCGCCTACCTCTTCGTCGCCTGGGCGGGCCGGCAGGCGTTCGGCTGGCGCCTGCCCGAGCTGCGGATCAGCTCCCGGGTGATCGGCGTCTTCCTGGCCGCCTGGCTGGCCTTCACGATCGTGCGCAACCTCCCCTGGGCGCCGTTCACGTCCCTCTACGTCTGACCCTTCCGCCCGCCCGCCCGCGACCCGGCCCGGCCGCCGCATCCGAACGAGCCGGCCTGAGCACCGCGTCGAGCGACCGCGGACCGCATGGAGGTTGCCGGCTCTGCCGTCGTCGACTGCCCCGTTTGTTGTAGGACCGTGGACCGCGCGGTTCCCAGTCCCGACGCTGTCGAGCTGCCCCGTCTGTGGGACCGTGAACCGGGCGGGGGTGTCGGCTCCGGCGCTGTCGAGCTGCCCATCTCCCGGACCGGCCGGGTGGCGCGCCGGTCCGGGAACCGCTCGACCGTGGTTGCCCTCATGCGTGGGGCAGCTCGACAGGGGCGTGGGACAGGTCCCGGCCGGGGTCGCACGCCCGAGCGGCGCAGCGGGGATGCCAGCTGGGGCGTGGGACAGGTCCCGGCCGGGGTCGCACGCCCGAGCGGCGCAGCGGGGATGCCAGCGGGCGGGGTGACGGGTGGCCGGTGGGCGCGGGTGGCCGGTGGCGGGGTGCGCCGAGATCTTGGACACCTGCCGATCAGGTGAACCGGCGCCTGTCCACAATTCGCAGCTCAACGACCCGTTCGGCCCGTGGGCCCAACTTTCCCCCGCGACCGCCGGGCCACTACAGTCCCAGGAATGCCGGAGATGGTGCAGCCCCAGGTCAAGCTCGTCGCGTGGACCCACTTCGAGGCACCCGACGACGTGCCGTGGTCGACCGACGCCGAGGGCGGCCAGGCCCTCGCGGAGTTCGCCGGCCGGGCCTGCTACCAGAGCTGGAAGAAGCCGAACCCGGCCACCGCCACCAACGCCGGCTATCTCGCGCACATCCTGGAGGTCGGCCACCTGAGCGTGCTGGAGCACGGCTCGGTCAGCTTCTACTTCAGCGGGGTGTCCCGCTCCTTCACCCACGAGCTGATCCGGCACCGGCACTTCTCGTACTCCCAGCTCTCCCAGCGGTACGTGCCGGAGCGCGACGCCGCCATGGTCGAGCCCTCGGTGATCGCCGACGACCCGGAGCTGCACAAGAAGTTCGTGGAGGCCGCCGAGGCGAGCGTGCGGGCCTACAACGAGCTGCTGGAGGGGTTGGAACGGCGCTTCGCCGACGTGGAGAACGCCACGCTGCGGCGCAAGCAGGCCCGCCAGGCGGCCCGCGCGGTGCTGCCCAACGCCACCGAGACGCGCATCGTGGTCACCGGCAACTACCGGGCCTGGCGGCACTTCATCGCCATGCGCGCGACGGAGCACGCCGACGTGGAGATCCGCGAGCTGGCGGTGGAGTGCCTGCGGCAGCTCCAGGGTGTCGCCCCGAACGTCTTCGCCGACTTCGTCATCTCGGCCCTGCCCGACGGCACCGAGGTCGCGGCGAGCCCGCACGCCGAGTGAGTCCTGAGGGCTTCCCCGGCGGGGCGCCGGTGGCCGTCCGCTAGGTTGGTGGCATGACGCACGACCACCCTGACACGCCCGCCCGGGCGGTGTCCCGTCCCTTCGGGCGAGTGCTCACGGCCATGGTGACCCCGTTCACCGCCGACGGCTCGCTCGACCTCGACGGCGCCGCGCGGCTCGCCAGCCACCTGGTCGACGAGCAGGGCAACGACGCGCTGGTGGTCAACGGCACCACCGGCGAGTCGCCGACCACCAGCGAGGCCGAGAAGGAACAGCTGATCCGGGCCGTGGTGGAGGCCGTCGGTGACCGCGCCAAGGTCGTGGCCGGGGTCGGCACCAACGACACCCGGCACACCATCGAGCTCTCCGCGGCCGCCGAGAAGGCGGGCGCGCACGGCCTGCTCGTGGTCACCCCCTACTACAACAAGCCGCCACAGAGCGGCCTGCTGCGGCACTTCACCGCCGTCGCGGACGCCACCGGGCTGCCGGTGATGCTCTACGACATCCCGCACCGGGCGGGGGTGCCGATCGACACCGAGACGATGGTGCGCCTGGCCGAACACGCCCGGATCGTCGCGGTGAAGGACGCCAAGGGCGACCTGACCGCCACGAGCTGGGTCACCAGCCGGACGAGCCTCGCCTTCTACAGCGGCGAGGACTCGCTCACCCTGCCCTCGCTGGCCGTGGGCGGCGTGGGCGTGGTCGGCACCTCGACCCACTTCACCGGCGCGCTCACCAAGCAGTTGATCGAGGCGTACGACGCGGGGGACACCGCCACCGCGCTGAGCCTGCACCGGCGGCTGCTGCCGCTGTTCACCGGCATCTTCCGTACCCAGGGCGTGATCCTGGTGAAGGCGGGCCTGGCGGCTGCCGGGCTGCCCGCCGGGCCGGTGCGTTCGCCGCTGGTCGACGCGACCGACGACGAGATCGCCCAGCTCCGCGCCGACAGCGCGGCGGCGGGCGTGGAACTTTCCGAATGACCGAACGACACGACGGACGCCGAGTGACGGCGTCGCAGAATGAGGTGGACGCGTGACCGAGGCGCACTTCGAGACGGAACTGCCCCCGCCACTGCCGGAGGGTGGGCTGCGGATCATTCCGCTCGGCGGGCTCGGCGCCATCGGTCGCAACATGACCGTCTTCGAGTACGACGGCAAGCTGCTGGTGGTCGACTGCGGGGTCCTCTTCCCCGACGTGGAGCAGCCCGGGGTCGATCTGATCCTGCCCGACTTCGGTCCGATCCTGGACCGGCTCGACGACGTCCAGGCGATCGTGCTGACCCACGGCCACGAGGACCACATCGGCGCGGTGCCGTACCTGCTCGCGCACAAGCCCGACATCCCGCTGGTCGGCTCCCAGTTCACCCTCGCCCTGGTCGAGGCGAAGCTCGCCGAGCGACGGATCCAGCCCTACACGCTGACCGTGCGGGAGGGCGGCCGGGAGCGGCTCGGCCCGTTCGAGTGCGAGTTCTTCGCGGTCAACCACTCGATCCCCGACGCGCTCGCGGTGGCCATTCGCACGCCGGCCGGCCTGGTGCTGCACACCGGCGACTTCAAGATGGACCAGCTTCCGCTGGACGGCCGGATCACCGACCTGGCCGGGTTCGCCCGGCTCGGCGCCGAGGGCGTGGACCTGCTGCTCTCGGACTCCACCAACGCGGAGATCCCCGGCTTCGTCACCCCCGAGCGGGAGATCGGGCCGGTGCTCGACTCGATCTTCGCGAAGGCCAAGGGGCGGATCATCGTCGCGTCGTTCGCCTCGCACGTGCACCGGGTGCAGCAGGTGTTCGACTCCGCCGCCGAGCACGGCCGCAAGGTCGCCCTCATCGGCCGGTCCATGGTCCGCAACATGGGCATCGCCCGCGACCTGGGGCTGCTCAACATCCCGTCCGGCCTGGTCGTCGGGCTGGAAGAGGCGACGAACATGCCGCCCGAGCAGATCGTGCTGATGTCCACCGGCTCGCAGGGCGAACCGATGAGCGCCCTGGGCCGGATGGCCAGCGGCGACCACCGGCACATCACCATTGCCCCCGGCGACACCGTGGTGCTCGCCTCGTCGCTGGTGCCCGGCAACGAGACCTCGGTCTACCGGGTGATCAACCGGCTGGCCCGGGCCGGTGCCGTGGTGGTGCACAAGGACGTGGCCAAGGTGCACGTCTCCGGTCACGCGCCCGCCGGCGAGCTGCTCTACCTGCTCAACGTGGTGCGGCCCAGCAACCTGATGCCGGTGCACGGCGAGTGGCGGCACCTGCGCGCGCACGCCCGGCTCGGCATCGAGTCCGGCGTCGCCCCCGACCGGGTGGTGCTCTGCGAGGACGGCGACGTCGTCGACCTCGTCGAGGGCCGGGCCAACCTGGTCGGGCACGTGAAGAGCCGCTACGTCTACGTCGACGGCCTCGCCGTCGGCGACGTGAGCGAGTCGCTGCTCACCGAGCGCCGGATCCTCGGCGACGGCGGGTTCATCGCCACCACCGTGGTGGTCGACTCGGTGACCGGCAAGGTGGTGGGCGGCCCGACCCTGTCGGCGAAGGGCTTCTCGGAGGACCCGGAGGCGTTCAGCCCGGTGATCCCGCTGGTCACCGAGGCCCTGAACCGGGCGGCCTCCGACGGCATCACCGATCCGCACCAGCTCCAGCAGATCGTCCGGCGCACCGTGGGACGGTGGGTGAACGACGCGTACCGGCGTCGGCCCATGATCGTTCCCACCGTCGTCGAGGTCTGACCCCGCGCCGCCGCGACGCCCGCCCGCACCCCGTGTGCCGGCGGGCGTCGCCGCGTCCGGGCGGACCCGTGCGCCGGCCGGTCCGGCGGGTTTCGGACCTCACCGGTGGGCCGCCGCCCGCCCCGGTCAGGGCAGGGCGGCCACCGCCTGGGCGTACGCGACGCCGGTCTCCACGGCCGCGTCGAGCAGCACCGTGAGCTGGGCCGGGGCCACCCCGTGCGCCAGGTCGGTGGCGACGTGCCCGGCCAGCAGCAGCTCGCCCTCCCGCTCGTGCACGTACGCCTTCGGCAGCAGCCGGTCGTGGTTCCAGGCGTTGCAGAAGGCGTACGCCTCCGCGAGCCGGTCGGCCGGCAGCCGGCGGTTCGCCACGGACCGGGCCTGGAGGATCTCGCCGCGCTCGCCGGCGCGCCGGAACTGGATCAGCGCCTCGCCCCACCGGCCCGTCACGGCGCCACGGTCGTCGACGGCGTACCGGTCCCCGCGCCGGTCCAGCTCGGCGGTGATCATCGCCAGGCTCAGCGGGCGCGGTTCCCCGTCCGGCGGCTCCTCGTGGGGCGGGTCGTCGGCGCCGTCGTCCGGGTCTTCGTCGGGCGGCAGGGGTACCGGCGCGGCGGCCGGCCGTTCGGCCAACCAGGACGCGATCCGGCCGGACTGGTGGCCGGTGCCGTTGCGGGCGTCGAAGCTGCCGGCCAGCGCGGTGGCCACCCCGAGCAGGGTGGCGCCGAGCGTGGCCACGTCGAGCTCGGCGGCCGGGCGCACCCCGTACGCCGGGCGGTGCAGCGTCCGCCCGCCGAGCCCCGCCTCCACGGCGAGGGCGCAGACCAGCGCCCCGGCGGCGGCGAACTCCATCGCGGACAGGTCGTCGTGCGGCCGGTCCAGCCGGGGCAACTGCTCGGCGAGGACGTCGAGGCCCCGGGCGGGGTGCCCGGCCAGCGCACACCACCGCAGGTGCGTCGCGAGGAACCCGAAGGCGGCCCGCTCCCGCCGGTGTCGCCGGTAGGCCCGGACGTGCGCCTCGGCCGCCCGCTCCGGCTCGCCGGCCCGCAGCCAGGACAGCAGCCCGGCGACCGGCGTCCGCTCCGGCTGCTCGGTGCAGTCGACGCCGCCGGGCGGGGAGTCCCGCAGAGCGGCCAGCGCGGCCCGGTGGTCGCCCCAGCCGGCGAGCAGTTCCGCCCGCCGGGCCGACGCGCAGTCCGGGCAGCCGCCGACCGGTCCCGGACCGGCCGTCGACCAGCGGTCGTACCATCGCCGGGCGGTGGGCTCGTCGCCGAGGTGGTCGGCGATGCGGCAGCGCAGCTCGGCGACCACCGCCGGGTCGTCGTCGGCGCGCGCGGCGAGGTCGTCCAGCATGGACCGGGCCTGGTCCAGCCCGACCCGGGGCGAGCCGAGCAGGGCCTCGACCGCGTACCGCCGGTAGCGCCGCAGCAGCTCGGCCTGGTCTCCGGTCAGCAGGTCGGGGCGGCGCTGGGTGGTGGCGAGGCAGCGGCGCACCGGCTCGACCAGCCGCCACCGCTGCCCGTGCAGGAGGTACGCCTCGATCAGCGCGAACCGGGCCGCCAGCGCCGTCCGGTCGTCGCCCGTGGCGTCGGCGTGCGCGGCGATCCGCTCCAGCTCCGTGCTGCGGGCCTCGCCGTCGGGGGTGTCGCGGGCGTCGGCGAGCGCGCCGGCCAGCGCGGGGTCGGGCTGCCGGCCCCCGCGCCGCAGCCCGCTCCACCAGCCGGGCAGCCCGAACGGGTCGAGGCCGCGGCCGGCCAGGCCCCCGCCCTGACCCGTCACGCCACCACCCCGCCGGGCAGCCGGGCCACCTCGGTGGCGAGCTGGCAGCCGGTGGCGATGCCGCAGTCGAGCAACTGGTCGAGCTGGTGGGCGGTGACGCCGCGCTCCAGGTCGGTGATGACCTCGCCGCAGATCCGGGCCCGCCCGTCGTCCTCGACGTGCACGAACGCCTTCGGCCAGAGCCGGTCGTGGTTCCACGCGTTGCAGAAGGCGTGCAGCGCCGGCACGTACTCGATGGGGAAGGCCGGCGCGGTCAGGGTGCGGACCTGGAGCAACTCCCCGTCGGCGCCGGGGCGCAGGAACCAGATCAGGCTGTCGTCCCAGCGGCCGACCAGGTCGCCGTCGGCGTCGGCCTGGACGTGGTAGCCCCGGCTGGCCAGCACGGCGGCGATCAGCTCGCCGGTCAGTGGTTCCAGCGCCCCCGGGTGCCCGGCCAGCGGGCCGTCCCGGCCGTCCTCGGTCTCCGGCGACGCCATGGGGGCAACCCTTCTGAGGCAGATATCACGTGACGCGGCGGGGCCCGCGCTGCGACACGCGGACACGACCCGGAAAGGCGGCGATCTGCCGGGTCACGCCATTAGGTTGATGCTATGGCGGGCCGTACCTCTCAGGCGAGCCGGCGGCGCGGCGCGTCGCCGCGTGGCACCACGAACAGTCGTGCCCGTCAGCCGGCGAAGAAGGCCGGCCGGGCGGCGCCCCGGCGGCGGCCGGCGGCCCGGCCGGGCCCTGGTCCGATCGTCGGGCAGGCGGTCCGCGCACTGTGGATGGGGATGGCGCACGGCGTCGGCTGGGCGTTCCGGCAGGCAGGCTCCGCCCGGGGGCTCGACCCGGAACAGCGCCGGGACGGCGCGGGCCTGCTGGTCTTCGGCCTCGCCCTGCTCAGCGCGGTGGCCCTCTGGTTCTCCGGCGCCGGCCCGGTCGGCGCCCGGCTGGCCGACACCTTCCGGCTCTTCCTCGGGGCGATCTCGGTCGTGGTGCCGGTGCTGCTGATGATCGGCGCCTGGCGACTGATGCGCGAGCCCGTCGATCCCGAGCACCGCGGCCGGGGCCTGGTCGGCTGGACCTCGATGCTGGTCGCCACCGCCGCGATGCTGCACATCGGACAGGACCCGGCCGACGCGGGCCAGCGCGACTTCGCCGGCGGCCTGGTCGGCGCCGGCGTCGGCAGCCTGATGGAGCGGGCGGTCACCGCCTGGGTGGCCGTGCCGCTGCTGATCCTGCTGCTGGTCTTCGGTCTGCTGGTGGTCACGGCGACCCCGATCAACAAGGTCCCGGAGCGGCTCGGCCTGCTGTTCGGCACCCGGATCGCCCCGCCGGTCGTGGAGGAGACGGACGAGGCGCCCGCCAGGCCGGCGCCCCGCAAGCGCCCGGCGAAGCGGGCGGCCCCGCCGCCGCCGGACCCGGGGGAGTTCGACGACGACCTCGACGGGGTGGACCTCCAGGACACGCTGGTGCTGCCCCGCAAGCCCCCGGGCAAGGTGCCGGCCAGCCGCAAGCCGGCGGAGCCGCCGGAGCACTCGCCCGCTCCGACGCGGGCCGAGCAGCTCGCGCTGACCGGGCTGGCGGGCGACTACACGCTGCCGCCGGCGAACATCCTCGGCAGCGGCGCGGCCCCGAAGTCCCGGAGCAAGGCCAACGACGAGGTGATCGTCGCGCTCACCGGCGTCTTCGACCAGTTCGGCGTGGACGCGGCCGTCACCGGGTTCACCCGCGGCCCGACCGTCACCCGCTACGAGGTGGAGCTGGGCCCGGGCGTCAAGGTCGAGCGGATCACCCAGCTCTCCCGCAACATCGCGTACGCCGTGAAGTCGCCGGACGTGCGGATCCTCAGCCCGATCCCGGGCAAGAGCGCGGTCGGGGTGGAGATCCCGAACACCGACCCGGAGAACGTGGCGCTCGGCGACGTGCTGCGGTCGCGGGCCGCCTCCAGCGACCACCATCCGATGGTGGTGGCGCTCGGCAAGGACATCGAGGGCGGCTACGTGGTGGCCAACCTCGCCAAGATGCCGCACATCCTGATCGCCGGCGCGACCGGCGCGGGCAAGTCGTCCTGCCTGAACTCGCTGCTGGTGTCCATCCTCACCCGGGCCACCCCGGACGAGGTGCGGCTGCTGCTGATCGACCCCAAGCGGGTCGAGATGACGGGCTACGAGGGCATCCCGCACCTGGTCACCCCGATCGTGACCAACGCCAAGAAGGCGGCCGACTCGCTGGAGTGGGTCGTCCGCGAGATGGACATGCGCTACGACGACCTCGCCGCCAACGGGGTCCGGCACATCGACGACTTCAACCGCAAGGTGCGCAACGGCGAGATCAAGGCGCCGCCGGGCAGCGAGCGGGAGATGCGCCCGTACCCGTACCTGCTGGTGATCGTGGACGAGCTGGCCGACCTGATGATGGTCGCCCCGCGCGACGTGGAGGACTCGGTCGTCCGGATCACCCAGCTCGCCCGCGCGGCCGGCATCCACCTGGTGCTGGCCACCCAGCGCCCGTCGGTCGACGTGGTCACCGGCCTGATCAAGGCCAACGTGCCGTCGCGCCTGGCGTTCGCCACCTCCTCGCTGGCCGACTCGCGGGTCATCCTCGACCAGCCGGGCGCGGAGAAGCTGCTGGGTCGCGGCGACGGCCTGTTCCTGCCGATGGGCGCCTCCAAGCCGATCCGGATCCAGGGCGCCTGGGTGACCGAGCGCGAGATCGCCGACGTGGTGAAGTTCTGCAAGGA
The DNA here is from genome assembly GCF_048060285.1 of Micromonospora sp. LOL_025. NCBI lineage: Bacteria > Bacillati > Actinomycetota > Actinomycetes > Micromonosporales > Micromonosporaceae > Micromonospora > Micromonospora sp. LOL_025. The sequence continues at coordinate 201,382 of NZ_JBHMIR010000002.1, read as the reverse complement.
CCAGCGCGAGCCGGAGTTCCGCCCGGACGTGCTCGCCGCGCCGGACACCGGCAAGAAGAAGATCGACGAGGAGATCGGCGACGACCTCGACCTGCTGGTGCAGGCGGTCGAGCTGGTGGTCACCTCGCAGTTCGGCTCGACCTCGATGCTCCAGCGCAAGCTGCGGGTCGGCTTCGCCAAGGCGGGGCGGCTGATGGACCTCATGGAGACCCGGGGCGTGGTCGGCCCGTCGGAGGGGTCCAAGGCCCGTGACGTGCTGGTCAAGCCGGACGAGCTGGAGGAGGTCCTGGTCGGCCTGCGCGGCGGCGGGGACTAGGCCCGGCCGGGCGCTGACGGGCAGGGGCGTTTCCGGTCGTCACCGGCGGGGCCGAGCCGGGCAGCCGCCCGACAGGGCGCACAGGCGACGGGCCCGCCGGCACGCCGGCGGGCCCGGTCTTCGCCCGGGGGGAGCTGTGGGTCAGTTGTTGACGAGCGCGTTGATGATCAGCAGGCTGATGACGATGGCGGCCACGTTGGCGGCGGCGGCGTACCAGCCGAGCGGCTTGTCGCCGAGCACGGCGCCGACGATGCCCAGGACCAGCCCGATCACGCCGAAGACGAGCGGGTTGAGCAGGAGCGCGAGGACCGCGAACACGAAGCCCAGGATCGTGCAGATGCGGGCGGCGTTGGTGCGCGGGCGGGCGGTCGAGTGCATGTTGGCCATTGTCTGCCTCCGTGGGTGAGAGCCTTTCCGGTGCCAGGCACTGCTCTACCCACTGTGGTCTTCCGTCACGCCTCGGCCGGGGACGCCGGTCAGTGGAAGACCTTCAGGCCGACGACGCCGGCGACCACCAGCAGCAGGCAGGCGATCCGGGGCAGGCTGGCCGGCTCGTTCAGCGCGAGCATCCCGACCAGGGCGGTGCCGACCGCCCCGATGCCGACCCAGACGACGTAGCCGGTGCCGACCGGGATCTCGCGCAGCGCGTACGCCAGGCCGGCCATGCTGAGCACCAGGGTCACCACGAAGACCAGCGACGGGACGAGCCGGGTGAAGCCGGCGCTGCGGTCGAGGGCGATAGCCCACGCGGTCTCGAGAAGTCCGGAGATCACCAGAACGATCCAGGCCATGGAAGATCACCTCTGCGTAGGCGCCCGGACCATCGGGCCGGGAAGAGTGGGCTCGGTACACACACGCGGGGCGTCTTGGCCTGACCGGGTACGCCCACCACTCGTCCGGGGCGACCTCGGGCCGCCACGACCGACGGTAGCACCGGCCGGGCGGTGCCCGGGGTGAGCCGGGCCACCACGGGTTGACGTGAACCTCGCTTCAACTTGCAGTATCGGGATATGCCGCTGCTCTTCTCCGATCCCGAGGTCGCCGCCGCGCTGGACGCCCCCACCACGGTCGCCGCGATGCGGGACGCCCTGCTCGCCGCGTACGCCGGCCGCCTGGTGGCCCCGCCCCGAGCCGCCGCGCCGCTGGGCGGGGGACGGATGGTGCTCACCGCCGGCCACCTCACCGGCGAGTGGTACGGCTACCGCTCGTACGACACGTTCGGGCACCCGGAGAGCGAGCAGGTGGTCGTGCTGCACGACGGGCGTACCGGGGCGGTCCGGGCGGTGGCGGTCGGGGAGGAACTGGGCTCCCGGCGTACCGGCGGGCTCGGCGGGGTCGCCGTGGACGCCCTGGCCCGGCCGGACGCCGCCACCCTGGGCGTGATCGGCTCCGGCGGGCAGGCGTGGACCCAGGTCTGGGCCGCCGCCGCCGTCCGCCCGCTGCGCGAGGTCACCGTGCACAGCCGCTCCGCCGCCCGGCGGGAGGCGTTCGCCGCCCGGGTCCGCGCCGAGCTGGGCGTGCCGGCGCGGGCGGTGGACTCGGCGCGGGCCGCCGTCCGCGACCGCGACGTCGTGGTGCTCGCCACCACCGCCGTCGGCCCCGTGCTCGACGCCGCCGACCTGGCCCCCGGCACCCACGTCAACACGGTCGGCTTCAAGCAGGTCGACCGGCACGAGTTCGGCACCGACCTGCTGGACGCCGCCGACCTGCTGGTCACCGACTCGCCGGCGCAGGCGGCCGCGTACGACCCGCCGATGCTGGCGACGCTGCCCGCGTACGCCGGACGGTTGCGCGACCTGGGCGCGGTGCTGGCCGGCGCCGTCGCCGGCCGGATCGGCGCGGACCAGGTCTCGGTCTTCTGCTCGACCGGCCTGGCCGGCACGGAGGTCTTCCTGCTCGACCGGCTGGTCGGGGTCGGCGCGGCGGCGGTCTGAGCCGGTCGGGCGGCGGGGAGTGCGCGGCGGCCGGTGCGGGCGGCCCGCCGTTGACGGCCGCCGCGCGCCCGCCCGGTACCCTCGGATGGTGTCTGCCACCTCCCCTTCCCCGACCGACGGCCGCCGTGTCGCCCTGCTGACCCTGGGCTGTGCCCGCAACGAGGTCGACTCGGAGGAGCTGGCCGCCCGGCTGCACGCCGACGGCTGGCAGGTCACCACCGACGGCGAGGGCGCCGACGTGGTGGTCGTCAACACGTGCGGCTTCGTGGAGAAGGCGAAGCAGGACTCCATCCAGACCCTGCTGGCCGCCGCCGACACCGGCGCCAAGGTGGTCGCCGCCGGCTGCATGGCCGAGCGGTACGGCCGCGAGCTGGCCGACAGCCTCCCCGAGGCGCAGGCGGTGCTGAGCTTCGACGACTACCCGGACATCGCCGCCCGGCTGGACGCGGTGGTGGCCGGCGAGCGGATCGGCGCGCACACCCCGCGCGACCGGCGCGAGCTGCTGCCCCTCACCCCCGTCTCCCGGCGGGACAGCGGGGTGTCACTGCCCGGCCACGGCACCCCGGTGCGGGGCGTCACCGAGACCGACGAGCACACCCCGGCCCACCTGCGCCAGGTGCTGCGCCACCGGCTCGACACCGGCCCGGCCGCCTCGCTCAAGCTGGCCAGCGGCTGCGACCGGCGCTGCGCGTTCTGCGCCATCCCCGCCTTCCGCGGCGCCTTCGTCTCCCGTACGCCGGACGAGCTGCTCGCCGAGGCGGAGTGGCTGGCCAAGACCGGCGTACGCGAGCTGGTGCTGGTCAGCGAGAACTCCACCTCCTACGGCAAGGACCTGGGCGACCCCCGGGCGCTGGAGAAGCTGCTGCCCCAGCTCGCCGCGATCGACGGCATCGTCCGGGTGCGGGCGAGCTACCTCCAGCCGGCCGAGACCCGGCCCGGCCTGGTCGAGGCGATCGCCACCACGCCCGGCGTGGCGCCCTACTTCGACCTGTCGTTCCAGCACTCCAGCGAGCCGGTGCTGCGCCGGATGCGCCGCTTCGGCTCCACCGAGCGGTTCCTGGAACTGCTGGCGAGCGCCCGCGCGCTGGCCCCGGCCGCGGGCGCGCGGAGCAACTTCATCGTCGGCTTCCCCGGCGAGACCCGCGGCGACTACCAGGAGCTGGTCCGGTTCCTGACCGAGGCCCGGCTCGACGCGATCGGGGTGTTCGACTACAGCGACGAGGACGGCACCGAGGCCGCCGGGCTGCCCGGCAAGGTCTCCGCCGCCACGGTCAAGCGTCGCTACGACAAGCTCAGCGCGCTCGCCGACGAGCTGTGCTCGCAGCGCGCCGAGGAACGCCTGGGCTCCACGGTCGAGGTGCTCGTCGACTCGGTCGACGACGGCGTGGTCGAGGGCCGGGCGGCCCACCAGGCCCCGGAGGTCGACGGCTCGACCACCCTCGTCGCCCCGTCCGGCGGCGGGGTGGACCTGGCCGCGCTGCGCCCCGGCGACCTGGTGCGGGCGACGGTCACGGGCACCGAAGGGGTGGACCTCGTCGCGGTCCCGGATGAGATGATCTCGGCTGCGCCCGGCGCAACACGGTGACGGCGGGCCCGGACGGAGCGGGGGAGCCACGTGGTGGGGTGTCAGGTGCGCCACGGAGGCCGGAGCGGGGTGCGGCGGTGACCGGGGCGACGGACTCGACTCCCGCGCCGGTGGTGGCCGGCGTGCCCGTGCTGAACGCGGCCAACGCGCTCACCGCGCTGCGGCTGGTCCTGGTGCCGGTCTTCGCGGCGTCCGTGGTCGCCTCGGCGATGAGCCACGCCGGCTGGCGGATGGTCGCCTGTCTGATCTTCGCCGTCGCCTCCGCGACCGACCTGGTCGACGGTTGGATCGCCCGCCGGTTCGCCCTGGTCACCTCGGTGGGCAAGGTCGCCGACCCGATCGCGGACAAGGCCCTCACCGGGGCGGCGCTGCTGCTGCTCTCCTGGTACGGCCAGCTGCCCTGGTGGGTGACCGCCGTGATCCTCGTCCGCGAGCTGGGCATCACCGCGCTGCGCTTCTGGGTGATCCGGCACGGCGTGATCGCGGCCAGCCGGGGCGGCAAGATCAAGACTGCGCTTCAGATCCTGGCCATCACCTGGTACCTGTGGCCGATGCCGGACGCGCTCGCCGCCGTCGGCCCGTGGATCATGGCCGCCGCGGTCGGCGTCACGGTGATCACCGGCTTCGACTACGTCGCCCAGGCCCTCCGGCTGCGCCGTCCCGCCGCCTGACCCGCCGCCCGTCCGTCGGGCCGGTCGGGAAGGATGAGTAGGGCCGGCGGGGCGGGGAAAGGATCCGGGACATGGACAGTGACGCTGACGGAGCGCGGCCGGTCGGGAGTCCGGCGGCCGGCGTGGTGCACAGCCTCTCGGAACGGCACGAGACCCTTGCCACCGTCGAGTCGCTGACGGGCGGCCTGCTGGCCGCCTCGATCGTGGAGATCGCCGGGGTGAGCGGGATCTACCGGGGTGGCCTGGTGGTCTACGCCACCGAGCTCAAGTCGCAGCTCGCCGGCGTGCCGGAGGATCTGCTGGCCGACCGGGGGCCGGTCGACCCGGACGTGGCGGTGGCCCTCGCGGAGGGTGGGCGGCGCCGCTGCGGTGCCGACTGGGGCCTCGCCACCACCGGGGTGGCCGGCCCGGAACCGCAGGACGGCAAGCCCGTCGGGCTGGTCTACGTCGCCGTGGCCGGGCCGTCCGGCACCCACGTCCGGCAGCTCGACCTGGACGGCGGTCGCGACCACATCCGCTCCGCCGTGGTCGTCGAGGCGCTGCGGCTGCTCGCCGCGCGGATCCACGAGACCGACGCGGCCGGGGCGGAGGAGGCCGACCCCCCGGCGGCCGGGGCCGACGACGGGCGGGCCGACGCGGCTGGCGCGGGGCGCCGTTGACGCCCTCCCCGCGATCCGAGGGACGGGGTGGGATGTCGTGGGGGCCGGCAACGGGTACGGTTGCGGGAAGGCTCCGACGACCGGTCCGGCTCGACGCGCCGGACGGGCCGCGTGGACGAGTGGTGTCCCTCAGGGGGAGGTGCGAATGGTCCTGCTACGCCGTGTGATCGGTGACGCACTGCGGGCGCGCCGGCAGGGGCAGCACCGCACCCTGCGCGAGGTCTCCTCCGCCGCCAACGTCAGCCTCGGCTACCTGTCCGAGATCGAGCGCGGTCAGAAGGAGCCCTCCAGCGAGCTGCTGGCCGCGATCTGCGACGCCCTCGGCGCACGCCTGTCCGAGCTGCTGCGTGAGGTCAGCGACACCGTCGCCCTCGCCGAGCAGATGCCCGGCGTGCTGGTGCCGGTGCAGGACGAGCCGACCGCGCCCGTCGCCGTGCGCAGGAGTTCGGGTCGGGGCGTCCACCAGGTCAGCTCCGACGGCACGGTCGCCGTCCAGGTCCGCCAGGACTCCCCGCTCAAGGCCACCCTGCGCAGCTCCCGCGTCCGGGGCAGCGAGCGCGACGTGGTCTGCGCCGCCTGATCCACCCCCTCTCGCGCCACGTGGTCGGCCTCGACGGCGCCGCGTACCCTTGATCGCGGACGGCGTCGGCGCTCGCTTCGCTCGCCGGTACGGATGCCCCGGTGGCGTCCGGCTGGGACGATGGAGCCACTGCCGCGCCGGAGCCGGCCGGGAGCACCCGGCGCGGTCGAGGCGGAGCGACGCTACTGAGGGGACAACGCAAAGATGGCGAACCCGTTCGTCAAGGGGTGGAAGTACCTGATGGCGCTCTTCGGCGCCAGGATCGACGAGCACGCCGATCCGAAGGTGCAGATCCAGCAGGCCATCGAGGAGGCCCAGCGCCAGCACCAGGCGCTGGTCCAGCAGGCCGCCGCCGTGATCGGCAACCAGCGGCAGCTGGAGATGAAGCTGTCCCGTCAGATGTCCGAGGTCGAGCGGTTGCAGGCCAACGCCCGGCAGGCCCTGGTCCTCGCCGACCAGGCCCGCGCCCGGGGCGACGAGGCCGAGGCCGGCCGCTACGAGCAGTCCGCACAGGTCCTGGCGACCCAGCTGGTCTCGGCCGAGCAGGCCACGGAAGACCTGAAGACCCTGCACGACCAGGCGCTCGCCGCCGCCGCCCAGGCCCGTCGGGCGGTCGAGAACAACTCGATGATCCTCCAGCAGAAGCTCGCCGAGCGCACCAAGCTGCTCAGCCAGCTGGAGCAGGCCAAGATGCAGGAGAGCGTGGCCCGGTCGCTGGAGTCGATGTCCTCCCTGACCGCTCCCGCCAACACCCCCTCGCTCGACGAGGTGCGCGACCGCATCGAGCAGCGGTACGCCACGGCGATGGGCCGCGCCGAGCTGGCCGGAAACTCCGTCGAGGGCCGCATGCTGGAGATCCAGAAGTCGACCCTCGACTCGGCCGGCTCGTCCCGCCTGGAGCAGATCCGGTCGAGCATGGCCGGCGAGCAGCTCGGCGGCAAGCAGGAACGACAGGGTGCGGAGCAGGCCCAGCCCGCCGCGCCGGCCGCCGACCCGGCGGCCGCCGCCCGGCTGAACGAGCTCCGGGCCAGCATGGGCCGGGAGCGCGGCACCGGAGACACCACCGCCGCCGGCTGAGCGGCCGGGGCGAGGAGGCAGAGGTGGCAGACGAGCGCACGCGGTACTTCCGGCGCCTGAGCCGGTTGCGGCGGTCCGCGCGCCGGTGGAGCGTCACGGCCGGCGGCCTGGGCGGCGCCGCCGCCGTGCTGACCCCGTACGCCGGGCTGGGGCTGCCCGACGCGGCCTGGGCTGCCGGTGCAGGCGGCGCGGTGGTGCTCGCCGCCTGGCGCTGGATCGACCTGCGGGCGCTGGCCGCCCGGCCGGCACCGCCGGCGCTCGACCCGGCCGAGGCCGCCGCGCGGTCCCGCGCGAGGCTGGTCGCCGCCGTGGAGCGGCTCCCCGTCGGCCCCGGCGTACTGGCCGAGGTCCGCCGGGTGCGCTCCCGGGTGGCGCTGCGCGGCACCAGCGCCGCCGAGCCGTGGGCCCGGCTGGACCGGGCCGCCCTGACCCTCGCCGGGATGACCAACCGGCTCACGGGGCTCGCCTCGCCGGCCGTGCTGGAGGCCGCCGAGGCCGACCGGTCGCTGCGGGACCTCGCCGACCGGGTGGCCAGCGTCGAGCGCACGCTGCGGCTCGCCCCGGCCGAGGCCCGGCCGCCGCTGGCCGAGGCGCACCGGGCCCTCACCGAGCAGCTTGAGCAGGGCGTCACCGCGTACGAGCGGCTCGTCGTGGCCGCCGCCGGCTACGTGGCCGGGGACGCTCACCCCGACACCGCCCACCCGGCCGCCTCCCGGCTCACCGAGGCGACCGACCTGCTGCACGGCGTCGCCACGGCCCTGACCGAGCTGCGCGGCGTCGGCGCCCCCCTCCGCACCCCCTGACGCCACCCCGCCCCGCCCGCCCCGCCTCACGACCGGATCGATCATGCAGTTGTGGTGCCGGCACGGCACCCGTTCGGGCGTTTCGCACCCCACCACAACTGCATGATCGGCGCGGCCCCGGTCACGGCGGCGTCGTTATCGGGATCGGGCCGGTGAACGGGGAGCTGCCGACGACGTTGAACGACCGGATCCGGTAGTGGTAGGTGACGCCGCGCGCCAGGCCGGTGTTGGTGAAGCCCCGGCCGGTGACGGTGAAGGTCGCCACCTCCCGGCCGAACGCCGGATCCAGCGCCCGTTGCACGATGAACCCCGCGCCCGGTGCGGCCGGGGTGCTCGCCGCCCAGGCGAGGATCACCGTCGCCGTGTCCGGCCCGGGTGCCGTCGCGGTGGCGGTCACCCCCGTGGGCGGGCCCGGCGCCGGCGGGGTGGTCGCCCGGGCCACCGTCGACCAGGCCGACGCGGCGCCGAGATAGGTGGTCCGCACCCGGTAGTAGTACGTGGTGTCCGGCGCGACGGCGGCGTCGAGATGGTTGTCGCCGACCCCGATCGCGGTGGTGCCCGGCCCGCTGCTGAACGTCGGGTTGGTGGCCCGCTGCACGTCGATCCCGGTGGCGAAGGAGCGGTTGGCCCAGCGCAGCGCGATCCGCAGCGGCGCGGCCGGCGGGATCGCCGCGGTCAGCCCGGCCGGCGCGGCGAGGTGCACCGAGGCCGGCACGCTGTTGGACCACGTGGAGCAGCTCACCGCGTTCTCCGCCCGGATCCGGTAGTGGTAGGTCACCCCGGGGGTGACCGTGGCGTCGGTGTGGCGGGTCGCCGTGGCCGCCACGGTGATCGCCGTGAGCCCCTCGGTGAAGGCGGCGTCGGTGGCCCGCTGGAGCAGGTGGCTGGTGGCCGGCGGGCGACTGCCGTTGCCCGTCCAGGTCAGCGCTATCGCGGGCAGCGCGGTGGCCGAGCCCGGGGCGGGCGTCGCGGTCAGCCCGGTCGGTGCCCGGGGCGACACCCGCAGCACCAGCGGCCGGATCATGCCCTGGTCCCGGTGGCCGCCGAGCTGGCTGTGCCAGTGGTACTCCCAACCGAGGTTGACGAGCTGGTTAACCACCACCGCGGGCCGGCCGTCCACCGGGCTGACCGGGGTCGAGTCGATCCGGGTGCCCGCCGGCCGGACCGGGTCGAGCAGCCGTACGCTGTCGCCGATCTTGAACGGCAGGGGCGGCGCGACCGGCCGCAGCGCGACGATCACGTCCTCGCGCGGGTTGACCCGGACGACCTGCTTCCAGCCCCGCTCCGCCGGGTGCGGCGGCCGGGTGGCGCCGTCCCAGCCGACCCGGCCGATCAGCTGCACGTCGCAGCCGGTGAACCTGACCGGTTGGGTCTGCCGGCTGTTGCCGCGGATGCGCCAGAGCTGGGTGCCGTCGGCGGGCCCGCCCACGGCGACGGCCGGGTCGCCGACGTGCAGCACCTCGGTGGCCGGGTCGGTCGGCCCGAGTGGCAGGACGCTGGGGGAGAGCGGCCCGGCGTGCGGGTGCCCGACGCCGAGCCGGCCGACGAGCCGCCCGTGGTCCGGCTCGAAGACCTGCTGCACCGCCTTGACCTCCAGCGGCAGGAGCACCGGGGCGGCGGCGCCGGCCGGGACGAAGCTGACCGTCGCGGCGTGCACCGGGACCACCGTGTCGCGCGCGGTCCGGGTGCCGAACGCCGCGTCGTACGCCGGCTGCGGCACGATCGGCGGGCGCTGGCTGGCCGCGTACGCGCCGGGCAGGTGCTCGCGCAGCCGCGCCAGGTCGTACGGCGGCGCCGGGGTGCCGGCGACCCGGAACTGGAGCAGGGTGCGGGTGTTCGGCCCGTACCCGGGGCGGGTCGGCGGCGCCCCGCCCTCGGCGCTGCGGTCCGGGGCGCCGGTGTGGTGGTCGGCGCGCGGGTCGAAGCCGGGCAGCGGGGCCGGGCAGTCGTTGTAGAGGATCAGCGTGCCGCCGGGCGGGACGGTGGAGAAGTCCACCAGCACGTCGGCGGCCTCCCCGGGGGCGAGCAGCAGCGCGTGCGCGTCGACGTTGAGCACGGTCGGGTCGCGCCGGTCGTACCGGTAGCCGACCGGCTGGTTCGGCACCACCACCGGCGCGGGCAGCAGGCCGCACTCGTTGCCGACCTGGATGAACTCCGGGCCGGCGGCGCGCGGGTCCGGGACCCCGCCCTCGCGCCCGTCCGTCGGCCAGCCGGCCGGCCGGTGCGGCGCGCGGACCGCCTCCACCATCGGCACCTCACCGGCGTCGGCGTCGGCCAGCCCGCCGGCCGGGTCCCACATCGGGCCGTCGGAGCGGGCCCGGTAGAGCTGGAGGTTCAGGCCGCGGTCCAGGCAGGCGTTGAGGATCTGGAACCGGTACGTCCTCGGCTCGACCTCCAGGTACGGGTACGCGGTCCCGTTGACCAGCACGGTGTCGCCGAACGCGTCCGGCACCGCCGAGGGGTGCGGGACGCCGGGCGCGAGCGGCGGCTCGTCGGGTTCGGCGACGGGGTCGTGGTACGGGTTCGGCACGGGATCCGCCCGGTGCGGCGTACCGCCGTGCTCCCGCTGCCCGGCGTCGTCGCCCGTACGCGACCACGGGTCGTAGTCCCACCGGCCGGTCGGGTTCGTCCCGTCGGCCCGGTGCGGGTTCTGTCGGGGCTGGTAGACGTGGGGGTGCCAGAGGCTGCCCCGGGAGCCCCAGCGGTCCCGGTCCCACGTCGGGTCCTCCCCGGCGAGCTGGGTGTCCTCCGGCACGAAGGTCTTGTCCTCGATCACCAGCGGCAGCCGGTCGGCGGGGAGCACCTCGTCGGCGACGAGCCGTTCCTCGGCCGGGTCGGTGAGCAGATAGAGCGCGAGCTGCCCGGAGTAGATGGTGAGCCGGGCCAGGCCGACGGTGTTGTCGTGGAACCAGCACAGCCGCCCGCTCTGCTCGTTCGGGTAGTAGAGCGTGGTGGCGCCCGCGCCGGGCGGCGGCATGTCGGGCACGTGGGTCAGGCCGGGCCCCGTCGGGTAGGGGGTGATCTCGCCGGCTGGCGAGATCCACTGCCAGGGGTTGCCGGCGCTGGTCCAGGCGGTGTGCGCGCCCGCCAGCCGCAGCACCGCCCGGTTCTGCGGGTAGGGTGCCGGGCCGTCGAGCGGGCCGGCCCCGGCACCGTCGACGGTCGGGTCGACCGGCAGGAAGAGCTCGCCGGAGCGGCCGGTGGGCAGCTGGTTGATGAACTTGACCCGGACCGGCCGCCCGCGCCGGGCCAGGATGAGCGGGCCGAGGTGCCAGGGACGCCCCGCCGGCACGACCGTGTTGTGCCCGTGGGCGTCCGTGCCGAGGTTGAGCTGCCGGTAGCCGCGCAGCCGGGTCGCCGGCAGGTCCCGGTGCAGCCGCTGCGCGTACTGCTCCAGGCCGATCTCGTAGTAGTCGCAGCCCGGGTAGCTGACGGTGTCCGGCACCGCCACCGGCAGGTGGGCGCCCAGCTCGGTGCGGCCGGGCGCGCCGGGGCGGGGCAGCGCGTCGACGAACTTGCGGATGCCGGTGCCGGGCACGAGGCCACCGTCGGCGTCGACGACCGGCAGCGGGCTGCGGGCGTGGTTCGGCACCGGACCGAAGTAGCGCGGGACGGCGGCCGGGTCGAGGCTGGCCGGCGCGACGACCGGCTCCGCGGCGCGTCGGGCCGCCGGGACGGGACCCGCCCCGGTCCCGTCGGCGTCGTCGTCGGCGCGGGCCGTCGCCCGCTCCGCCCACGGGATCCGGAGTCTGCGGAACAGCTCCATGGCTCTCCCCGGTGTCCGGGCGCGGCGGCCACCACGGCGGCGTGGCGGACGCGGTCGCGCGTCGCTGACGATGCGTGAGGAGTCAACCGCAGCATGCGACCTCGACGGCGACGTTAGGAAGTACCCAATCGTCCGTATCTGTGGCAAGGATGCGACTCGCCGCCGCGCCGACGGAGTGTCCCGCCCGACACGCCGGCCGGTGGCCGCGTGCCGGCCCGGCGGCGTCAGTCGGCGGGAGGCCCCGGCTGGCAGACCGGGCACCAGTAGGTGACCCGCTCGCCCAGCTCCTCCTTGCGGATCGCGGTGCCGCACCGACGGCAGGGCTGGGCGCGCCGGCCGTAGACGTAGCTGGTTTGCCCCCGGTGCAGCGATCCGGTGGTGCTCTGCGTCCAGCGGCCCCGGTTCGCCGCGAGCAGCTTCTGCGCCAGCGCGACGGTCCCGGCGAGGTCCGGCACCGCGCGCACCGGGGTCCACGGCGAGACGCCACGCAGGAAGAGCACCTCGCACTTGTAGAGGTTGCCGACGCCGGCCAGGTTGCGCTGGTCCAGCAGCGCCTCGGAGATGGTGACGTCCGGGTGGGCGGCCAACCGGCGTACCGCCTCCGCCGGATCCCAGTCCGCGCCGAGCAGGTCGGGGCCGAGGTGCCCGACGAGCGACTCCTCCTCGGCGGTCGGCACCAGCGCCAGCTCGTGCAGGTGGTAGCCGACGGCGACCGCCCGCGCGCTGCGCAGCACGACCCGGATCAGGTGCGCCGGCCGGGCCGTCCACCGTTCCCCCGGCGCGTACGCCCGCCAGGCGCCGTCCATCCGCAGGTGCGAGTGCAGCGTCCAGCGCGCCCCGCCGTCGTCGCCCGGTGCCGCGTCGCCGGCGGGACCGCCGCCCTCCGCCGGGGACGCGCCGCCCGGTGGCGTCGCGCCGACGGTTGGTCCGCTCGGGGCTTCGGGCGGTGGCGCGGCGTGCGGTGGGGCGGTGAGGCGCAGCAGCAGGTGCTTGCCCCGGCTGGCCGACTCCCGCACCGTCCAGCCGGCGAGATCGGTCGCGGCGAGCTGCGGCACCCGGAAGTCGCTGCCGGTCAGGCGCGCGCCGGCCAGGGCGCGGTGCAGCACGCGGGCGGTGTTCCAGACGGTGTCGCCTTCGGGCACCCGTCCATCCTCCCTCGTCCGAGCCGAATTCGCATGTGTCGCTATTTGTATGGAGGTTCCTGTCGATCTACCGACAAGGGCACGATCAGGGAGTTCTGAGGAGAATGCCCATGATTCTGCCCCACCGTCGCGCCCGTGCCGCCGCCCTGACCGTCATCCTCGCCCTCGCCCTCGTACCCTCCCCGGGCCCCGCGCTCGCCGCCGCCGAAGGCGAACGGTGGAGCACCGACCTGTCCCGGATCGACGCCGACGACGTCAACGTCCGGCACACCCGCGCCGGGCTCCGCCTGGCCGACCCCCGTCCCGCGCCCGGCCGCGCGCCCCGCAGCGCCGCCGCCGAGGGGACCTTCCTCGCGCCGCCGCGCACCCTGGCCCGGCCCGCCACCCGGATCCGCGCCGCCGTCGACGCCCGCACCGCCGCCGGCGGCACCGCCGAGGCCCAGGTGCGGGGCTGGCGGGCGGCGGGCTGGACCGAGTGGCGCGAGGCCACCGGCGGGGCGGTCTTCGACCGGCCGGTCACCCGCGTGCAGGCCCGGGTGGTGCTCACCGCGAGCCGACCGGGCGCCACCGCCGAGGTGCGTGCCGTGCGACTCACCGCCGACACCGCCGGCGCCGTCGCCGCCGCCACGCCCGGCCGCACCTACCGGGTGTACGCGACCCGGATCGGGTTGGTCGGCGAGGTGACCGCCAACGGGCACACGATCGTGGCCCGGGACCACTTCGTCGCGCTGCCCTCCCGGCGCGGCCTGGCCCCGGCGAACACCGGCGACTACACCGTCCGGGTCTGCACCACCACGGGCAGCCGCTGCGAGTACGCCCCGGTCTGGGACGTGGGCCCGTGGAACACCCGGGACGACTACTGGAACCTCAGCGCCGTCCGCGAGAACTGGAAGGACCTCCCGCAGGGCCGGCCGCAGGCGCAGGCGGCCTACCAGTACGGCTACAACGGCGGGCGGGACCAGTTCGGGCGGGTGGTGTTGAACCCGGCCGGCGTCGACCTCGCCGACGGCACCTTCTGGGACGGGTTGCAGCTCACCACCAACGCCTGGGTGGACGTGGCGTACCTGTGGACCGGCAGCGGCCCGCGCGGCGTGGTCGGCGACGGCCCGCTCAACATCCGCGCCGGCGCCGGCACGGGGTACGCGGTGCGCGGCCTGGCCGCCCGGTACGCCAACGTGCCGATCGAGTGCTACGTGACCGGGCAGACCGTCACCGGCCCGTACCGGACCACCAACCGGTGGAACCGCCTGGCCGGCGGCCAGTACGTCAGCCACGCGTACGTCTCGGCGGTCTACGGCGGCACGGTGCCGCTCTGCTGACCACACCCGCGTACGCCCGCCGGGCCGGCCGGGCGCCTCTGGTCCGGCCGGCGACCGGCCCCGGCGGGCGGGCCGGAGCGCCGGTCCGGCCCCGGCCACCGTGGCGCTCCGCGGCCCGGGGCCGGGGCTCAGCCGGCCGCGATCCGCAGCAGGTCGCCCGGCACCACCGCCAGCAGGTCCGCCGCCCGGCCGCCGTTGACCGCCACGGCGACCCGGCCGGCGGAGTCGGCGTGCACCACCAGCCCGCCCGCTGCGGCGTCGCCGAAGGTGCGCCCGTGCACGGCCTCCCGGCCGGGCCCCGGGCCGCCGCCCGGGCGCACCCGGACCCGGGCCGGCAGCGGCGCCAGCAGGTCGGCCGGCGCGGCCAGCTGGACGTTGCCGAAGTGGTCGACGGTCAGCGCCTCGGCCGTGAAGCCGTCCGCCTCCCGGCGGAGCACCGGCGCCGGTAGCCGGACCAGGGACTCCGGGTCGACCGCCGGGCCGACCCGGGCCAGCGGTGCGCCGAGCGCCAGCCGCGCGGCGACCGGCGCGAAGACGTCCCGGCCGTGGAACGTGCGGGACACCTCGGGCGCGAGCCACTCCGGATCGGTCAGCTCGACGGCAGCGGTCACCCCGCCCAGCGCCTCGGCGGCCTCCACCAGCAGGCCGTTGTCCGGCCCCACCAGCAGCCCCCGGGGCGTGGCCAGCGCGACGCCCCGCCGGGTCGTGCCCACGCCCGGGTCGACGACGGCCACGTGCACCCCCTCGGGCAGGTGCGGCACGGCCTGCGCGAGCACCGCCGCGCCCCGTCGTACGTCGGCCGGCGGGACGAGGTGCGTCACGTCGACGACCCGGGCCTCCGGCGCCAGCCGCGCGATCATCCCGTGGCAGGCGGCGACGAATCCGTCGGCGAGCCCGTAGTCGGTGGTCAGCGAGATCCACGGGGCGCGGGCCGGGCCGGCGACGACCTGTCGACCGTCGACCAGCCGGCCGGTGGATACCCGTCCCTCGGTGCCGGGCCGCGCCAGGGCGGCTGCATCGGCGGTGCGGGGCCGGGCCAGGGCCGCCGCGTCGGCGGTGAGGGCAAGCTCCAGGACCAGTTCGTCGTGCAGCGGGATGCCGTTCTCGCCGACCAGCGGAATGCCCGGCTTGAGCCGGCGCGCCCGGTCCACCGCGCCCCGGTCCACGCGCACCAGCCGCAGCCCGCGCCGCTGGTAGAACCGCAACGCCCGCAGGTTGTCGTTCGTGGTGACGAGCCAGAGCCGGGACCGGCCCCCGGCCCGGGCCACCTCCGCGGCCGCCGCCAGCAGGGCCGTGCCGACGCCGCCGCCGGGCGTCGCGGCCACCACGCTGACCACCTCCAGCCCGTCGGCGTCGTCGTGGTGGGCGAGCGCCCCGACGACCGCCCCGGCCGCGTCGGCCGCCACCAGCGTGGGCAGCGTACGCAGGTCGTACCGGGTGTCGTGGGCGACGACGTACGGCCCACCCCACTCGCGTTCGTGCAGCGCGTCGACGGCTGGGCGGTCCCCGGCGCGCGCCGGCCGGACGGTCACCGCGTTCGCCCCGTTCGTTCCGGTCATCCCCGGCTCCCCTCGTCGACCGGTCGGGATCGTACCGGCGTCGGCCGACCGCCCTGGTCGACCGGGGCGGGGTGGCAGAAATGGGACAGCGGCACTGACCGACCGGCCACTGCCGGGACGGGACCCGGTTGGGCAGACTGCCAGGGGTGACCAACCGGAGCCTGCCCGCCGTCGCGGTGCTCGTGATCGCCGCCGCCCTCACCGCCGCCTGCGGCGACGACGCGGAGGACCGGCGCGCCGCGCCCCCGGCCGCCACGGCGTCGACCCCGGCCGACGTGCCTTCCTCGGGCCCGACCGGCGCGCCGGAAGCCTCGGTGACGCCGACCGCCCCGCCGACCGCGAAGTCGACGGGGCCGGGACCGGCGGGTCCGAGCGCCGGCGGGCCGACCCAGCGTCGTTCCGCCAGCCCGCCGCCGGTGAAGCTGCCGGTCCGGCCGACCGGGACGCCCGGCGCGCGGCAGGTCGTCGACGCGTTCAAGGCCGCCGGGCTGAAGGTGCCCAACCCCCGGGACCGGTCGGTCGAGTGCGGCCCGGACGGGCTCGGCCTGGGCTGCTCCGAGCTGGTCGCGACCGACGCCGTCACGGTCTACGTCTTCCCCGACGAGACCAGCGCCAGCGACATCGCCGAGACGTGGGGCGGCCAGTCGTTCCGGCGCGGCGCGGTGGTGCTCAACTACCTGGAGGCGAAGACCCCCGCGGCCGACCGCGCCAGGTACGAGAAGATCCTCACCAGCCTGCGCTGACCGTCCGGGCTGGATCCCCGCTCCGACCCGCCAACCGCCCGCGTCGGCGGCTTGCCCGGGACCGTGGTGGGTCGGGCCGGACGCGCCGGTGCGGCTCAGCCGCGCAGCCGCAGGCCGCGCGGGGTGGCCCGGAAACCGGCGGCGGTGAGGGCGTCGCGCAGCGGCGAGGAGCGCACCGCCTCGCCGTCGGCCCGCTCCACCGACATCGCGCCCAACGCGCCGGAGTGGACCGCGTCGGCGAGCGCCTTCCCGGCCGCCGTCAGCAGATCGGCGTCGTCGGTGAAGGAGAGGATCGTCCGCCCGCCGCGTTCGACGTAGAGCACCAGCTCGCCGGCGACGAGCACCACCACGGCGCCGGCCTTGCGCCCCGCCCGGTGCCCGGTCGCCGGGGCCGCCCCGTCGCCCGAGTCGACCACCCGCTCCGGCCAGGACAGCGCCGCACCGTACGGGTTGGCGGGATCCGTCGCGGCGAGCACCAGGGTGGGCCCGCCACGCCCCCGCCCGCCGTCGGCCGGGTCGGCCAGCGCCCGGATCCGGTCGACCGCCCCCGGCACCGCGAACTGCGCCGCGCCCAGTCCCTCGACGAAGTAGCCCCGCCGGGCCGCGCCACGCTCCTCCAGCGCGGAGAGCACCGGATAGACCGCGGCGAAGCCGCCGGCCACCTGCTCGGCCAGCACCGCGCCCCGGGTCACCACGCCGTGCCGTTCGAGCAGCACGTCGGCCAGGGCCGCGGCGCGGCGGGTCGGGTCGGTGTCGCGCTTTGGCAGGCGGGACCAGCGGCCGGCGACGGTCGGCGGGCCGCCGCGCGTCGGCAGCGCCATCCGCCCGGGGCGCCGGTAACGCGTGCGCGGCGCGGTGGCCCGGGACCGGTGCGCCCCGCCGCCGCCGAGCGCCGCGCGCAACGGCGCCAGGGTGTCGTTGGTGAGGTGACCGGCCCACACCAGGTCCCAGACGGCGGCGCTCAGCGCGGCGTCGTCGGTCGAGCCGACCCGGTCGGACAGCGACCGGAAGAACAGCGCCTGCCCGTCGCCGAGCGCGTCGAGGACCGCGTCGTGCAGCGGGGTGCGGGTGAGCGCCTCGTCGGGCGGGGGAAGCAGCAGCGGCGCGACATCCGCGTAGGCGAGGGTGACCCAGCCGTCCCCGCCGGAGATGGCCCCGGCGCCGGCCCAGAGCACCTCGCCGCTGGCGCAGAGCTCGTCGAGCTGGGCGGGGGAGTAGTCGGCGACCCGGCCGGGCAGCACCAGCCGTTCCAGCGCCGACGCCGGCACCGCCGCCCCCTGCAACTGCTCCACGGCGGCGGCCAGCGCCTCCATCCCCCGCGCGGACGAGCCGACCTGCTGCCAACGGGGCAGGAACGCGGCCAGCGCTCGCGGCGGCACCGGCTCGATCTCCCGGCGCAGCGCGGCCAGGGACCGGCGGCGCAGCAGCCGCAGCACCTCCGCGTCGCACCACTGGCTGCCGGCCGTGTCGGGGGTGAACTCGCCGGCGACCACCCGACCGGTGGCGGCGAGCCGGCGCAGCGTCTGCTCGACCACGAAGACGCCGAGCCCGAAGCGGGCCGCGCAGGTGGCGGCGGCGAACGGCCCGTGCGTACGCGCGTAGCGGGCGACCAGGTCGCCGAGCGGATCGGCCACCGGGGCGAGGTACGCCTCGGCCACCCCGACCGGCAGGGCCACGCCGAGGGCGTCGCGCAGCCGGCCCGCGTCCTCGACGCCCACCCAGCGCTCCTCGCCGGCCACGCGTACCCGCAGCACCCGGCGGGCCGCCGCCAGCTCGGTCAGCCAGCCGGGGGAGGCGCCCCGCTCGGCCAGCTCCGCCTCGGAGAGGTCGCCGAGCACGCGGAGCAGCTCGACCACGTCCTCCGCGTCGCGCGGGCGGCGCTGCTCGGTCAGCCAGCGCAGCTGCCGCTCGGTCTCGGCCAGCACCGTCGGATCGAGCAGCTCCCGCAGGTCGACCCGGCCGAGCAGCTCGCCGAGCAGGGTCGAGTCCAGCGCCAGCGCGGCGGCCCGGCGCTCGGCCAGCGGCGCGTCGCCCTCGTAGAGGAAGGCACCGACATAGCCGAAGAGCAGCGACCGGGCGAACGGCGACGGTTGGGCGGTCTCCACCTCGACCAGGCGCACCTTGCGGGCGGCCAGGTCGCGCATCAGCTGGGCCAGCGCGGGCTGGTCGAAGACGTCCTGGAGGCACTCCCGGGCGGCCTCCAGGGTGACCGGGAAGTCGGCGTACTCGCGGGCGACGTCGAGCAGTTGGGCGGCGCGTTGCCGCTGCTGCCACAGCGGCTGGCGGCGGCGCGGGTCGCGCCGGGGCAGCAGCAGCGACCGGGCGGCGCACTCGCGGAACCGGGACGCGAAGAGCGCGGACGTGCCCACCGACTCCTCGACGAGCTGGGCGATCTCCTCCGGCTCGAAGACCACCACGTCGGCGCCGGGTGGCTCGTCCGCCGTGTCCGGCAGGCGGACCACGATGCCGTCGTCGGAGGGCATCACCTGGGCGTCGACGCCGTAGCGCTCGGCGAGCCGGCGGCCGATGGCCAGCGCCCACGGCCCGTTGACCCGGGCGCCGAGCACGCTGTGCACGGCCAGCCGCCAGTCGCCCAGCTCGTCGCGGAACCGTTCGACCACGACGGTGCGGTCGTCGGGCAGGGACCGGGTGGCGGCGCGCTGCTCGCGCAGGTAGGCCATCAGGTTGCCGGCGGCCCAGTCGTCCAGGCCGCCGGCCCGCAGCGCGGCGACCGCCGTCTCGTCGTCCTGCCGCAGCAGGGCCCGCACCCGGGCGCCGATGGCCCGGCCCAGCTCGACGGGCCGGCCGAGCTGGTCGCCCTTCCAGAACGGCATCTTCGCCGCCTGCCCCGGGGCCGGGGAGACCAGCACCCGGTCGGGGGTGATCTCCTCGATCCGCCAGGACGACGAGCCGAGCAGGAAGACGTCGCCGACCCGGGACTCGTAGACCATCTCCTCGTCCAGCTCGCCGACCCGGGCGGCCCGCTCGGCCCCGGCCAGGAAGACCCCGAACAGGCCCCGGTCGGGGATCGTGCCGCCGCTGGTCACCGCGAGCCGCTGCGCGCCGGGCCGGCCGGTCAGCGTGTCGGTGGCGCGGTCCCAGACCAGCCGGGGCCGCAGCTCGGCGAACGCGGTGGACGGGTAGCGGCCGGAGAGCATGTCGAGCACGGCGTGCAGCGCCGAGTCGGGCAGCTCGGCGAAGGGCGCCGCCCGGCGTACCAGCACGGCCAGGTCACCGACGCGCCACGGCTCCAGCGCCACCATGGCGACGATCTGCTGGGCCAGCACGTCGAGCGGGTTGCGCGGGTGGTGCAGCTCCTCGATGGCGCCGACGGCCATCCGCTCGGCCACCACGGTGCACGACAGCAGGTCACCCCGGTGCTTCGGGAAGACCACCCCGCGGGAGACCGCGCCGACCTGGTGCCCGGCCCGACCCACCCGTTGCAGGCCGGCGGCCACGCTGGGCGGCGCCTCGATCTGCACCACCAGGTCGACGGCGCCCATGTCGATGCCCAGCTCCAGGCTGGAGGTGGCCACCACGGCGGGCAGCTGGCCGGACTTGAGCGCCTCCTCGATGTGCTTGCGCTCCTCCCGGGAGACGCTGCCGTGGTGGGCGCGGGCGATCACCGCCGGCGCGCCGGCCGCCGCGCCGGCCTGCGCCATCAGCTCCGCCGGCGTGCGGCCGACGCGCACCGGCCCTTCGGGGCCGCCCCACTCCTCCGGGCCGTGCGCCGACGGCGTGGACCCGCCGGCCAGTTGCTCGCCGGCCAGCTCGTTGAGCCGGGCGCAGAGGCGCTCGGCGGAACGCCGGGAGTTGGTGAAGACGATGGTCGAGCGGTGCGCCCTGACCAGCGAGAAGACGCGTTCCTCCACCGCCGGCCAGATGGACGCCCGGCGTGCGCCGAGGCCGCCGAGGTCGTCCTCCGGCGGCTCCTGCTCGTCGAGGCGGGTCATGTCCTCCACCGGCACCTGGACGCTGACCTCGATCGTCTTGGCGCTGGGGGGCGCGACCACGTCGACGGGGCGGGCGCCGCCGAGGAAACGGGCGCACGCGTCGACGGGCCGGACGGTGGCGGAGAGGCCGATCCGCTGTGCCGGGGCCGGCAGCAGCTCGTCGAGGCGTTCCAGGGAGAGCGCGAGATGGGCGCCGCGTTTGGTGCCGGCGACCGCGTGCACCTCGTCGACGATCACCGTCTCGACTCCGCGCAGGGAGTCGCGGGCGGCGGAGGTGAGCAGCAGGAACAGCGACTCGGGTGTGGTGATGAGGATGTCCGGCGGGGTGCGGGCGAAGGCCCGCCGCTCGTCGGCGGGGGTGTCGCCGGTGCGCATCCCCACGGTGATCTCCGGCGGGGCGACGCCGAGCCGGGTGGCGGCCTGCCGGATGCCCGTGAGGGGGGTGCGCAGGTTGCGTTCGACGTCGACCGCGAGCGCCTTGAGCGGGCTGACGTAGAGCACCCGGCACCGCTGCCGGGGGTCGGCGGGTGCGGGCTCGCGGGCGAGCCGGTCGAGCGACCAGAGGAACGCGGCCAGCGTCTTGCCCGAGCCGGTGGGGGCCACCACCAGCGCGCTGCGCCCTGCGGAGACGGAATTCCAGGCGCCGGTCTGGGCGGCGGTGGGTGCGGCGAAGGCGGCGCCGAACCACTCCCGGGTGGCCGCGCCGAAACCCGCCATCGCATCCGTCACGCCTTCCATCCTGCCCCGGCGGTGTGACATCCAGGCTCTCGGCGGGGGGCCATTGCCCCGCTCCGGCTCATACGCGATGTTTGCGCGTTCAATCCGTTAAGTCTTACTTAACTGCTTGCTTGTGCCCCACAACATAAAGTAACTTCACCCGGAGCGTCGGCCCGGGGTGGAGGAGATCGGATTGACCGTCGAGCAGCGGAGCTTCGAGCCCGGCACCGACGTGCTCATCCGCAAGGTCGACAGTCACCTCGCCGCCGTCCGCACCGGGCTGTCCGGCCCGGAGCTGGAGCTGGCCGAGCGGCTGGCCGCCGCGCTGCGGGAGCTGGTGGTCTGCACCGCCCAGGCCAGCGCGGCCGACCGGGGGCAGGTCCGCGCCGCGGTGCACTACTTCGTGCTGCGCCGGGAGAGCCGGGGCCGGTTGCTGCCGGTGCGCTCCCTCGCCGCCGCCCAGCGGGTGGTCAACAAGGTCGTGGTCCAGCTCGGCCGTCCCGAACTGCTGGTGGAGCCCCGTCGCGAGCGCCCCGCCCGGGAGCCCGTCGCCCCGACCGCCGACGTCGCCGTCGGCTGACCGCCGCCTCCGGGCTGACGGCTGCCCTCCCACGTGCGCCCGGCCGCTCGGCCGCCCTTCCGTGTCGCCCCCTCGGCTGACGGCTGCCCTCCCGCCCGCGCCGGCTGAATGGCCGCCGGCGACAACGGGACGAATTCGCGCAAAACCGCCCGCCGGGCGACGAACTGGCGTGTGATCGCACCTAGGTGCCGTTCCACCTCCGGCGCGCGCCGCAGCCACCTCGACCGGGAGCGCGGGTGCTCGTACTGCTGATCCTCCACTTCGTGGCGGCCCTCGTCGCGCCGCTGCTCGTCCGGTGGTGGGGTCCCCGCGCCTGCTACCCGCTGGCGCTGGCGCCGGCGGCGGCGTTCGGCTGGGCGCTGGCCCGCACGCCCGCCGTCCAGGACGGCGGCGCGGTGGTCGAGACGTACCCGTGGATCGGCCAACTCGGCGTCGACCTGGCGCTGCGGCTGACCACCCTGTCCTGGCTGATGACCCTGCTCGTGGGTGGCGTCGGCGCGCTGGTCCTGGTCTACAGCGCCCACTACTTCGGCCGGGAGTCGGCCGGCGTGGCTCGGTTCGCGGCCGTGCTGGTGGCCTTCGCGGGGGCGATGCTCGGCCTGGTCCTCGCCGACGACCTGCTGCTGCTCTACGTCTGCTGGGAACTCACCACGATCTTCTCGTACCTGCTGATCGGGCACAGCACCGAGCGGCGCTCCAGCCGGTGGGCGGCGGCGCAGGCGCTGACCGTGACCACCCTGGGCGGGCTGGCGATGCTGGTGGGCTTCATCATGCTCGGCGAGCACGCCGGCACCTACCGCTGGTCGGAGATCGCCGCCGCCCCGCTGCCGGGCGGGGCGTACCTCGTCGCGGCGGTCCTGCTGATCCTCGCCGGGGCGCTGTCCAAGTCCGCGCTGCTGCCGTTCAGCTCGTGGCTGCCGGTGGCGATGGCGGCGCCCACGCCGGTGAGCGCGTACCTGCACGCCGCCGCGATGGTGAAGGCGGGCGTCTACCTGATCGGGCTGCTCGCCCCGGTGCTGGCGGGCGCCGGGCCGTGGCGGCCGGTGGTCGTGGTCGCCGGGCTGGCCACCATGCTGACCGGCGGCTGGGCCGCGCTGCGGCAGACCGACCTGAAGCTGCTGCTGGCGTACGGCACGGTCAGCCAGCTCGGCCTGCTCGCGGTGGCCGTCGGGGCGGGCACCCCGGACACCGCGCTGGCCGGAGCGGCGATGCTGCTGGCCCACGCCCTGTTCAAGGCGCCGCTCTTCCTCGTCGTCGGCATCATCGACCACGGCGCCGGCACCCGCGACCTGCGGGAGCTGTCCGGGCTGGGGCGCGGCGCGCCGCTGCTCGTCACCGTGACGGTGCTCGCCGCCGCGTCGATGGCCGGGCTGCCGCCGCTTGTCGGCTTCGTCGCCAAGGAGGCCGTGCTGGCCGCCTTCACCGACCGGCCCGCCGTCGTCGCCGTGCTCGTGGTCGGCACCGCGCTCACCGTCGCCTACAGCGCCCGCTTCGTCTGGGGCGCGTTCGCCACCCGGCCGGGCGTGGAGCCGACCGTCCTCCGGCGCGTCCCCGCGTCGATGCTCGCCCCGCCGGCCCTGCTGGCCGCCGTCGGACTGGCCGCCGGCCCGGCCGCCGGGATCCTCGACGGCCTGCTCCGCCCGTACGCCGAGCTGTTCGGCGTGGTCGGCAAGGACCTGGCGCTCTGGCACGGCCTCAGCCCCGCGCTCGGCCTCTCCGCGCTGGCCGTGGCCGGCGGCGCGGCGCTGTTCGCGCTGCGCGGGCCGCTCGCCCCGGTGCTGGCCCGGCTGCACGTTCCGGTCGGCGGCAACCAGGGGTACGAGTGGTTCACCCGCCGCTTCGACCGGCTGGCCATCGAGGTGACCGGCGCCACCCAGCGCGGCTCGCTGCCGCAGTACCTCGGCGTCATCCTGCTCGTGCTCACCGTGGTGCCCGGCGGGGCGATGCTGGCCACCCGTCCGTGGCAGGACCGGATCGCCCTCTGGGACAGCCCGTTGCAGGTCCTGGTGGTGGCGATCGTCACCGTCGCGGCCGTGCTCGCGGTCGGCGCCCGCCGGCGGCTGACGGCGATGCTGCTGGTGGGCATGACGGGCTACGGCACCGCGATGCTCTTCGTGGTCTACGGCGCGCCGGACCTGGCGCTGACCCAGTTCCTCGTCGAGACCGCCACCATCGCGGTGTTCGTGCTGGTGCTGCGCCGGCTGCCGGAGCGGTTCTCGGCCCGCCCGAGACGTCGGCGGTGGGTGCGCCGGGCGATCGGGCTGGCCGTCGGCGTGGTGGTCGGTGGGCTGGCCCTCACCGCCGCCTCGGCCCGGCGGGCACCCACCATCTCCGACGCGTTCCCCGACCTCGCCGTCACCGAGGGGTACGGCCGCAACGTGGTCAACGTGACCCTGGTCGACATCCGCGCCTGGGACACGATGGGCGAGCTGTCGGTGCTGGTGGTGGCCGCGACCGGCGTGGCCAGCCTGGTCTTCCAGCGGTCCCGGACCGGTCCCCGCCCCCGCCGCCCGGAGCCGCCGAGCCGGGTGCAGCGGCCGGGGCACCGGGTCTGGCTGCGCGGCGGGGCGACCCTGCACGAGCGGCAGCGCTCGATCGTGCTGGAGGTGGTGACCCGGCTGGTCTTCCACACGGTGGTGGTCTTCTCCCTGTTCCTGCTCTTCGCCGGCCACAACGCGCCGGGCGGCGGCTTCGCCGGCGGCCTCGTGGCGGGCCTGGCCCTGGCCGTGCGCTACCTGGCCGGCGGCCGCTACGAGCTGGCCGAGGCCGCCCCGGTCGCCGCGGGCACGGTGCTCGGCGCCGGCCTCCTCGTCTCGATCGGCACCGGGGCCGTCGCCCTGTTCGCGGGCGGTTCGGTGCTCGAGAGCGCCCGGATCGACCTGTGGCTGCCGCTGATCGGGGACTTCTACCTGATCACGTCCCTCTTCTTCGACGTCGGCGTCTACCTGGTCGTGGTCGGGCTGGTGCTGGACATCCTGCGCAGCCTCGGCGCCGAGGTGGACCGGCACATCGAGGCGGCCGGCGAGTCCGGGGGCGGGCTGCGGGTCGACCGGCAGGGGGAACGGCCGTGAGGACGGGCGCCGCGGGACCGACGCTGGTGCTGGTCGTCGCCGCCGGGGTGCTGGTCGGCTGCGGGGTCACCCTGCTGCTGGAACGCAGCCTGACCCGGATCCTGCTGGGTGTCATCCTGCTCGGCAACGGGGTCAACGCGCTCATCCTGCTGGGCGGTCGTGCGGGGGCCGCCCCGCTGGTCGGCACGGCGCCCGCCGGCACGTTGAGCGACGCGCTGCCGCAGGCCATGATCCTCACCGCCATCGTGATCACCTTCGGGCTGACCGCGTTCCTGCTGGCGGTGAGCTACCGCAGCTGGTATCTGACCGGCGACGACGAGGTGCCCGACGACATCGAGGACCGGCAGGTCAGGCAGGCGGCCGAGCGCAACGAGCCGGCCGCCGCCGACTTCGGGGGAGAGGACCCGGACGCCGACCCCGAGCAGGTCGACCCGGAGCCGCCGCGCCGGCTGCGGCGTGGGGACGGCCCGGGATGAGCGGGTACGCGCGGCGGGGCGCCCGATGAACCGGCTCGTGCCGCTGCCCGTGGTGGTGCCGCTGCTGGGCGCGGCGCTGACCCTGCTGCTGGCCCGGTGGCCCGGGCTGCAACGGATCGTCAGCGTGAGCTGCCTGACCGCCACGCTGGCGGTGGCGGCGGTGCTGCTCGTGCAGGCGTACCGGCACGGGCCGGTGGTGGCCCAGGTCGGCGGGTGGCCGGCGCCGGTGGGCATCGTGCTGGTCGCGGACCAGCTCGCCGCGCTGATGCTGGTGGTCTCCTCGGCGGTGACCCTGTGCGTGCTGCTCTACTCCGTCGGCCAGGGGCAGGGGGACGTCGGCGAGACCGCCCCGGTGACCATCTACCACCCCACCTACCTGGTGCTGACCGCCGGCGTGACCAACGCGTTCCTCGCCGGCGACCTGTTCAACCTCTTCGTCGGCTTCGAGATCCTGCTGGCCGCGAGCTTCGTGCTGATCACCCTCGGCGGCACCGAGACCCGGATCCGCACCGGCTCGACCTACGTCGTGGTCAGCATCCTCTCCTCGATGATCTTCCTCGCCTCGGTGGGCCTGGTGTACGCGGCCACCGGCACCCTGAACATGGCCCAGCTGGCGCACCGGCTGGACGCGCTGCCCGACGGCGTACGGCTGACCCTCCAGTTGATGCTGCTGCTCGCCTTCGGGGTCAAGGCGGCGGTCTTCCCGCTCTCGGCCTGGTTGCCGGACAGCTACCCGACGGCGCCGGCCCCCGTCACGGCGGTCTTCGCCGGCCTGCTCACCAAGGTCGGCGTGTACGCGATCATCCGCACCGAGACGCTGCTCTTCCCCGGCGGCCACCTCGCGGGGCTGCTGATGGTGGTGGCCGGGCTGACCATGGTGGTCGGCATCCTCGGCGCGGTGGCCCAGTCCGACATGAAGCGGCTCTTCTCGTTCACCCTGGTCAGCCACATCGGCTACATGATCTTCGGGGTGGGGCTGAGCACCGTGGCCGGGCTCTCCGGCGCGATCTTCTACGTGGTGCACCACATCACCATCCAGACCACGCTGTTCCTGGTCGCCGGGCTGGTCGAGGAGCGGGCCGGCAGCACCGACCTGCGCCGCATCGGCGGGCTGGCCCGGGCGGCCCCGCTGCTCGGCGTGCTCTTCTTCGTCCCCGCCATGAACCTCGCCGGAGTGCCGCCATTCTCCGGGTTCCTCGGCAAGCTCGGCCTGCTCCAGGCCGGCGTCGCGGCCGGCGAGCCGCTGCCCGGCGTGCTGGTCGCGGCGGGGACGGTGACGAGCCTGCTCACCCTCTACGTGGCCTCGCGGGTGTGGAACATCGCCTTCTGGCGCGCCCCCCGGCTGGCCACCACCGAGCCGGTCGTCCGCCTGCCCGCGCTGATGGTCGGCGCGACGATCGCGCTGGTCGGGCTGGGGCTGGCGCTGACGGTCGTCGCCGGGCCGCTGTTCGACGTCACCGCCGACGCGGCGGCCGACCTGCGCGAGCGCACCCCGTACATCCGTTCCGTGCTGCCGGCCGGTGCCCCGTGACCCGGGCCTCCGGGGCGCCACGCGGGCGGGGGCGGCGGCGCGACCGGCTCATCGCCTTCGGCTGGCTGGTCCTGGTCTGGAACCTGCTCTGGGGGGACTTCTCGTGGGGCAACCTCGCGGGCGGGACGCTCGTGGCCGGTGCCGTGCTGCTGTTCTTCCCGCTGCCGCCCGTGAGCTTCGGCGGCCGGCTGCGCCTCGGGCCGCTGTTCGTCTTCGCGGTGCGCTTCGTCGGCGAGCTGGTCAACGCCAGCGTGCACGTCGCCCGGGTCGCGGTGCAGCCCGGCAACCGGCCCCGAGGGGCGATCATCGCGGTCCGCCTGCGGGTGCGTACCGACCTGAACCTGGCGCTCACCGCCGAGGCGATCTCGCTGGTGCCGGGCACGCTGATCGTCGAGGTGGACCGGGACGTCGGAGTCCTCTACGTGCACGTGTTCGACACCCACGGACCGCAGGACCTCCGCGGCAGCCGGCGGCGGATCCTCGCCGTCGAGCGGCGGCTCGTCCACGCGGTCGGCTCTGCCGCCGAGGTCCGCCAGGTGAGCGCCGATCCCGTCGAGAGGGGACCCTGACCCGTGACCACGTTCCTCGCCGTCACCCTCACCACCCTGTTCTCGGTGACCGCCCTGCTGGCCCTGATCCGGCTCTACCGGGGGCCGTCGCTGATCGACCGGGTGGTCGCGGCCGACATGCTGCTCGCCACCATGGTGGGCGCGGTCGGCGCGGAGGCCGCGGTGAACCGCCACGCCACCACCCTGCCGGTGCTGGTGGCGCTGTCCACGCTCGGCTTCGTGGGATCGGTGTCGCTGGTCCGCTTCGCCGTCCGCGAGGACGGTGAGGCCTGATGTGGGGCGACCTGGCCGACTGGCTGGGCGGCGGCTGCCTGGTGGCCGGCGCCCTGCTGAGCCTCGCCGCCGGGATCGGGGTGCTGCGCTTCCCGGGCACGCTGGACCGGATGCACGCCGCGACCAAGCCGCAGGTGCTCGGGGTACTGCTCCTGCTGCTGGGCCTGGGGCTGCGCCTGCGGACCCCGGCAGACCTCGGCATGGTGGCGCTGGTCGGGATCTTCCAACTGGTCACCGCCCCGGTGGCGGCCCAGATGATCGGCCGGGCCGCGTACCGCGCCGGCCGGGTCGATCCGGCCCTGCTCGACGCCGACGAACTCGCCGACCGCTGACGGCCCTTCCCGCACGACGGCCGAGGCGTCCCGATTCGGGGACTGCGGTGCGGACGTCGGGAAGCCTTCGGCACACCTTCAGCGGATATCCAGCCGATCCCGATAAAATGGGCCGCATGATCGACTCTTCTGCCCAGGAGGGCAGCAGTAGCCAGCCGGGTCGTGCCCGGCGTATCCCGACCCCGACGTCCCCGGGAGCCCTGAGCGACCCGTGTTGATCGTCGTTGGTCTTCTCCTCATCATCGTTCTCACCGTCGCCACGGGTTACTTCGTGGCCCAGGAGTTCGGCTACGTCGCCGTGGACCGCGGCCGGCTCAAGCAGCTGGCCGACGACGGCGACAAGGCCGCCGCCCGGGCGCTGGAGGTGACCGGGCGGCTGTCGTTCATGCTCTCCGGCGCCCAGCTCGGCATCACCGTCACCGCCCTGCTCGTCGGTTACGTCGCCGAGCCGTTCCTCGGCGCCGGGCTGGCCGAGCTGCTCGGGGGCGCCGGCGTCTCGACGGCGGTCAGTCTCCCGCTCTCGGTCGCCCTGGCCCTGGTCCTCGCCACCGTGGTGCAGATGGTCCTCGGCGAGCTGGCCCCGAAGAACCTCGCCATCGCCCGGCCCGAGCCCCTCGCGAAGGCCCTGAGCAGTTCCACCCTGATCTACCTCAAGGTCGCCGGCCCGTTGATCAAACTCTTCGACCGGGCCGCGGTCCGGCTGCTGCGAAGCGTCGGCATCGAGCCGATCGAGGAGCTGCCCAGCGGCGCCACCCCGCAGGACCTGGAACAGATCATCGCCGAGTCCCGCCAGGAGGGGCACCTGACCGCCGAGATGTCCACGCTGCTCGACCGGGGGCTCGACTTCCGGGGGCTGACCGCGGGCGAGGTCATGGTGCCCCGCGTCGACGTGCACACCGTACGCGCGCACGAGCCGCTCAGCCGGGTCGTGGAGCTGCTGGACACCGGCAAGTCCCGCTTCCCCGTACGGGGCACCGAGGGCGTCGACGACCTCGTCGGCGTGGTCGGCATCGCCGACGTGCTCGGCGTACCCCCGGAGCGGCGCGCGAGCACCCCGGTCAGCGCGGTCGCCGGCCCTCCGCTGCTGGTGCCGGAGACGCTGCCGCTGCCGACGGTGCTGGACCGGCTGCGCTCCGGCCACCGGCAGCTGGCCTGCGTGGTCGACGAGTACGGCGGCTTCGCCGGCGTGATCACGCTGGAGGACATCGCCGAGGAACTCGTCGGCCCGATCCGGGACGAGGACGACCCGCCGGAGCGGGCCCCGGCCCGGCAGGAGGACGGCTCCTGGGTGGTGCCGGCCCGCTGGCGCATCGACGAGGTCGCCGACAGCACCGGCATCGCGCTGCCCGAGGCCCCGGAGTACGACACGCTCTCCGGCCTGGTCATGCGGGAGCTGGGGCGGGTCCCCGAGGTCGGTGACCGGCTGGAGATCAGCCTGCCGGCCGACGGCGAGGACGGCGCGGAGGAATCGCGCGCCCTGGTGGAGGTGCTGGCCGTGGACCGGCACGTGGCCGACTCCGTCCGGCTGCGGATCGCCGCGCCCGGGGAGGTGTCCGCGTGAGCCCCGGCATCGCGCTCTTCACGTCGGTGATCCTGCTGGCGTTGAACGGCTTCTTCGTGGCCGCCGAGTTCGCCCTGGTGGCCAGCAAGCGCTACCGGCTGGAGCACGCCGCCGCCAGTGGCGGTCGGGCCGCCCGGGCCGCGCTGGACGGCGTACGCGAGCTGTCGCTCATGCTCGCCGGCGCGCAGCTCGGCATCACGCTGTGCACCCTGGGCCTCGGCGCGCTCGCCGAGCCGGCGATCGAGCACCTGCTGAGCCCGCTGCTGCACGCGGTCGGGCTGCCGGACGCCGCCAGCCACGTGGTCGCGCTGATCTTCGCGCTGAGCGTCGTCACCTTCCTGCACCTGGTGGTCGGGGAGATGGCGCCGAAGTCCTGGGCGATCACCCACCCGGAGCGCTCGGCCGTGCTGCTGGCGCTGCCGTTCCGCGCCTTCGCGCGGGTCGCCCGGCCGGTGCTGTCGGTGATGAACGCGCTGGCCAACGCGATGCTGCGGCTGGTCAAGGTCAACCCGCAGGACCAGCTCGCCCAGGTGCACGGCCCGGACGAGCTGCGGATGCTGCTGGAACAGTCCCGCGAGCACGGCCTGCTGGGCGCCGAACAGCACGAGATGCTGACCAGCATGCTGGAGCTGCAGGGCACCACGGTGGCGCAGGTGATGGAGCCGTTCGACCAGATGGTGACGGTGCGCCGCGACGAGGGGGCCGACCGCATCGAGCAGGTCAGCCGGGACAGCGGCCGCTCGCGGCTGGCCGTGCTGGACGCCAACGGTGACGTCTGCGGCCTGGTCCACGTCCGGGAGGCGGTGCGGGCCACCACCACGGGCCGTACGGTCACCGCCGGCGACCTGATGACCAACGCCCTCACCCTGCCGGGCACGGCGTCGGTGACCGACGCCGTGGCGGAGATGCGCGCCCGGCAGTCCCAGCTCGCGCTGGTACGCAACGGGGGCGGGCCGACCCGGCCGATCGGGTTCGTCGCGCTGGAGGACCTGCTGGAGGAGGTCATCGGCGAGTTCGACGACGAGACCGACCCGGTGCCGCGCGGTCGACGCATGAGATGAAAACGGATAGGTGGCCGCTGTTCGCCGAAGTCAAGGCGGCCACGCGCGAGGTCCGCGACCATACAGGGGGCCACGCGCGAGGTCCGCGACCTTGGAGGGGGCCCCGCGCGAGGTCCGCGACCGTGGGGGTGGCCGAGCTGGCCCGGTGGCGGACGGGGGAGTGCCGTGCGGTTGACGGGGGTGTCGCCCGAGTCCGGCTGGACCGGCCTGTCGGTGCGGACCGCCCTGGCCAACGCGAGCACCCGTCCCGGGCTGCGGCTGCCGGGGCGGGTCACCGTCGTCGCCGGCTCCACCGACGTACCCGTCCTGCACGTCCGGCTCGGCCTGGTCACCACGGCCGAGCCGGACGACCCGGAGGCGCCCCGTCGCCTGGTGCAGTTCCACCAGGGGACGGTGGCCGGCGGATTCGTGCTGAGGGCCGGGCGGGGCCGGTCGATCCCGTTCGAGTTCCCGCTGCCGTGGGAGACCCCGGTGACCGTGTTCGGCGGGGCGCCCCTGCTCAGCCTGCGGATGGGGCTGCGTACCGAGGTGGCGGTCGAGCCCCGCCTCGACCAGGGCGCGATGGTGCCGGTCTTCGTGCATCCGCTGCCCACCCAGGCGCACGTCCTGGCGGCCCTCGACACGCTCGGCTTCAGCATGCGCCAGGCCGGCCTGGTCGACGCGCGGCTGCCGGGGGTGGCGCAGACCCTGCCGCTGCACCAGCGGCTCGGCTACTGGGTGGCGCCGCTCTACGCCGGGCCGATCACCGAGCTGGAGCTGATCTTCATCGCCGAGCCGGCCGGCCTGGAGGTGATCCTCTGGCTGGACCGGCGGCTGGCCCTGGCCGGGATCACCCACCAGAGCATCAGCCGGTTCCGGGTGTGGCACGTCGGCGCCGACAAGCGGGACTGGATCGCGACCGTGGACGCCTGGCTGCGTACGGCGATCAACCGGCACGCCGCGGCCGCCGCGCACGCCGACTGGTCCGCGACCCTCTCCGGGTCGGCGCACGTCAGCCGCCCGCCGGACGAGCCGATCCACCCCGGCTTCGGGCTGGGCGGCACGGCCGGCGGAGCGGGCGTCGGGGGCTCCGGCGGCGGCGACGGCACCTGACCCGACCGGGTCAGGCGGTGGCGGTGGCCAGCTTGAGGCTGAAGCCGAGGAAGAGCGCGGCGACGCCCGTGGTGGCGCCGACGGCCAGGCGGTGGCGCCGACGGAACTGGGCCGCCAGGAACGTGCCCGTGAAGATCAGCGCGGTCAGGTAGAGCGCGCTGGTGACCTGGGCGATCAGCCCGAGCAGCAGGAACGACAGCGCCGGCCAGGCGTAGCCCGGGTCCACGAACTGGATGAAGAACGAGACGAAGAAGAGGATCGCCTTCGGGTTGAGCAGGCTGATCACCAGCGCCTTGCGGAAGGGGCTGCGCAGCGCCGCCGGCTCCGCGGCGTCGATGAGCCGCGGGGCGGCCGGGTCGTTGCGGGTCCGCCAGCGTCGCCACGCGCCGCGCAGCATCGTCAACCCCACATAGCCGAGGTACGCGGCGCCGGTGTATTTGATCACGAGGAAGAGCGGCGGGTACGCCTGGACCAGCGACGCCACGCCGGCGGCGGAGAGGACCATCAGCACCCCGTCGCCGACGAAGACCCCGCCGGCCGCCCGGTAACCGGCCGCCACGCCCCGCTGCGCGGCGGTGGAGAGCACGAAGAGGGAGTTGGGACCGGGCAGCAGAACGATCGCCACGGTGCCCAGCACGTACGTCCAGATGTCGGTGATGCCCAGCACGCCCGCCATCATGGGGCCACGGGTGCCGCCCGGCGAAGTCTTTCCCGGAGCATGGCCTGTGCGTTCGGCCACTCGTCGACGGTCATCGAATACTGCACGGTGTCCCGCCAGGAACCGTCCGGACGGATCCGGTGCCTGCGCAGCACCCCTTCGCGGGACGCGCCGAGGCGCTCGATCGCCCGCTGCGAGCGGTCGTTGCGGATGTCGGTGTGCCAGACGACCCGTACCGCGCCCAGCTCCTCGAAGGCGCGGGTGAGCAGCAGCAGTTTCGCCTCCGTGTTGATCCCGGTGCGCCACCAGGGGCGGCCCAGGTAGGTGTAGCCGATCGCCACCGCCCGCCGCTCCGGGTCCACCTCGTAGAAGGAGGTGGTGCCGACCACCGCGCCGGTCACCGCGCAGCGCTGCGCCCAGGGCACCCGCTCGCCCCGCCGGTGCGCGGCCAGGGCGGTGGCGATCCCGTCGGCGGTGCCGGCGGCGTCGGGCGGCTGCGGGCTGCCCAGGTGCCGCCAGACCTCCGGGTCGGTGGTCGCGGCGTGCAGCTCGTCCGCGTGCGTGAGGTCGAGCGGCTCCAACAGCACGTGCTCCCCGCGCAGCACCGCCGGGTCGAGCCACGGCGACGTCTCCGGCCGCAGGTACGCCGGCACCGGCACGGTCACCCCGGCGTCGGGCTCGGGCAGCCCGGCGGTCAGCCGCAGCGGCACCACGCCGGCCCAGTGCGGCAGGGTGAGGTCGGTCTCCTCGTCGCGTACGCCGCCGCTGCGGGCGCGGACCGAGACCTCCCGCAGCGGCAGGGCCAGCACGGCCGTCTCGGCCAGCTCCCGGCGCGACGGGGGTCGGCTGTCCGCGCTGCGCCCCGCGCCGGCCTTCTCCACCAGGGCGGTCAGCATCCGCAGCTTCTCCCGCTCGTCGGTGACCAGGCGGGCGGTGCCGTGCGCGACCACCGAGCGGTAGTTGGCGCTGTGGTGGAACTGCGAGCGGCCGTAGACGAGGCCGTCGAGCAGGGTGACCGCGACGCAGACCGGCAGCCCGTCGCCCCGGGCGGCGAGCAGCGGCCGGCTGCCGGTGGAGCCGTGCAGGTAGAGGGTGTCGCCGACGCGTACGTGCAGGGTGGGCAGCACCCGGGGCTCGCCGTCGACGGTGAACCCGAGCGCGCAGTCGTACGCCTCGTCGAGGACGGCGTGCGCGGCAGCCTCGTCGTAGCTCATCCGCTCCCGGGAGCGGCTGGCGGTGGTCCGGTCGGTGGGTGCGTACATGGCTCGACCTTTGTTCTAGTACAATCCCTGATTTGTGTCAGCACGCTATCAGGTCGCCGGTACGACGGCCGCCGAGATTTCGGCCAGCATCGAATCGGGCATCCGCACGGCCGCCCTCGCCCCGGGTGACGCGCTGCCCCCGGTGCGGGAGCTCGCCGCCCGGCTCGCGGTGAGCCCGGCCACGGCCGCCCGCGCCTACCAGGAGCTGCGCCAGCGGGGCCTGGTGGTCACCGCCGGCCGGCACGGCACCCGGGTCCGGCCCCGGCCGCCGGTGGCGTCCCGCCGCTCCGCGCTGCGCCCGCCGACCGCCCCCGGCCTGCGCGACCTCTCCCGGGGCGAGCCGGACGTGCGCCTCCTGCCACCCCTCGGGGCGCACCTCGCCGGCCTGGCCGCCGACGCGGGCGAGCCGCTCGGCTACCCGGCGGCCGGGGTGCTGCCCGAGCTGGCCGAGGCGGCCCGCGAGCGGCTGGCCGCCGACGGCGTACCGGCCACGGAGCTGACCGTCACCGGCGGCGCGCTGGACGGCATCGAGCGGCTGCTCGGCGCGCACCTGCGCCCCGGCGACGCGGTCGCGGTCGAGGACCCGGGCTGGGCCAACCTGCTCGACCTGGTCGCCGCGCTCGGGCTGCGGCCGATCGGCGTGCCGGTCGACGACGACGGTCCGCTCGTCGGCGGGGTCGCCGCCGCGCTCGCCGCCGGCGCCCGGGCGCTGATCGTGACGAGCCGGGCCCAGAATCCCACCGGCGCGGCGGTCTCCGCCGAGCGGGCCGGGCAGCTGCGCGCCCTGCTCGCCGGCCGCTCCGACCTGCTGCTGATCGAGGACGACCACGCCGCCGAGTTGGCCCGCGTACCGCTGCACCCGCTCGCCGGGGCGACCCCGGCGTGGGCCTTCGTCCGCTCGGTGAGCAAGCCGTTCGGCCCCGACCTGCGGCTGGCCGTGCTGGTGGGCGACGAGACCACGGTGGCCCGGGTGGCCGGTCGGGCCCGGGTCGGCGCCGGCTGGGTCTCCACCGTGCTGCAACGGCTGGTCCTGGCGCTCTGGCGGGACCCCGCCGTGGCCGGGCTGGTGGACCGGGCCGCCGGCAGCTACGAGCGGCGGCGCACGGCGCTGATCGACGCGCTCGCCGGCCACGGCCTGCTCGCCCACGGCCGCAGCGGCATCAACGTCTGGCTGCCGGTCGACGACGAGACCAGCGTGCTGACCGCGCTGCGCGACGCCGGCTGGGCGGTCGCGCCCGGCACGCTGCACCGGATCGCCGGCCCGCCGGCGCTGCGGATCACCGTCAGCTCGCTCGACGAGGCGGAGATCCCGGACCTGGCCGAGGCGGTGGCCCGGGCCGTCCGGCCCGCCCCGCCCGGCGGCTTCACGGCGTGAGCCGGGGAGCCCGACGCGTTCCCGGACGGCCCGGTGCGGGCGTCGCCGCGTCGCCACTCCGCCCACACCGTCCACTTTGCTCACACCCGGCGTGTCCCTTCCGGCGGGTCCCGCGCGTGCTCCCTCCCGCAGCGGGTAGAACAGCAGCCATGGCCGAGCAGACCGAGACCGCGCCGGGCGCGCAGAAGTTCATCCCGCCGCGGGCCGACACCCTCGACGACCTGCGCGCCGCCGCCGCCGGCTGCCGGGGCTGCGAGCTCTACCGGGACGCGTCGCAGACCGTCTTCGGCCGGGGCGACGCCGACGCGCGGGTGGTCTTCGTCGGCGAGCAGCCCGGCGACCTGGAGGACCAGAAGGGCCTGCCGTTCGTCGGCCCGGCCGGGCGGCTGCTGCGCAGGGCGGTCGACGACGCGCGGCTCGACCCGGGCCACATCTACCTCACCAACGCCGTGAAGCACTTCCGCTTCGAGCAGCGCGGCAAGCGGCGCATCCACCAGACCCCGGACCGGGTGCACGTCACCGCCTGCCGGCCCTGGCTGGTGGCCGAGTTCGCCCGGCTGCGCCCGGAGATCGTGGTGGTGCTCGGCGCCACCGCCGCCAAGGCCCTGCTCGGCCCGACGTTCCGGGTCACCCGCCAGCGCGGCGAGCTGCTGCCCTGGCCGGAGTCGGCCCAGCACCCGGAGGACTTCCGGCGGGTGCCGGTGGACTCCACCGGCGCCGTCGCCGACGCCCCGCCGGCGCGGCTGCTGGCCACCATCCACCCGTCCGCCGTGCTGCGCGCCGACGACCAGGACAAGGCGTACGAGGGGCTGGTCGCCGACCTCACCGTCGCCGCCCGCGCCCTCGCCGGCTGAGCCGCCGCTTCCGGCCCGTCGGCCCGCTGGGCAGGGCGGGTGAGCGGTGCCACACTTGCCGCCATGGAGCAGCATCTCTACGAGCGCGACCACGAGGAGTTCCGCGAGCTGTGCCGCGAGTTCCTGACCCGCGAGGCGGTGCCCCACCACGAGCGCTGGGAGGCCGACGGGATCGTCGACCGCGAGGTGTGGCGCCGGGCCGGGGCGGCCGGCCTGCTGGGCATGGACGTCGACACCGAGTACGGCGGCGGCGGGCAGCGGGACTTCCGGTTCAACGCCGTGCTGGACGAGGAGATCGTCGCCGCCGGCTGCACCGGGCTCGGCTTCGGCCTGCACAACGACGTGGTGGCGCCGTACCTGACCGAGCTGGCCACCGACGAGCAGCGCAAGCGCTGGCTGCCCGGGTTCTGCTCCGGCGACCTGGTCACCGCGATCGCGATGAGCGAGCCCGGCGCCGGCTCCGACCTGGCCGGGATCCGCACGAGCGCGGTCCGCGACGGCGACAGCTGGGTGCTCAACGGCCAGAAGACCTTCATCACCAACGGGGAGATGGCCGACCTGGTGGTCGTGGTCGTGCGTACCGCGCCGGACCAGGGCGCGCACGGGGTGAGCCTGATCGCGGTGGAGAGCGGCACCCCCGGCTTCTCCCGGGGCCGGCGGCTGGCCAAGGTCGGGCTCAAGGCCAACGACACCGCCGAGCTGTTCTTCGACGACTGCCGGGTGCCGGCGGAGAACCTGATCGGCACCGAGAACCACGGTTTCTACCACCTGATGGCCAACCTGCCCCGGGAGCGGCTCAGCATCGCGGTCGTCGCGGTGGCCGCCGCCGAGCGGCTGCTCGCCGTCACCCTCGACTACGCCCGCTCCCGGCAGGCGTTCGGTCGGCCGATCGGCGCGTTCCAGCACAACCGCTTCCTGCTGGCCGAGCTGGACACCGAGGTCACCATCGCCCGCACCTTCGTCAACCACTGCGTCGCGGAGCACAACGCCGGCCGGCTGTCGGTCACCGACGCGGCCAAGGCGAAGTGGTGGACCACCGAGCTGCAGAACAGGGTCGCCGACCGTTGCGTGCAGTTGCACGGCGGCTACGGCTACATGCTGGAGTACCCGGTGGCGAAGGCGTGGCTGGACGGGCGGGTGCAGACGATCTACGGCGGCACCACCGAGATCATGAAGG
This sequence comes from Micromonospora sp. LOL_025, assembly GCF_048060285.1. Lineage (NCBI taxonomy): Bacteria > Bacillati > Actinomycetota > Actinomycetes > Micromonosporales > Micromonosporaceae > Micromonospora > Micromonospora sp. LOL_025. The sequence goes on along the minus strand of NZ_JBHMIR010000002.1, from coordinate 164,686 downwards.
AGATCATCGGCCGGGGCCTCGGGCTGTAGCGTCAACCGGCTGCCGGCCGGCGGGGCGGGTGCGCAAGGATGAGATGGCTTCTCACCCCTTACCCCGAAGGAGCCGCCATGGCCACCGACCTCGCCGCGCCGCTCGCCGCGCCCGACGTCGCGCCCATCCAGCGGCGTACCCTCCGGCTGCTCTTCGTCACCCAGATCATCGGCGGTATCGGGGTGACCATCGGCGTCGCCGTCGGGGCGCTGCTCGCCTCCGACATCGCCGGCACCGCCGTGGCGGGCCTGGTCAGCAGCGCCGCCGTCGTGGGTGGGGCGTTGCTCGCCGTGCCGGTCACGCGGATCATGACCGTCCGTGGCCGACGGCCCGGCCTGGTCGTGGCGTACCTGACCGGCGCGGCCGGCGGCGCTCTGGTGGTCCTCGCCGCGGTGACCCGCTGGGTCCCGTTGCTCTTCCTGGGCATGCTCCTGTTCGGCGGCGGCAGCGCGGCCAACCTCCAGGCCCGCTACACGGCGGTGGACCTGGCCGAGCCGGCGCGCCGGGGCCGCCAGCTCTCGTTGATCGTCTGGGCCACCACCCTCGGCGCGGTCGCCGCGCCGAACTTCGCCTCGCTCGCCGACCGCACCACCAGCGGCTGGGGGCTGCCGACGCTGGCCGGTCCGTTCGCGTTCAGCGCCGTCGCGCTCGTGCTGGCCGCCGGGGCGATCCTGGCGCTGCTGCGGCCGGACCCGCTGCTCACGGCGCGCCGGCTGGCGGCGACCGGCACCCCGGCGACCCCCGTCGTCGCGCCGGCGCCGACCGCCCGTCGCGGTGCGGGCATGCGGGCCGCCTGGGCGGTGGTACGCGCGCGCCCGGCCGCCCGGCTCGGCATCGTCGCGGTGGCGGTCGGCCACCTGGTCATGGTCGCGGTGATGGTGATGACCCCGGTGCGCCTGCACGAGTGGCACGACGACGCCGACGTGCTGCGGGTGGTCGGTCTCGTGCTGAGCCTGCACATCGCCGGCATGTACGCGCTGGCCCCGGTGGCGGGCTGGCTCACCGACCGGGTCGGTCGCCGCGCGGTGATCCTCGGCGGCGTCGGGCTGCTGCTCGCGGCGTGCGCGGTCGCCGGCACGGCCGGGCACCACACGGCCTGGCTCTCGGTCGGGTTGTTCCTGCTCGGCCTGGGCTGGTCGGGGACCATGGTCGCGGGCTCGACGCTGCTGTCGGAGTCGGTGCCGGTGGGGATCCGGCCGAGCGTGCAGGGGCTCTCCGACCTGACCATGGGCCTGGCCGGCGCCGCCGCCGGGGCGGCCAGCGGGTTTGTCGTGGAGGCGGCCGGTTATCCGGTGCTCACCGGACTCGCGGCGGTCGCGGTGGTGCCCCTGGTGACGCTAGCGTTGCGGCCGGTGCCGGTGGGGGCACCGGACGAGGAGGACTGATCACGTGCGGCTGACCGACTTCTGGTCCCGGCTGGAGGAGGCCTTCGGGCCCGGCTACGCGGGCAGCATCGCCCGCGACCAGGTGCTCTCGCAGCTCGGTGGGCGGACCATCGAGCAGGCCCTGGCGTCGGGTGAGCAGGCCCACGTGGTGTGGCGGGCGGTCTGCGCCGCCTATCCCGACCGGGTGCCCGCCCGACTACGCTGAGCAGCCGTTTCGCGGCTTCCGCGTGTCGCTTGCCGACTCGTACACCTGTTCGGCTATTGTCCACAGCGGGGTGCTCGTCCACAGCTCACGGCCGGCCGGCTGGTTTTCTGTCGGACCCAGCGCCTAGCGTGTCCGCGTGACGCGAAGCTCAGGAAAGACGCCGGCGAAGGCAGGGGTGGCAAACATGGCCGCAGGGCCCGATCGGGAGAAGGCACTCGACCTTGCTCTCGCTCAGATCGACAAGCAGTTCGGCAAGGGTTCGGTGATGCGGCTGGGAGAGCGGCCGGTCGTCCAGACCTCGGTGATTCCGACGGGTTCGATCGCGCTCGACGTGGCGCTCGGCGTGGGCGGTCTGCCCCGGGGCCGGGTCGTCGAGATCTACGGTCCGGAGTCCAGCGGTAAGACCACGGTGGCCCTGCACGCGGTGGCCAACGCCCAGCGGGCCGGCGGCATCGCCGCCTTCGTCGACGCCGAGCACGCGCTCGACCCGGAGTACGCCAAGGCCCTCGGCGTCGACACCGACGCCCTGCTGGTCTCCCAGCCGGACACCGGCGAGCAGGCGCTGGAGATCACGGACATGCTGGTCCGCTCCGGCGCGATCGACATCATCGTCATCGACTCGGTGGCCGCGCTGGTGCCGCGCGCCGAGATCGAGGGCGAGATGGGCGACAGCCACGTGGGTCTCCAGGCCCGGCTGATGAGCCAGGCGCTGCGGAAGATCACCGGTGTGCTCAACAACACCGGCACCACGGCGATCTTCATCAACCAGCTCCGCGAGAAGATCGGCGTGATGTTCGGCAGCCCCGAGACCACCACGGGTGGCCGGGCGCTGAAGTTCTACGCCTCGGTCCGGCTCGACGTGCGCCGCATCGAGAGCCTCAAGGACGGCACCGACGTGGTCGGCAACCGCACCCGGGTCAAGGTCGTGAAGAACAAGGTCGCCGCGCCGTTCAAGCAGGCCGAGTTCGACATCATGTACGGCAAGGGCATCTCCCGCGAGGGCTCGCTGATCGACGTCGGCGTCGAGCAGGCGATCATCCGCAAGTCCGGCGCCTGGTACACCTACGACGGCGACCAGCTGGGCCAGGGCAAGGAGAAGGCCCGCGAGTTCCTCCGGGAGAACCCGGACGTCGCCGCCGAGATCGAGAAGAAGATCCTGGAGAAGCTCGGCGTCGGGGTCGGCGCGGGTGACGCCGCCGGTGGCCCGGAGCTGCCGCCGGTCGACTTCTGACCGGTTCCTGACCCGTGGCAGGACGACGCGCCCGCACCGGGCGGGGCTGGGATGCCAGCCCCGCCCGCGCGGGTGACGACAGCGCGCCCCGGCCCCGTCGGGCCCGGCGCGGCCGTACCGACGACACCGATCCCGAGGCGCCCCCGGCCCCGCCGCGCGACGAGGCCGAGCTGGCGCGGGAGATCTGCCTGCGCCAGCTGGCCGTCCGGCCCCGCACCCGGGCCGAGCTGGCCGGGGCGCTGGCGAAACGGGGCGTCTCCGACGAGGTCTCGGCGGAGGTGCTCGACCGCTACGACGAGGTCGGCATCATCGACGACGCCGCGTTCGCCCGGGCCTGGGTGGCCAGCCGGCACTCCGGCCGGGGCCTGGCCCGCCGGGCGCTGGCCAACGAGCTGCGCCAGCGTGGGGTCGACGGAGAGGTCGCGAGCGAGGCGCTCGGCGAGCTGGACGAGGAGACCGAGGCCGAGACCGCCCGCGCCCTGGTCGAGCGGAAGCTGCGCACCGCCCGGGGCGAGCCGGACGCGGTCTTCCGGCGGCTGGTGGCCATGCTGGCCCGCAAGGGCTACCCGCCGGGCGTGGCGATCCGGGCGGTGAAGGACGCGCTCGCCGCCCAGAGCGCCGAGGCGGCCGAGTTCGCCGAGCAGATCGACGCCGACGCGCTCGCCGACGCCGAGGGCGAGCTGGACCGGGACAACCGCCCCCTCCGGTGAACGGGAGCGCCGGCCGGGAGGGGCCGCTGCTCAAGACGTGTCGCGACGGGCCCCTGAGCCCGGCAGCCGGACCGGAGGCGGCCCGATCGGGTTGGCCGGAGAGGACGTGTCGCGACAGGGCGGCGAACCTCTCGGTGGACTTCGTGTTGGAGGCGTGTGGTGACGAGCCGCGGGGCCCGGCGGTGGGCGGAGGGGGACTTCGATGTTGAAGGCGTGCCTCAACGGGGCCCGAGGGCGTGACGAGCATCCGGCGGTGCCGGTCACCCCGGTCGAGCTGGCGGCCGACGCGGCCCGCTGCGCGGCCCTCGGCGCCGGCGCCGTGCACGTGCATCCGCGGGACGCCGCCGGCCGGGAGTCCCTGCACCCGTCGGTGGTCGCCGCCGCGCTGGACGCGATCCGGATCGCCCGGCCGGGGCTGCCGGTCGGGGTGAGCACCGGAGCCTGGATCGAGCCGCAGCCGGCTGCCCGGGTGGCCGCGGTCCGGGCCTGGACCGTGCTGCCCGACTTCGCCTCGGTCAACGCTCACGAGCCGGGCGCGGAGGCGGTGGCGGCGGTCCTGCACGAGCGGGGCGTCATGGTCGAGGCGGGAATCTGGACGGTCGACGCGGTCGCGGCGTACGCGCGGTGGCGGGTGCCCGCCGGGCGGATCCTGATCGAGTGCATGGCCGACGATCCGGCGGTGGCGCTTGCGGACGCCGCCGCGATGCTGGCGGCGCTGCCGTCCCCTGCGGCCGGAAGCCCGCCGGTCCTGCTGCATGCCGAGGGGCCGGCGACCTGGTCGGTGCTGACCGAGGCGGTGCGCCGGGGCCTGCACAGCCGCATCGGGCTGGAGGACACGCTGTCGCTGCCCGACGGCTCGCCCGCGGCCGACAACGCCGCACTGGTGGCGGCGGCGCTGGCGGCGGGCGCCCACTGACCCGCCCGGCCCGGAACCAGCCCTGCGACCCGCCGCCCTGCGGCCCCGCCGCCGCCTCGCCACCCTGTGGTCCCGCCGCCGCCTCGCCGCCCTGCGCCCCCGCCGCTGCCTCGCCGCCCTGCGGCCCTGCCGCTGTGCCGCCGCCGTTCGCCGGCCCCGTCCGGCGCTCATGATCGGTTGACGCGGACCCGGCCCCGGACCCCGTCAACGGCCGGCTCGGTGACAGACGATCAGGGCAGCGGTAGTCGTGCGGCCACCCGTGGATCCCGGCGAGCGCTGCGGCGCAGACGGTTGCGTCACAGTCGGCCGGTGGCGCGGCGGCGGAGTACGCGCGCGGCCGTCGGGTGGCGCCTCGGTGGGCGCGTGCTCGGGGCCCGCGCTGAGCAGGGCCGACGTGTAGGGAGGCACGATCCGCTACCGTTTTGTCCGCCGGTGTCCGGGCGTGCATCAGCCTTGCGTGACGCGACAACTTCTCTCCGTTCGGGGGGTTTGATCATGAGTTCTTGACCGGAGCCCCCCGGGAGACCTAGCCTCGCCATACAGGCTCACATTGCCCGACCAAGCGCAGGCTAAGCGCACAACATAGATCGCGTAACGGAACAGCATCACTTTGGCCGATCTGATCGGTCACTGACGGCAGCTTCGGACTGGCCGGTCCGACGCTGGCGCGACAACTGCACCCGGCCGTCGGCGATGCTCCCGCGTGGGCACCGCCGACGGAAGCTACCCCACGGCCAGTCGCTCCGGTCGGGCGTCCACAGCCGCAGGGTGCGTGCCCATCGGCACGGTCGCTGCGGTCCCGACGTTCAGGGGAGGCGGCCATGGCGAGGCGGCGCAGTTCCACCGGGGTCCCGACATGAGCGGGCCGGTCGGGCCGGGCACCGTGGCCACCGGGCGGGACGGGGCGCCGGCATGAGCGGGTTCGACGTCGTGATCCTCGCCGTGGTGCTGGTCCTGACCGTGGTCGTGCTCGGGGCGGTGCTGCTCGGCGTACGGGCGCTGCGCCGGTTCGGTGCGGCGCCGGCGCCCGAGGATCCCGCCTTCATCGCCGAGAAGGACCGGCAGGAGCAGTCCCTCGCGGCCCTGCGCACCGCCGCCGACGAGGCCAACAGCACGATCGACGTGGCGAAGTCCGCCGCCGCGGCGGCCCGCGCCGAGGCGGCGGCCGCGAAGGCCGAGGCGAAGGCGGCCCGGGCGGAGGCACGCCGGGTGCTCGACGACGCCCGGGCGGAGGCCGACACCGTCCTCGAACGGGCACACAAGCAGGCCGAGGCCGACGCCGAGCAGTTGCGGGCCACCGCCCGGCGCAGCGGCGAGCGGGAGGTCGCGGTGCTCGCCGCCACCACCCGCGAGCAGGCCGCCGAGGTGGAGCGGCGGGCGGCCCGGATGGACGAGCGCGAGCGGCTGCACACCGAGGAGGTGGAGCGGCTCGCCGAGCGGGAGCGGCAGCTCACCGCCGCCAGCGCGGCCCTGTCGGCCCGCGAGGCCGCCCTCGCCCAGCGCGAGGCCGAGCTGGCCGAGGCGGAGGAGCACCGGCGCCGCGAGCTGGAGCGGGTCGCCGGCCTCACCGCCGACGCCGCCCGGGCGGAACTCGTCGAGGCGATCGAGGTCCAGGCCAAGCGGGAGGCCGCCCTGCTGGTCCGCGACATCGAGTCCGACGCCCGCGGCACCGCCGAGCAGCGCGCCCGGCACATCGTCGTGGACGCCATCCAGCGGGTCGCCAGCGAGCAGACGGCGGAGAGCGTGGTCAGCGTCCTGCACCTGCCCGGCGACGAGATGAAGGGGCGGATCATCGGCCGGGAGGGCCGCAACATCCGGGCCTTCGAGTCGGTCACCGGCGTCAACCTGATCATCGACGACACCCCCGAGGCGGTGCTGCTCTCCTGCTTCGACCCGGTGCGCCGGGAGGTCGGCCGGCTGACGCTGGAGAAGCTGGTCCTGGACGGGCGGATCCACCCGCACCGCATCGAGGAGGTCTACGACCTGGCCCGGCACGAGGTGGAGGAGCTCTGCCAGCGGGCCGCCGAGGACGCCCTGGTCGAGGTCGGCATCACCGAGATCCACCCGGAGCTGGTCACCCTGCTCGGCCGGCTGCGCTACCGGACGTCGTACGGGCAGAACGTGCTCAAGCACCTGGTGGAGACCGCGCACATCGCCGGCATCATGGCCGCCGAGTTGCGGCTGGACGTGCCGATCATCAAGCGCTCGGCGTTCCTGCACGACATCGGCAAGGCGCTCACCCACGAGGTGGAGGGCAGCCACGCCATCATCGGGGCCGACCTGGCCCGCAAGTACGGCGAGAGCGAGGACGTCGTCCACGCCATCGAGGCGCACCACAACGAGGTGCCGCCGCAGACGATCGAGGCCGTCCTCACCCAGGCGTCCGACGCCTGCTCGGGCGGTCGGCCGGGGGCCCGGCGGGAGAGCCTGGAGGCGTACGTCAAGCGGCTGGAGCGGATCGAGGAGATCGCGGCCGGCAAGCTCGGCGTGGAGAAGGTCTTCGCCATGCAGGCCGGCCGGGAGATCCGGGTGATGGTCAAACCGGACGACGTGGACGACATCGGCGCGGCCGTGCTGGCCCGGGACGTGGCCAAGCAGATCGAGGAGGAGCTGACCTACCCGGGGCAGATCCGGGTGACCGTGGTCCGCGAGTCCCGGGTCACCGAGATCGCCCGCTGACGGCGTCGACACGAAGGGCCGGCCCGATCACCGGGCCGGTCCTTCGTCGTGGGATCTGGTCAGCTCAGATGCCCTGGCCGTTGCTCTCCGACTGCGAGGCGAGCGCGGCCGGGGGCGGGTTCTGGGCCGGGGTGCCGGCGGTCTTGCGACCGCGCGAGAGCCGGCGCTGCACGTACTGGGCCAGCTTCGACAGCGAGTAGTTCACCAGGATGAACATCACCGCGATCACGACGTAGACCTGGATCGGGTTGTCCAGCGCGCCGATGATCTGCTTGCCGATGTTGAGGGTCTCCTCGTAGCTGATGATGAAGCCGAGCGAGGTGTCCTTGAGCACCACGACGAGCTGGCTGATCAGCGCCGGCAGCATGATCCGGAACGCCTGCGGCAGCAGGATCATCCGGGTGGTCTGCAACGGGGAGAGCCCGATCGCGGAGGCCGCCTCGGCCTGCCCGCCCGGCAGGCCCTCCATGCCGGAGCGGAGGATCTCGGCGATCACCACGGAGTTGTAGACGGTCAGGCCGATGACCAGGTACCAGAGCGTGTCGAACGAGACGCCGAACTCGGGGAAGCCGCGGGCCACGAAGAAGATCGTGAGAACCACGGGCAGGCCCCGGAACACCTCGACGCAGACCCGGGTGACCGCCGACAGCAGCAGGCTCAGCCCGCGCAGCAGGTACGCCAGTGGCGTGGCGAGCCCGGTGAACCGGCGCCGGGTCAGGCTCTTGAGCTGGATCCGCAGCACCGCGAGCAGGGTGCCGACCACCAGCGAGGAGACGATCGCCAGGGCGGCGGCGGTCAGGGTGTTCTTGAAGCCGATGCCGATCCGCTCCCACACCAGCGAGAAGTTCTCGTTGGAGGGGTCGATCAGCGGCCCCCACAGCTCCATCGAGAACTGGCCCTTGTCGTTCAGCGGGCGGTAGACCAGGAAGTACGCGCCGACCAGCACCAGCACCGTCGCGACCGCGCTGCCGATCAGGGTGAGCCGGCGCTGCCGGGGACCGGGGACGTCGTAGAGGACGCTCTGCTGGCTCACCGGGCCACCGCCTGTCGCTTCTCGACGCGGTCGAGGAAAGCGCCGAGGGGAACGGTCATGATCAGGTATCCGATCGAGATGCCGATGGCGACGGGGATGAAGGCGTAGCCCTCGGCCGAGGTCAGCTGGTCGGCGGTCTGCGAGAGGTCGCCGACCACTCCGAAGAAGCCGACCAGGGCAGAGTTCTTGATCATCGCGATGATCACCGAGCCGAGCGGCACCACCGAGGCCTTCCAGGACTGCGGCATCACCACGTAGCGCAGGTTCTGGCCGAAGGTCAGCCCCAGCGACCGGGCGGCCTCCGCCTGGCCGGCGGGCACGGCGTTCACCCCGGAGCGCAGCGCCTCGCAGACGAACGCCGCCGTGTAGAGCGTCAGCGCGATCAGCGCGAAGCGGAAATACGGCAGATCGGTGTCGAGCCGGCTGAACACCGCGTCGAGGCCGGGGACGCGCAGGAAGTCGGCGTTGGAGCCGAGCGCCGGCAGGCCGAACGCGGCGAAGAACATCACGACGGTCAGCGGCATGTTGCGGAAGACGTTGACGTAGGCGGTGCCGAGCGCCCGCAGCGGCGGCACCGGGGAGATCCGCAGTACCGCCACGACGGCACCCACGATCAGGGCGCCGATCGCGGCGAGTACGCAGATCTGGAGGGTGAGCCAGAAACCACCCGCGAAGACGTCGAACTTGTCGATGAGCACACTCACGGGTCGGTCTTCCTCCCCACCCTCCAGATCAAGGATTCAGGTCAGTAGCGGTTGACAGCCGGCGCGGAACCCAGCTCGGCACCGAACTTGCCGGCGGTGCCGTCCCAGGCCTTCTTCCAGCTGCCGTCGGCGAACGCCTTCTCCAGCGTGTCGTTGACGAAGTTGCGGAAGTCGGTGTCCTCCTTCTTCACCCCGAGGCCGTACGGCTCCTTGGTGAAGTTGTCGCCGGCCAGCTTGAACGACGCCTCGTCCTTGGCGATGTAGCCGAGCAGGATCACGTTGTCCGTGGTGACGGCGTCGACCTGGCCGTTCTTGAGGGCGTCGCGGCACTTGTCGTAGGTGTCGAAGGGCACCAGCTGGGTGGCGACGTCCTTGACGTACTTCTTGATCTCCTCGAAGGGCGTCGAGCCGGTGACCGAGCAGACCTTCTTGGTGCCGTCCTTGAACGAGTCCGGCCCGGTGATGGAGGTGTCGTCCTTCTTCACCATGATGTTCTGGCCGGCCTCGTAGTAGGGCCCGGCGAACGCGATGCGCTCCTTGCGCTTGTCGTTGATCGTGTAGGTGGCGGCGACCAGGTCGACCGTGCCGTTCACGATCACGTCCTCGCGGACCTTCGAGGGGGTCTCGACCCACTCGATCTTGTCCTCGGGGATGCCCAGCTCCTTGACGATGATCTTCGCTACCTCGACGTCGAAGCCCTCCGGCTTGCCGGACAGGCCCTTGAGGCCGAAGCCGGGCTGGTCGAACTTGGTGCCGATCTTGATGGCCTGGGCCTTGTTGAGGCGCTCCATCGTGCTGCCGGCGGCGAAGGACTTGCTGCCGGCGCCGGTGCCCTCGTCGGCGTCGTCGCCACCGCAGGCGGTCATGCCGAGCGCCAGGGTGGCGGCCGCCGCGAGCGCCGCTACGCGCGTGATACGCATGTTGATCTCCTTCTTCGACGGAACCCGCCGGGGGACGGCGCGCTCCAGGTACGGACGCCTAGTGCGTGAGGATCTTGGAGAGGAAGTCCCTGGCCCGCTCGCTGCGCGGGTTGGCGAAGAACTCGGCCGGCGGCGCGTCCTCGACCAGCTGCCCGTCGGCCATGAAGATGACGCGGTTCGCCGCGTGCCGGGCGAAGCCCATCTCGTGGGTCACCACGACCATGGTCATGCCCTCGCGGGCCAGCGACGTCATCACGTCCAGCACCTCGCCGACCATCTCCGGGTCCAGCGCGCTGGTCGGCTCGTCGAAGAGCATCGCCTTGGGCTGCATGGCCAGCGCCCGGGCGATCGCCACCCGCTGCTGCTGACCGCCGGAGAGCTGGGCCGGGAACTTGTCGGCCTGGTTGGCGATGCCCACCCGGTCGAGCAGGGCCAGGCCGCGCTCGCGCGCCGCCGCCGGCTTCTCCTTGCGGACCTTGACCGGCCCGAGGGTGACGTTCTCGAGGATCGTCTTGTGCGCGAAGAGGTTGAACGACTGGAACACCATGCCGACCTCGCTGCGCAGCTTCGCCAGCGCCTTGCCCTCGGCCGGCAGCGGCTGCCCGTCGAAGGTGATCGTGCCGGAGCTGATCGGTTCGAGGCGGTTGATGGTGCGGCACAGCGTCGACTTGCCGGAGCCCGACGGGCCGATCACCACGACCACCTCGCCGCGCCCGACTGACAGTGAGACGTCGTCCAGCACGTGCAGCGGCCCGAACCACTTGTTGACCGAGTCCAGCACGATGAGCGGTTCGCCCGTCGTCACGTCGTTCACCGTCCCTGTCGTCGCGCGGGGTCGGGTGACCCCCGGTTGGGCAACTGTAGGCGGGGGGATGTGGCGGGACGCAACTCGGTTGGTCACGGAGCGATAACACCAGTTCGGAACGCGGTCAAGAGTCCGATTTTGACCGCGCTCCGGCCCGCCCGCGTAGCGGGGACGGGGCGGCCGGGGAGATCATGTGGAGATGACGGAACCGGTACGGCTCACCCGGTACGCCCGGGGTGGCGGCTGCGCGTGCAAGATCCCCCCGGGGGAGTTGGAGACGATGGTCACCGGGCTCGGCCCGGCCACCGGCACCGCCGAGCTGCTCGTCGGGCTCGACCACGGCGACGACGCCGCGGTGGTCCGGCTCGACGAGCGCACCGGCCTGGTCACCACGGCCGACTTCTTCACCCCGGTGGTCGACGACGCGTACGACTGGGGGCGCATCGCCGCGACCAACGCCCTCTCCGACGTGTACGCGATGGGCGGCACCCCCCTCGTCGCGCTCAACCTGCTCTGCTGGCCGCGCGACGTGCTGCCGCTGGAGCTGGCCCGGGAGGTGCTGCGCGGCGGGCAGGACGTGGCCCGCGACGCCGGCTGCCACCTCGCCGGCGGGCACAGCGTCGACGACGAGGGCCCCAAGTACGGGCTGGCCGTCACCGGGGTGGTCCGGCCGGAGGAGCTGATCACCCTGGACGCGGGCCGGGCGGGACTGCCGCTGTCGCTGACCAAGCCGCTCGGCGTCGGGGTGCTCAACACCCGGCACAAGGCCACCGGCGAGAGCTTCCCCGAGGCGGTCGCCGCGATGACCACCCTCAACCGCGACGCGGCGCGGGCCGCGGTGGCGGCCGGCGTCCGCTGCGGCACCGACGTGACCGGCTTCGGCCTGCTCGGGCACGCGTCCAAGCTGGCCCGGGCGAGCCGCCTGACGGTGGCGATCGACGCGGCCCGGGTGCCCTACCTGGCCGGCGCCCGGGAGGCGGTGCGCGACGGGCACGTCAGCGGCGGCAGCCGGCGCAACCTGGAGTGGGTCACCCCGTGGACCGACTTCGGCGGTGTGCGCGAGGAGGAGCGGCTGCTGCTGGCCGACGCGCAGACCTCGGGCGGCCTGCTGGTCGCGGGCGAGCTGCCGGGCGCCACCGTGGTCGGCGAGCTGCTGCCGCCCGGGGAACACCGGGTGGTCGTACGCTGAGGACGGCCCCGCCCCGGCTCCTGGCCGCGGCTTCGGCAACCGGATGACGCCTGCCCGTGCCGTCGGGCGTGTGGCGGTCGTCGGGGCCGGGCGCGGCCGGGGCCGGAAGGATCTCCTCCGGCCGGCGTGTGGCGTCCGCAGCGGGCCACCGTACCCGATAAACTGTCACCTTCCCGCTACTCCGAGCAACGGCGCTCAAGGAAATTTTGCCCGGAATGGTCACAGACCGGTAACTTGCCCCCGGCTGAGGTCATATGCACCCCACCATCGTCAGTAAGGCCCGATCCGGAGGCCGGTGGGACGAGCACAGCGAGGAGGCGGCATGACCGAGCTGTGGAACTGGAGAATCGAGCAGGTGCGGCCGGTGGAGGTCTACCCGGCACTGGCCGAGGCGCTCGGCCGGGTGGTGATGCCCCTGGCGGCGGCGGACCCCGCCCGCCTGCCGACGTACGCGGTGATCTGCGACGTCTGGCAGGCGCCGGGGGAGTTCGCCACCATCGTGGACTGCTACGGGGTGCCCGAAGGGCTGCCCGAACACGGCAGCATCGCCGCGCTGGCGCGGCTGCTGGACCGCAACTGCCTGCTGCGCGACGACACGCTCGACGCCGGGCGGCACCTGCTCGTCGCGCCCGACGGCACGATCCGGCCGGTGCACTTCGACGTCCGGGACACCGACGACGGCGAGGTGCTCGCCGACCAGCGGCTGTGCACCGACGCCGATCCCCGCTGTCGCGGCTGGTCGCAGTGCCACCGCTCGCGCTGGGCGCCGGACTCGGTGCTCCCGGCGCTCGCCGCCGCCTGACCCCGCCCGCCGACCCGCCGGCCCTGCCGGGGCGTCCGGCCCCGGGGTCTCCGGCGGGCGACGAGGCCCTCGTCGGCCCGGCGGCGGGTCAGCCCGCCGGGCTGGCGGAGCGGCCGCCGCGTACCTCCAGCTCGGCGAGCAGGGTCGCGGTGGCCGCGGCGACGGCGGCGACCGCCGCGTCGAAGGCTGCGGCGTTGTGGGCGGCGGGCTTGCGGAAACCCGAGATCTTGCGGACGTACTGCAACGCCGCGGCGTCGACGTCCGCCGTGGTCACCTCGGCGACGTACGGCTCACGCAGGGTCTTGATGCTCCGGCACACGGCTCCTCCTCGTTAAGTCCGGTCGGTGGGCCCGGATACGCTGTCCGGGTCATGACTACCGCAGCGGCGAGCAGCCCGCGCACCTATCAGGTGCGCACCTACGGCTGCCAGATGAACGTGCACGACTCCGAGCGCATCTCCGGCCTGCTGGAGCAGGCGGGCTACGTGCGCGCCGCCGAAGCCGACGACAACCCGGACGTGGTGGTGTTCAACACCTGCGCCGTCCGGGAGAACGCCGACAACCGGCTCTACGGCAACCTTGGTCACCTGCGCCCCGTCAAGGCCAGACATCCGGGGATGCAGATCGCCGTGGGCGGCTGCCTCGCCCAGAAGGACCGGGGCGAGATCGTCCGCAAGGCGCCCTGGGTCGACGTGGTGTTCGGCACGCACAACATCGGGTCGCTGCCGGTGCTGCTGGACCGGGCCCGGCACAACGCGGCGGCCGAGGTGGAGATCCTCGAGTCCCTCGACGTCTTCCCCTCGACGCTGCCCACCCGGCGCGAGTCCACGTACGCCGGCTGGGTGTCGATCTCCGTCGGCTGCAACAACACCTGCACGTTCTGCATCGTGCCCTCTCTGCGGGGCAAGGAGAAGGACCGCCGCCCCGGCGACATCCTCTCCGAGGTCCGCGCCCTGGTCGACGAGGGCGTGCTGGAGGTGACCCTGCTCGGGCAGAACGTCAACTCCTACGGCGTCGAGTTCGGCGACCGGCTCGCCTTCGGCAAGCTGCTGCGCGCCTGCGGCGACATCGAGGGGCTGGAGCGGGTGCGGTTCACCAGCCCGCACCCGAAGGACTTCACCGACGACGTGATCGCCGCGATGGCCGAGACACCCAACGTCTGCCACTCGCTGCACATGCCGCTCCAGTCCGGTTCGGACGACGTGCTGCGGGCCATGCGCCGCTCGTACCGGGCCGACCGCTATCTGGGCATCATCGAGAAGGTCCGGGCGGCGATGCCGGACGCGGCGATCACCACCGACATCATCGTCGGCTTCCCGGGCGAGACCGACGCCGACTTCGAGCGCACCCTCGACGTGGTCCGCGAGGCCCGCTTCTCCTCCGCCTTCACCTTCCAGTATTCGAAGCGCCCCGGCACGCCCGCCGCCACGATGGACGGCCAGCTGCCCAAGCAGGTCGTGCAGGAGCGCTACGAGCGGCTGATCGCCTGCGTGGAGGAGATCACCTGGGCGGAGAACAAGAAGCTCCTGGGGGAGACCGTCGAGGTGCTGGTCGCCGTCGGCGAGGGGCGCAAGGACGAGCGCACGGGCCGGATGTCCGGCCGCGCCCGCGACGGCCGCCTGGTCCACTTCGCCACCGGCGCGAACGGCCAGCACGGCGAGGCGGGCTCCCGGGCCGGGCGGATCCGCCCCGGCGACATCGTGCACACCGCCATCACCTACGCCGCCCCGCACCACCTGAACGCCGACGGCGAGCCGCTGTCGCACCGGCGCACCCGGGCCGGCGACGCGGCCGAGGCGGGGCGCGCCCCGCGTACGCCGGGGGTGCTGCTCGGGCTGCCCACGATCGGCGCGCCGGCCGCGACGCCCGCGCCGACGACCGGCTGCGCCGCGCACTGACCCGCGACCGGCCGGGGCCCGCACGCGCGGGCCCCGGCCGGTGCGCTCAGCCGGTCAGACCTGGATCCGACCGGCGCCCGCGCCGGCGGTCACGATGGACTTCACGCTGTTCGCGGCGTCCAGGCTGTACGCGTACGGGATGCTCCGCACGCTGCCGCCGGCCTGGCCGCTGCCGGAGTTGACGAAGTGGTTGTTCCGGGCGACCAGCGTGCCCGGGCCGGAGTCGCCCTCACCGAGGTGGTACGGGTCGTCGACGTTCTCGAAGTAGTTGCCCTCGACGAGCACCCCGGCGTTCTCCGTGGACGCCACGCCGTAGCCGCCGTTGCTGTCGTAGTAGTTGTTGAACACGTGGACCGGGTTGCCGAAGCGGACCCGGGGGTGGCGCTGGCTGCTCTCGTCGAACCAGTTGTGGTGGTAGGTCACCCGCAGGTGGCCGGTGTCCTGGCTGCCGTTGCTGTCGCTGTGCCCGAGCAGCATCGACTTGTCGTGGTCGTAGACGCGGTTCCACGACACGGTGATGAAGTCCGAGCCCCGCTTGATGTCGACCGCGCCGTCGTAGCCGTTGGTGAAGCTGTTGTGGTCGATCCAGACGTTGGTGGCCGACTCCTGCACGTTGATCGCGTCGTCGTTCCAGTTCCGGAAGGTCAGGTTCCGGATGATGACGTTGCGGTCACCGTTGATGTTGAAGCCGCAGCCGGAGATGGTCGCGCCGGGGTTGCCGAGGATGGTCTTGTGGGACCGCACCCGCAGCATGCCGGAGCAGGAGATGGTGCCGGAGACCCGGATCACCGCCGCGTTGCTGGAGCCGACCGCGCTGGTCAGGGCCGAGGCGGTGGTCACGGTGACGGGGTTGCCGCTGCCGCCGGTGGTGCCGCCGTTCTGGGTGGCCCAGCCGACGAGCCCGGTGGGGGCGGCCGAGGCGGGCGCGGTGCCGGTGGTCAGCGCCCCCGCGGCGAGCAGGGCGGCGCTGGCGGCGGCGGCGAGCAGGGTGGTGCGACGTCGGGACGTACGCATGGTGCTTCCCTTCGGTGGTGGCGGGCTCGCGGACCGTGGGCCGACCCTGCGACGCCGTGCCCGGTGGCGTCTGGTCGGCGGGGACGGCGGTCGGCGGCCCCGCGGAATGCGGACTGGCTACGCGAAGTTGCGGCTCCCGTGCTGGCGCTGACGAGCAGTCAGGTAAGCGCTTTCCTGATGTAAACACAGACGCCCATCGATGTAAAGGCTTGCTCCGCCCGTACGCGCATCGGCCGCCGCCCCCGAAGGGGGACGACCGCCGATGCGGAGGTGGGATCAGCAGGCGACGGCTGCGGGCGGACAGGCGGAAGCCCCCGTCCGTGGCGGATCGGGGGCTTCCGTGGTGGCTCGGCCCGAGTGGCCGGGGCCCGTCGTGGTGGGTCGGTCCGGCTCAGCCGGCCTGCTCGGCGAGCTGGAGGAACTGCCGCTTGGACGCCAGCGCCTGCTCGGCCTCCTTGACCCGCCGGGCGTCGCCGGCCGCCTGGGCCCGGGCCAGCCGCTCCTCGGCCTCGGCGACCTGCGCGCGCATCTGGGCGAGCAGGGGGTTGTCCTCCTTGGTGGTGCGCCGCCACGCGGAGTCCATCACCTCGCGGACCTTCTCGTCGATGGCGCGCAGCCGGCGCTCCAGCCCGGCCGCCGCCTCGCGGGGCACCCGGCCGGCCTCGTGCCACTGGGCCTGGATCTCCCGCAGCTTGGCCTGCGCGCCCTTCGGGTCGCCGTCGACGTCCAGCGCCTCGGCCTCGGCGAGCAGCGCCTGCTTGCGTTCCAGGTTGCCCCGCTGCTCGTTGTCGCGGGCGGAGAAGACCTCGCTGCGCCGGGTGAAGAACTCGTCCTGCGCGCCCCGGAACCGTTCCCAGAGCTTCTGCTCGGCCTCCTTGGAGGCCCGGGGAGCGGCCTTCCACTGGTTCATCAGTTCCTTGAGCTGGTTGGCGGTGGCCGCCCAGTCGGTGGAGTCCTTGAGCTTCTCGGCCTCGGCGACCAGCTCCTCCTTGACCGTCTGCGCCTGCTTGCGCTGCGCGTCGAGGGAGGCGAAGTGGGCGCCCCGGCGGCGGGTGAAGCCGTCGCGCGCGGCGGCGAACCGCTTCCACAGCTCGCCGTCGGCCTTCTTGTCGACCCCGCGGATGGTCTTCCACTCGTCGAGGATCTCCTTGAGCCGGTCCCCGGCGGTCTTCCAGCCGGTCGACTCGGCGGCCAGCTTCTCCGCCTCCTCCACGAGGGCCTGCTTGCGGGCGAGCGCCTCGCTGCGGGCGGCGTCCCGGGCGGCCTTGGCCTCGCCGGCCTTCTCCTCGGCGACCGTGGCGAGCCGGTCCAGCCGGGCGGCCAGCGCGTCGATGTCGCCGACGACGTGCGCCTCGGCCAGCGAGGCGCGGATCCGCCGGATGGTGGTCAGTGAATGGCCGGCGTCGGCGGCGCCCGAGTTGAGCCGGGCCTCCGTCAGGTTGACCTCGGTCACCAGGTCGTCGAAGCGGCGGGCGAAGTGGGCCAGCCCCTCCTCGGGCGCTCCCGCCTGCCAGGATCCGACCACCCGCTCGCCGTCGGCGGTCTTGACGTACACGGTGCCGTCCGCGTCCACCCGTCCGAAGGCAGTCCAGTCGCTCATGTGCCCATCCTCGTTCTCCCGGCGTCGGGGAGCAGTCCCGCGATCGCCGCCACGGCGCAGCAAAGTTTCCCCCGGCATTGTCACAGGTGCGACCCCGTTCCCGTCGAGCGCCTATCGCCGACCGTGACCATACGGTGTCCTAGCGCCCGCGGACAGGCTCCCTGGGAGGAGTGTCGGGATCCGGCGTACGACGTGTCCGCCCGGCGGGCGTCGTCGGCGGTGCGGCGACCCGACCGGGCAGCGCCTCGCCGGCGAGGATCCGGCGGGACGGTGGCGGCGCCGAGAGTCCCGGGTGCGGGGCGCCCGGCGCCGTCGTGCCGATACCGTTGCCGGGTGCCCCTGGTCGCCGCTGCCGTCTGCCCCCACCCGCCGCTGATCGTCCCCGACCTGGCCGGTGCCGCCGCGCCCGAGCTGGACGAGCTCCGTGCCGCCTGCGACGCCGCCGTCGCCGGGCTGCTCGCCGCCGGCCCCGAGGTCATCGTCCTGGTCGGCGGCGGGCCGGAGACCACCCGCTTCAACGCGGCCGATCACGGCTCGCTGCGCCAGTACGGCCTCGACCGGCACGTGCGGTTGTGGAAGGTGAACTGCGCCGGCGGCGAGCGGCTGCCGCTGAGCCTGACCGTCGGCGCGTGGCTGCTCGGGCGCTCCCGCACCGAGCTGCCCCGGCTGGCCCGCTCCGTCGCGTCCGACGCCTCCCCGACGGAGTGCGGCGAGCTGGGGGCGGCGCTCGGCGCGGCGACGGAGCCGCGTACCGCCCTGCTGGTGACGGGTGACGGGTCGGCCTGCCGCGGCCCGAAGTCGCCCGGCTACGACGACCCGCGCGCCGAGGCGTACGACGACGCGGTCGCCCGCGCCCTGGCCGGCGCGGACGCCGAGGCCCTGCTCGACCTGGACCCGGAACTGTCGGCGGAGCTGAAGGCCGCCGGCCGCGCGCCGTGGCAGGTGCTGGCCGGCGCGGTGCGTGCGACGGGCGGCGACTGGCGCGGCGAGCTGCGCCACTACTCGGCGCCCTACGGCGTCGCCTACCTCGTGTCGTCCTGGGCGCCGGCGTGACCCGCCCACCGGCCGGGACGGTCGTCGCCGTGGTCGGGCCGACGGCGGCCGGCAAGTCGGCGCTGAGCATCGCCCTCGCGCACGCCCTCGACGGCGAGGTGGTCAACGCCGACTCGATGCAGCTCTACCGGGGCATGGACGTGGGCACCGCCAAGCTCACCCCGGCCGAGCGCGAGGGGGTGCCGCACCACCTGCTGGACATCTGGGACGTCACCGAGCCGGCGAGCGTCGCCGAGTACCAGCGGCTGGCCCGCGCCGCCGTCGACGACGTCCTGGCCCGGGGCCGGGTGCCGCTGCTGGTCGGCGGCTCCGGCCTCTACGTGCGGGCGGTGCTGGAACGCTTCGAGTTCCCCGGCACCGACCCGGCGGTGCGCGAGCGGCTGGAACGGGAGCTGGCCGAGGTCGGCCCCGCGCCCCTGTACGCCCGGCTGCGCGAGGCCGACCCGGCCGCCGCGGCGGGGATCCTGCCCGGCAACGGCCGGCGGATCGTCCGCGCCCTGGAGGTCATCGAGCTGACCGGGGCGCCGTTCACCGCCGCGCTGCCCGACCCCACCCCGTACTACCCGTCGGTGCAGCTCGGGGTGGACCTGGACACCGCCCTGCTGGACGAGCGGATCGCCCTGCGGGTGGACCGGATGTGGGCGGACGGCCTGGTCGCCGAGACCGGGGACCTGGTCTCGCGCGGTCTGCCCGAGGGCCGTACGGCCAGCCGCGCGCTCGGCTACCAGCAGGTGCTGCGCTTCCTCGCCGGGGAGCTGACCGAGGCCGAGGCGCACGACGAGACCGTCCGGGCCACCCGGCGCTTCGTCCGGCGGCAGCGCTCCTGGTTCCGCCGCGACCCGCGGATCCACTGGCTGGACGCGGCGGCGCCGGACCTGATCCCGGCCGCCCTGCGCCTGCTCCCCGCCGCTGCGCGATGATGGGGGCGTGCAGTTCACCAAGGGCCACGGCACCGGCAACGACTTCGTCATCCTGCCCGATCCGGACAACCGGCTCGACCTGACCCCGGGGCTGGTCGCGGCCCTCTGCGACCGGCGGCGCGGCCTCGGCGGCGACGGCGTGCTGCGGGTCGTCCGGGCGGCCGCCCACCCGGAGGGCGCCGGGACGTCCGGCGAGGCCGAGTGGTTCATGGACTACTGGAACGCCGACGGGTCGTTCGCGGAGATGTGCGGCAACGGCGCCCGGGTCTTCGTCCGCTACCTGGTCGCCTCCGGACTGGCCGAGCCGGAGGAAGGGGCGCTGCCGGTGGCGACCCGGGCCGGCGTCGTGCGCGCGCTGGTCACGGCCGACGCCATCGCCGTCGAGATGCGCCGCCCCCGGCTGTACGACACGGCGACCGCCACCCTCGGCGGGCTGACCCTGCCCGGCACGGCCGTGGACGTCGGCAACCCGCACCTGGTCTGCGCGCTGCCGGCCGGGCTGGAGTTGACCGCGCTCGACCTCACCCGGGCCCCCGACGTCGACCGGGCGGTCTTCCCGGCCGGGGTGAACGTGGAGTTCACGGCGCCGGGCGAGCCCGTCGACGGCACCGACGGCCACGTGCTGATGCGGGTGTACGAGCGCGGCTCCGCCGAGACGCTCTCCTGCGGCACGGGCGCCTGCGCGGTGGCCGCGGTGGCCCTGCGCGACGCGGGCCGGGACACCGGCGTGCTGGCGGTGGACGTCCCCGGCGGACGCCTGTCGGTCACGGTGACGGAGGACTCCTGCTGGCTGGCCGGCCCCGCCACCCTGGTAGCCACCGGCACCCTCGACCCCACCACCCTCACCACCCCCTGACCCGCCCTCCCCCTCCCGCCCACCCCCTGACCCGCCCCTCCCCGCCCCTCCCCAGGGCGCGTCGATCATGCAGTTGTGGTGGGCGTATCGCCCTCTGGCGCCCCATTTGCGGGGCACCACAACTGCATGATCGACCCCGGCGGGGAGGGGGAGGGCGGGAGGGGGAGAGGGGAGGGAGAGAGGGGGAGAGGGGAGGGGGAGAGGGGGAGAGGGGAGGGGGAGAGGGGGAGAGGGGGAGGGGGGAGGGGGAGAGGGGAGGGCGGGTTAGGGGGTGGCGCTGGCTTCGGCGGCGATCTCGGGGAGGTCGGCGGGGCCCGGGTCGGCGGCGGGGGTCGGGGTCGGGTTCTGGGCGGCGGCGCGGACCGCCGCGGCGACCGCAGGGGAGACCCGGGAGTCGAAGACGCTGGGCACGATCACCGTCGGGTTGATCTTGTCCTCGCCGACCACGTCCGCGATGGCCCGGGCCGCCGCGATCGCCATCTCCTCGGTGAACTCCTCGGCGTGCGCGTCCAGCATGCCCCGGAAGACGCCCGGGAAGGCGAGCACGTTGTTGATCTGGTTCGGCTGGTCGGAGCGGCCGGTGGCGACCACGGCGGCGTGCTTGCGCGCCTCCCGCGGGTCGACCTCGGGGTCGGGGTTGGCCAGCGCGAAGACGATCGAGTCCTTGGCCATCGTGGCGATGTCGTCGCCGGTGAGCAGGTTCGGCGCGCTCACCCCGATGAAGACGTCCGCGCCGTGTACCGCCCCGGCCAGGTCGCCGGAGTAGTTCTCCTTGTTGGTGTTCTCGGCCAGCCACTGCCAGGCCGGGTTGAGCCCGCTCTGGCCGCGGTGCAGGGCGCCCTGCCGGTCGTACGCGATGATGTCGCCGACGCCCTGGCGCAGCAGCAGCTTCATGATCGCGGTGCCGGCCGCGCCAGCGCCGGAGACCACGACCCGGACGTCCGCGAGCTGCTTGCCCACGACGCGCAGCGCGTTGGTCAGCGCGGCCAGCACGCAGATCGCGGTGCCGTGCTGGTCGTCGTGGAACACCGGGATGTCCAGCGCCTCGCGCAGCCGCGCCTCGATCTCGAAGCAGCGGGGCGCGGCGATGTCCTCCAGGTTGATCCCGCCGTACGCCGGGGCGATCGCCTTGACGATCTGCACGATCTCGTCGGTGTCCTGGGTGTCGAGCACCACCGGCCAGGCGTCCACCCCGCCGAAGCGCTTGAACAGCGCGGCCTTGCCCTCCATCACCGGCAGCGACGCCGCCGGCCCGAGGTTGCCCAGGCCCAGCACGGCGGAGCCGTCGCTGACCACGGCCACGGTGTTGCGCTTGATGGTCAGCCGGCGGGCGTCGGCCGGGTTCTCCGCGATCGCCATGCAGACCCGCGCCACCCCCGGGGTGTACGCCCGGGACAGCTCGTCGCGGTTGCGCAGCGCCACCTTCGAGCTGACCTCGATCTTGCCGCCGAGGTGCAGGAGGAAGGTCCGGTCGGAGACCTTGCGTACGTCCACGCCGTCCAGCGCCGTCAACGCGTCGACCACCTGGTCGGCGTGGCTGGCGTCGGCGGTGTCGCAGGTCAGGTCGACGAGCACGTGGGTCGGGTCGGAGTCCACCACGTCGAGCGCGGTGACGATCGCCCCGGCCTCACCCACGGAGGTGGTCAGCCGGCCGATCGAGGACGCGTCCGCCGGCACGGCGATCCGAATCGTGATCGAGAATCCGGCACTTGGAAGTCGGGTGATGGCCACGGGATCCCTCCGTCGACGCTGAACGGCTCGCCCCGCATTTCTACTCGCCCCGGCGGGCCCCTCCGGCATCCGCCCCCACTTTTGTGGCCCGTTCGAGCGGGCATATAGCGGGTGCGTTCCGCGTTGACACATGTCAGGATTGCTCGGTACGTGACAGAACGGACAGGAGACCGGCTTGCACAACCAGGAGACCCTTCTTCCCTACGAGGACGACGAGCTCGACGCCACCACCGGTGAGTTCGAGCTGTCGGAGCGGCAGGCGCTGCGGCGGGTCCCCGGCCTCTCCACCGAGCTCGCGGACATCACCGAGGTCGAGTACCGCCAACTGCGCCTGGAGCGCGTGGTCCTCGTCGGCGTCTGGACCGAGGGCTCGCAGAGCGACGCCGAGAACTCCCTCACCGAGCTGGCCGCGCTGGCGGAGACCGCCGGCTCGCAGGTGCTCGAGGGGCTGATCCAGCGGCGCACCCGCCCCGACCCCGCCACCTACGTCGGCCGGGGCAAGGTCGACGACCTCGGCTCGGTCGTGCTCTCCACCGGCGCCGACACGGTGATCTGCGACGGTGAGCTGTCGCCGTCCCAGCTGCGCAACCTGGAGCAGCGCACCAAGGTCAAGGTGGTCGACCGCACCGCGCTGATCCTCGACATCTTCGCCCAGCACGCCAAGAGCAAGGAGGGCAAGGCGCAGGTCGAGCTGGCCCAGCTCGAATACCTGCTGCCGCGCCTGCGCGGTTGGGGTGAGACCCTCTCGCGGCAGACCGGTGGTAGCGGTCGCGGCGGCGGCGCCGGCGGCGGCGTGGGTCTGCGCGGCCCCGGTGAGACGAAGCTGGAGACCGACCGGCGCCGGATCCGCCACCGCATCGCCCGGCTGCGCCGGGAGATCAAGGGCATGAAGACGGTACGCCAGACCAAGCGCGCCCGGCGGTCCCGCAACGCCGTGCCGGCCGTGGCCATCGCCGGCTACACCAACGCCGGCAAGTCGAGCCTGCTCAACCGGCTGACCGGGGCGGGCGTGCTGGTGGAGAACGCGCTCTTCGCCACCCTCGACCCGACCACCCGCAAGGCCACCACGGCCGACGGGCGGCTCTACACCCTCTCCGACACGGTCGGGTTCGTCCGGCACCTGCCCCACCAGATCGTCGAGGCGTTCCGCTCGACCCTGGAGGAGGTCGCCGAGGCCGACCTGGTGGTGCACGTCGTCGACGGCACCCACCCGGACCCGGAGGAGCAGGTCCGGGCGGTCCACGAGGTGCTCGCCGAGGTGGGCGCCGACCGGCTGCCCGAGCTGCTGGTGGTCAACAAGACCGACGCGGCCGACGAGGAGACGCTGCTGCGGCTCAAGCGGCTCTGGCCGGAGGCCGTCTTCGTCTCCGCGCACACCGGTCGCGGCATCGACGGGCTGCGCGAGGCCGTCGAGGCGCGGCTGCCCCGCCCTGCCGTGGAGGTCCGCGCGGTGCTGCCGTACGACCGGGGCGACCTGGTGGCCCGGGTGCACCGTCAGGGCGAGGTGCTGAGCACCTCCCACCTGCCGGAGGGCACCCTGGTGCACGTCCGGGTCGGCGAGGCGCTCGCCGCCGAGTTGGCGCCGTTCCGGGCGGCGGACGAGGGCCAGGCGGTCGCGGGCGCCCGGTGACGGCCTCCCGGCGTCACGCGTCGGAAACGCCCGGCATGCGACACTGATTCAATGCGCCGCGCTGTTTCTTCGGTCACGGTCGCCCTCGGCTTGCTGGGGGCGACCGTGGCGTGTACCGGAGTCGCCCTGGCGGCGGCGCCCGCCTCGGCCGCGTCCCCGCTCGCGGCCGCCCCCGGCAAGAAGCGCTGCACGGTCACCGACGAGCGGCTGCGTGAGCTGTCGGGCCTGGTGGCCACCAAGAGCGGCTACATCGTGATCAACGACGGCACCGAGGTGGAGAGCCGCAAGCGGGTCTTCTTCCTCGACGCCAAGTGCGGGATCTCGAAGGAGCCGGTCCGCTACTCGGGTCAGGGGCCGTTCGACACCGAGGACCTGGCGCTCTCCCCGGACGGCACGACGGTCTGGATCGCCGACACCGGTGACAACGTCACCAGCCGGGAGCGTCGCGAGCGCGTGGCGCTGTGGAGCATGCCGGTCAACGGCTCCAAGCGGCCCCAGCTGCACCGCCTCTCCTACCCCGAGGGCAAGCCGCACGACGCCGAGGCGCTGCTCATCGGCGACGACGGCAACCCGTTGATCATCACCAAGGTGATGTCCGGCAAGGCCCAGATCTTCACTCCCGCCGAGAAGATGAAGAGCGGGGACACCCCTGCCGTACCGATGAAGAAGGTCGGCGAGATCAGCCTGCCGGAGACCGACACGGACAACCGGCTCGGCGCCCCCGGCCGCGTCGCGATCACCGGCGCGGCCCGGTCCCCCGACGGCTCCCGGGTGGTGGTGCGCACCTACGCCGACGCCTTCGAGTACGACGTGACCGACGGGAACGTCGTGGCGGCCCTGACCGGCGGCAAGCCCCGGGTGACGGCGCTCGCCGACCCGTTCGGTGAGGCGATCACCTACAGTCCCGACGGCAAGACCTTTCTGACCGTCTCCGACGGGGGCCAGCTCGACGAGGACGCCCCGATCGACATCCTCGGCTACACGCCCTCCTCGGAGGGCGCGAAGCCGATGGCCGGCGGGGGCGACGCCCCGAAGAAGGCCAGCCAGTCCTGGGTCGACGGCCTGAGCCTGAGCGACATCACGTACCTGATCGCGGCCGTGGGGGTGATCGGCGCGCTGATGGTGGCCGCCGGTGTCTTCGGCATCCTCCGGTCCCGGCGCAAGCCGGCGCCTCCCCGCGGCGACGACGGCCCGGACCGCGACGACGTCCTCGCCGACGACCGGCGCGGGCCGGCGGACGACGGCATCCGTCCGCCGGGCGACCGGGGTCGGGGCGGCGTCTACGGCGGTGCGCCGGCGGCCGGCGTCTGCGGCGGCCCGGCCGGTGGGCGCGGCGGTCCCGCGCCGGCCGGCGGCGGGGGACCCGGCGGCGCCCGTCCGGCCGGTGGCGGCGTCTACGGTGGCGCCCGTCCGGCTGCTGGCGGCGGCGTCTACGGCGGCGGTCGCCCGCCCGTCGACGGGCCGCCCGGCCTGGGCGGGCCGCCGCCCGGTGGCGGCGGACGGCAGGGCGGCGGCGGTGGCCGTCAGGGTGGTGGTGGTCGCCAGGGTGGTGGTGGCCGTCAGGGTGGCGGTCGCCCCGGTGCCGGCGTCTACGGTGGCGGGGGACAGCCGGGCGGCGTCTACGGCGGTGGCCGGGCGGAGCCGCCGCGGCGGGGCGACGAACCGGACCCCCGTGGCCAGCGGCGGTCCCGCCGACGTGACGACGGCCCCGACGACGGTCGCGGCTACGGTCACGTGCCCGGCGGCGGCCGGGGCTACCGGGGCGACCGTTACTGAGGCGTCAGGCCTGCCGGACGCGGCGAGGGACGCTCAGGCCCCGAGGACGCTCCGGCCCTGTGACTGAGCGGCAGCGGCGCCCCGGGTGACCGCCGAGGGCGGCCACCCGGCGCGGTGGCGGATCAGATGCGGCGCAGCACCGCGACGACCCGGCCCATGATGGTGGCGTCGTCGCCGGGGATCGGGTCGAAGGCAGGGTTCTGCGGCATGAGCCAGACGTGCCCGTCGCGGCGGCGGTAGGTCTTCACGGTCGCCTCGCCGTCGAGCATGGCGGCGACGATGTCGCCGGCCTCGGCGGTCGGCTGCTGCCGGACCACGACCCAGTCGCCGTCGCAGATCGCCGCGTCCAGCATCGAGTCGCCCTTGACCTGGAGCATGAAGACCTCGCCCTCACCCACCAGCTCGCGGGGGAGGGGGAAGATGTCCTCCACGGCCTGCTCGGCCAGGATCGGGCCACCGGCCGCGATCCGGCCCAGCATCGGCACGTAGGCCGGGGCGGGGCGCTGCGAGCGGGCCATTTCCTCGTCGACGTCGGCGGGCGCCCGGACGTCCACGGCGCGCGGCCGGTTGGGGTCGCGGCGCAGGAAGCCCTTCTTCTCCAGCTCCTTGAGCTGGTAGGCGACGCTGGACGGCGAGACCAGGCCGACGGCCTCGCCGATCTCGCGCACGCTCGGCGGGTAGCCGTGCCGCTCGACCCAGGTGCGGATGAACTCCAGGATCCGGCGCTGCCGGGCGGTGAGATCCACCGTCGCGGGGTCGGGAAAGGCGCTGACCACCGGGGTGACCGGGCGCACGGCAGGCTGCCCCGTCCGGCTGCGCGCGGCGCCCCGGCGTCGGGTGGCCGGCGGTCCCGCCTCGGTGATCTGCTGCGGGCTCTTCGGCCGGCTGGCCCGATCCTCGGTCACGTCCGTCCTCCCTGGTCGGCGCTGGGTGCCTTGGCGGCTCGTGGTGCGTGCGGTGGTGCAAGCTGACCGGTGGACGGAGGATTCCGCGCCCGGTTGTTCAAGACCGTATAGGTGAGATCGGTCATTTTCAAACATCTGTACGACCTTGCTCGGCGTGTCGGGGTGAAAAACCGCCTCGCTCGTACTCGCGTTCTGATAAATGGTACGCCGGGTCGAACGGGTGTTCGACTTTCGCCCGATCGTCGGCCGTTTCGCCCCGGCCGGACCGGTAACCCGCGGGGGCGTCGGACGGTTGGTCCTCCGGCGGGCGGCGGTGCCGGTTCGCCCCGGGCGTCGGGTGACGCGCCGGACACGCCGGCCAACTTGACCTCCGATCCGCAGCGGCCTACGGTCGACCCCTAGATGTAGTAGTCACACGGGCGTAAGTCGCCTACAGGTTGGGTTCGACTACCGACCGCACTCCGGCACCGTCGACACGGCGAAGCCCATCGGCAGATGGCTCCGTCGCGCTGACGCGTGCCCGGGAAGCGGCCGGCGGGCCCGCGATCGACGAAGGAGGTCGGGTGCGATGCGGTGTCCGTACTGCCGACACGCCGACTCCCGGGTGGTCGACTCGCGGGAGGCCGACGACGGCCAGTTGATCCGCCGGCGGCGATCCTGCCCGGAGTGCGGCAAGCGGTTCACCACCGTAGAGGAGGCGGTCCTCGCGGTCGTCAAGCGCAGCGGGGTCACCGAGCCGTTCAGCCGCACGAAGATCGTCGGCGGGGTGCGCAAGGCGTGCCAGGGCCGGCCGGTCGACGACGACTCGCTCGCGCTGCTGGCGCAGAAGGTCGAGGAGACCGTCCGGGCCAAGGGGGCCGCCGAGATCCCCAGCCACGAGGTGGGGCTGGCGATCCTGGGCCCGCTGCGGGACCTGGACGAGGTCGCCTACATGCGGTTCGCCAGCGTCTACCGGTCGTTCGACTCGCTCGCCGACTTCGAGCGCGAGATCGAGACGCTGCGGGCCGCCGCGCGCGCCCGGGAGGGCGCCGGGGCCGACGCGGCCGAGGCCGCCGGCCGTACCAGTTGAAGTTTCTCTTGCAGGTGATGACAGTCGGATCGGGCGGCGGGTGGCCGTGCGGACGAGGGGGCGGATGAGATGTCGGGGGACGGTGTGACAACCAGCAGGGCACGCAACAAGGCCGGCGCGGGGCTCAAGATCGAGCGGGTCTGGACGACCGAGGGGGTGCACCCCTACGACGAGGTCGCCTGGGAGCGCCGCGACATCGTCATGACGAACTGGCGGGACGGCTCGGTCAACTTCGAGCAGCGCGGCGTCGAGTTCCCGGAGTCGTGGAGCGTCAACGCGGCGAACATCGTGACCACCAAGTACTTCCGGGGCGCCGTGGGCACCCCGGAACGGGAGTGGTCGCTGCGGCAGCTGATCGACCGGGTGGTCACCACCTACCGCACGGCGGGTGAGGAGTACGGCTACTTCGCCGGCCCGGCCGACGCCGAGATCTTCGCCCACGAGCTGACCTGGATGCTGCTGCACCAGGTGTTCAGCTTCAACTCGCCCGTCTGGTTCAACGTCGGCACGCCCTCGCCGCAGCAGGTCAGCGCCTGCTTCATCCTGGCCGTCGACGACTCGATGGACTCCATCCTGGACTGGTACAAGGAGGAGGGGCTGATCTTCAAGGGCGGCTCCGGCTCCGGCGTGAACCTGTCCCGGATCCGCTCCTCCCGCGAGCTGCTCTCCTCCGGCGGCAACGCCTCCGGCCCGGTCAGCTTCATGCGCGGCGCGGACGCCTCCGCCGGCACCATCAAGTCCGGCGGCGCCACCCGGCGCGCGGCCAAGATGGTCATCCTCGACGTGGACCACCCGGACATCCAGGAGTTCGTGGTCACCAAGGCGCGCGAGGAGGACAAGATCCGCGCGCTGCGCGACGCCGGGTTCGACATGGACCTCGGCGGCGCCGACATCGTCAGCGTGCAGTACCAGAACGCCAACAACTCCGTCCGGGTCTCCGACGAGTTCATGACCGCGGTGGAGAACGGCGGCGGCTTCGACCTGCGCGGCCGGCTCGACGGCGCGGTGATCGAGACCATCGACGCCAAGAACCTGTTCCGCGCCATCTCCCAGGCCGCCTGGGAGTGCGCCGACCCCGGCCTGCAGTACGACGACACCATCAACGACTGGCACACCTGCCCGGAGACCGGGCGGATCACCGCGTCGAACCCGTGCTCGGAGTACCTGCACCTGGACAACTCCTCGTGCAACCTGGCCTCGCTCAACCTGATGAAGTTCCTCCGCGCCGACGGTGGCTTCGAGGTGGAGAAGTTCGTCCGGTCCGTCGAGTTCGTCATCACCGCGATGGACATCTCGATCTGCTTCGCCGACTTCCCGACCGAGAAGATCGGTGAGACGTCCCGCGCCTACCGGCAGCTGGGCATCGGCTACGCCAACCTGGGCGCCCTGCTGATGGCCTCCGGCCTGCCCTACGACTCGGAGCAGGGCCGCTCGGTCGCCGCGGCGATCACCTCGCTGATGACCGGCACCGCCTACCGCCGCTCGGCCGAGCTGGCCGGCGTCGTCGGCCCGTACGACGGCTACGCCCGCAACGCCGAGCCGCACAAGCGGGTCATGCGCAAGCACGCCGCCGCCAACGACGAGATCAAGCCCTCGGGCACCGTGGCCACCGCGATCGTCCGCGAGGCGACGAAGCAGTGGACCCAGGGCAACAAGCTCGGTGACAAGTTCGGCTGGCGCAACGCGCAGGCGAGCGTCCTCGCGCCGACCGGCACCATCGGCTTCATGATGGACTGCGACACGACCGGCGTGGAGCCGGACCTGGCGCTGGTCAAGTTCAAGAAGCTGGTCGGCGGCGGCTCGATGCAGATCGTCAACCAGACCGTGCCGCGCGCCCTGCGCAGCCTCGGCTACCCCGAGGAGCAGGTCGAGGCGATCGTCGAGCACATCGCCGACCAGGGCCACGTGGTCGACGCCCCGGGCCTGAAGCCGGAGCACTACGCGGTCTTCGACTGCGCGATGGGTGAGCGGTCCATCGCCCCGATGGGTCACGTGCGGATGATGGCGGCCGTCCAGCCGTTCGTCTCCGGCGCCATCTCCAAGACGGTCAACATGCCGGAGCAGGCGACCGTCGAGGACGTCGAGAAGATCTACTTCGAGGGCTGGAAGCTGGGCCTCAAGGCGCTGGCGATCTACCGCGACAACTGCAAGGTCGGCCAGCCGCTGTCGGTGGCGAAGTCCAACAAGGCCACCGAGGCCGCCCCCGCCGAGGTGGAGAAGGTGGTCGAGAAGGTCGTCGAGTACCGCCCGGTGCGCAAGCGCCTGCCGAAGAAGCGCCCGTCCCAGACGGTCAGCTTCTCCGTCGGCGGCGCCGAGGGCTACCTCACCGCCTCGTCCTACCCGGACGACGGCCTCGGCGAGGTCTTCCTCAAGATGTCGAAGCAGGGCTCGACCCTGGCCGGCGTGATGGACGCCTTCTCGGTGGCCATCTCCATCGGTCTCCAGTACGGCGTCCCGCTGGAGACGTACGTCAGCAAGTTCACCAACATGCGCTTCGAGCCGGCCGGCATGACCGACGACCCGGACGTGCGGATGGCCGCCTCGGTGATGGACTACATCTTCCGACGCCTGGCGCTGGACTTCCTGCCGTACGAGCGCCGCGCGGAACTGGGCATCTTCACCGCCAGCGAGCGGGCCGCCCAGCTGCGGGCCGAGGCGGAGGCGGAGGCGAGCGGTGCGGACCTCACCGCGATGGCCGCCTCCGCCCCGGTCGAGGCGCCGACCGAGCCGAAGACCGGCCCGGTCGCCCAGCCGGCGCAGGAGACCGCCGACGTGGCCGCCGCCAAGCCGGCGCCGTCCGTGGGTTCCAGCACCGAACTGCTGGAGGCCGTGATCGGCAAGGCCGCCGACGCGCCGCTCTGCTTCACCTGCGGTACGAAGATGCGCCCGGCCGGTAGCTGCTACGTCTGCGAGGGCTGCGGCTCCACCAGCGGTTGCAGCTGACGTCCGACTACGACGAGCCCCGGGTGTTCCGACGCCCGGGGCTCGTCGCATCTCTGGCCCAGCGATACGGGTCTCGCCGGCCCGGCCCGGAGGACGCGGTTTCGTAGGTCCGCGCGTCGAGCCGCGATCATGGGGAGATGACGATCGCCGGGACGTACGCCGAGTTCGGCATCCGGGAGGCGCGCGGCGTGTCGCCGACGTACGAGCGACTCTCCCTCGCCGTCTCCCGCGACGACGGGTTGCTGACCCTCCTCGCCGCGCTCCCGCCGGCCCGGCGGCAGCCGAACCTGCTGTTCGGCGTCGTACGGCTGCTCGGCGGGCCGGTCGACGATCCGGCGGCCTTCCGCGACTTCGCGCTGGCGAACTGGCCGGCGATCGAGGCGGAGCTGCGCACCCGCGCGACCCAGACGAACGAGCCCGGGCGGTGTGCCGTACTGCTGCCGGTGCTCGCCGCGTTGCCGCAGCCGCTGGCGCTGCTGGAGGTCGGCGCGTCCGCCGGGCTCTGCCTCTACCCCGACCGGTACGCCTACCGCTACGGTGACCACGCGCTCGGCGCGGGCGACCCGGTCCTCGGATGCGCGGCCACCGGCCTGGCCCCGCCGGACCGGCTACCGGAGGTGGTGTGGCGGGCCGGCCTGGACCTGAATCCGCTGCGGGTGACCGATCCGACGGACGTCGCCTGGCTCGACGCTCTCATCTGGCCGGAGCACACGCACCGCCGCGCCCGGCTGCGGGCCGCCGCGGCCGTCGCCACGTCCGACCCGCCGCTGCTCGCGCGCGGTGACCTGGTGGACGACCTGCCCGCGCTGGCCGCGCGGGCGCCGGTGGGCGCGACGCTGGTGGTGTTCCACACCTCCGTGCTCTACCAGGTGCCGGCACCGCGCCGGGCGGCGTTCGCCGACGTGGTACGTCGCCTGCCCGGCCACTGGATCTCCAACGAGTCCCCGGACGTGCTGCCCCACGACGCGCTGCCGGAGCCGCCGGACGAGGCGCTGTACAACGTGCTCGCGCTGGACGGTCGGCCACTCGCCTGGACGCGCTCGCACGGGCAGGCGATGACCTGGTTCGGCTGACCCGGCCGGGCTGCCGTGCCGGAGAACGGCACGGCAGCCCGGCGTACGTCAGTGCTGCTTCTGCTGGCAGGGCACGCAGAAGCGGGCGTGCGGCAGCACCTCCAGGCGCTCCCGGGGGATCGCGGCGGAGCACCGCTCGCAGGTGCCGTAGCGGCCCTCGGCGAGGCGGCGCAGCGCCCCGCTGATCTGCTCGATGCTCTGCCGGGTGGCGGCGATCAGCGCGCTCTGGGTGTGCGCCTCGCCCGGGTCGCCGGTGTCGGCGGTGAGCTGCGTCAGCCGGACGGTCTGCGCCTCGAAGTCGTTGGTCAGTGTCGTACGCAGGTCGTCGAGCCACTTCTGCTCGCTGGACTGGGTGGGCGTGGTCATGGGCGTAGCTCCTTCGGGAAAAAGAAAAAGGGCCGAAGCTGGATAGCTTCGCCCTGGTGGCCGTTCGCAAGAGTTGCAACCGGTTCACGGAGGGCCACGTCCGGCGGGGCTCGGCAGTCGGGAGGCGACCGAGCCGGCGCACGACGGCGCGACCGCGGATCGCACCACCCGGGTCGCCACGTTCACCCGCGAGGCACACCGGCAGGCAGCAGCGGGCGCCGCCGTCACCACGACGGCGGTGCTGCTCTGCTG
Source organism: Micromonospora sp. LOL_025 (assembly GCF_048060285.1). NCBI lineage: Bacteria > Bacillati > Actinomycetota > Actinomycetes > Micromonosporales > Micromonosporaceae > Micromonospora > Micromonospora sp. LOL_025. The sequence goes on along the minus strand of NZ_JBHMIR010000002.1, from coordinate 132,992 downwards.
ACCGGTCGAACACATGCAGCCACCATAGGCCGGCCGGATCGGAAAGCCAACGTGCTTCCGTACGCCCGAGGATCGGCCGGTGCCCCGGCTCACCCTCCGTTCGGAACGTGTGACCTGCGGCACCGGCCGGTCACGCCGCCGGCAGGTCCCGCATCCGTCGCAGCGGGGAGAGGACGACGAAGAGCGAGGCGCTCCACGTGCCGAGCACGCAGATCCACAGCGCCGGCCGCAGCCCGAGCTGGCTGGCGAGCGTGCCGCCGGTGAGCGCGCCCAACGGGATCACGCCGAAGCAGACCCAGAGGAACGCCGCGTTCACCCGGCCGAGCAGGGCGGGCGGGGTGATCCGCTGCCGGTAGGTCATGGCGGCCACGTTGTAGAGCACCACGTTGGCGGAGAACGCGGCCATGCCGATGCCGTAGAGCAGCACGCCCCAACCGGGCTGCGCCAGGGGCATCAGCAGGTAGAGCGGGCCCGGGGCGGCCATCGCCACCCAGATCACCCGGGCCGAGCCGAGCCACGCGGTCAACCGGTCGGCGAACGCGCCGACGACGAGGCCGCCCACGGCGCTGACCGAGTAGACCAGCCCGACCAGGGCCGGCGGCGCGTGCAACTCCTGGAGGAGGAAGACCACCTCGATCGAGCCGGACGCCATGACGAAGAAGTTCGAGGTGGTGGTGCAGGCGAGGATGCTGCGCAGGATCGGCTGGCGGCGGATGAAGCCCAGCCCCTCGGTCATCTCCACCCGCAGCGGCACCCGCTCGCGGCGTGGCGCGGGCTCGGCCGGCGTCTCCCGGATCAGCAGCAGGGTCAACCCGCTCACGGCGAAGGCGACGGCGGTGACGACGAACGTCCTCGCGGCGCCGACCAGCCCGACCAGCACGCCGCCGATCGTCGGGCCGACGAGCTCGGCGGAGTCCTGGCCGACGGTGAGCTTCGCGTTGGCGTCCACGAGGCGGTCCGACGGCACCAGCCTCGGCAGCATGCTCTTGTGGGCCACCGTGAACATGACGGTGAGCACGCCGCTGAGCCCGACCACCGCGTACAGGAAGCCGAGGGTGAGCCGACCGGCCAGGGCGACCACCGGCACCGACAGCAGCAGCGCCGCCCGGCCCAGGTCGCAGACGACCATCAGCCGCCGCTGGTCGACCCGGTCGGCGAGGATCCCGGCCGGCAGCGAGAAGATCAGGTACGGCAGCCAGGCGAGCGCGGTCAGCAGCGCGACCTGGAAGACGCTGGCGTCGAGCGTGCCGACGGCGAGCAGCGGCACCGCCACGCTGGAGACCCGCGTGCCCAGCTCGCTGACCGTCTGCCCGGCCAGCAGCAGCCCGAAGTTGCGGCTGCGCAGCAGCGAGGGCCGTTTCGGGGCGGCACCTCCGACGGGCGGGCTCGCCTGCTGCGTCACGTCGGGTCCCCGATGCCGGTCGACGAGGGTCCCGGGGAGGCCGCCGAGATCCCGGGGGCCGACATCCGACGCGGGCGCCCGGCCCGTCGATGGTCCATCCGGTCAGCCTGCCGGCCCCGCCCGGATCGGCGCCACTGGTTATCCGACGCGTCGGTTCGCGGCTCTTCGAGCGCGTGCGCGATCCGGCGGCGGGCGGGTGCGTCCCGGGAGCGGCGACGAACGTGTGCGGATCCGGGAGCGGGCGGCGTCGTGTGCGGGATCCGGCGGCGTCGGGGGCGCGGGCGGCGAGCGCGTCTCTAGACTGCGCCGGTGACCGGAGAGCGACGACCGCTGGCGGACCGGCCGCTGACCGAGCCGCACCCGTCCCGGCTGCCGCCGCAGCACCCGGACCGGGAGCGGATCCTGGCCGCGCACGCCGCCGCCCTGACCGCCGGTGAGGCCGGCTACCTCGACCCGGCCACCGGTCTCTTCGTGCTCAGCGCGGGCTTCCTGGCCCGGCGTGGCACCTGCTGCGGGCGCGGCTGTCGGCACTGCCCGTACGTCGACGACTGACACGGCCGCGACGGCATGCACCGGATCGCGGTTACCGACGGCTACCTGGGCCTTATTTCTGTCCGTATTTGGACCTTTGGTGGAAGCAGTTTGTAGTCGGGTATTTACGAGTCGGGTAGAGGATCTTTAAAGTTCGCTCGCTGTCGTGCGGGTGATTCGGGGACCTCGTGGTCGTGTCGTGGAAGCATCGTGCCTTCGTCTGGCTGACTTCCGTCGGTGTCGGTGTGTCAGGCACCGGGCTCGTGGTGGCCCCGCAGGCCGCCGCCACACCCGTCCCGACGCCGCAGCGGGAATGCGGGAGCGCCGAGGCGCCGGACGAGACGGCGGCAGCCAGACTGGCGGCCGCCTGTGGCCGGCCGGTCGAGGTGCTCAGCGAGCGCACGGAGTACGCGCAGGTCACCGTCGCCCCGGACGGCGTCCGCAAGCTGGTCGCGGCGGTCGCACCCCAGCGGGTACGCCGGGCGGACGGTTCCTGGGCGGCCATCGATCCCAGCCTGCGTCAGCGGGGAGACAAGCTGGTTCCGAGCGCGACCCTGGCCGACGTGTCGTTCTCCACCGGCGGCACGGGTCCGCTCGTGAGTTGGCGGGAGGCCGGTTCGACCTTCACCCTCGACTGGCCGCTGGGACCGTTGCCGAGGCCTCGGGTGAGCGGCCCCACCGCCACGTACCCGGCGGTGCTGAAGGACGTCAACCTGCACGTCACCGCGACCGCCGAGGGTTACACGCACGTGGTGGAGGTGCTCACCCCCGAGGCCGCCGCACAGCCGGCGATCAAAGCGTTGCGCTACCGCACCGGCGGTGACATGAGGATCGCCCAGGACGCCGGTGGCGCCATGAGGTTGGTGACCGCCGCAGGGGTCACGGTCGCCACGTCCGCACCGGCCCGGATGTGGGACTCCTCCGCCGACCCGGCCCGGGCCGGCGAGGTGCTGCCGGCCGTGGCGGCAGCGCGGCTGGAGACTCCGCCGGGCGAAAGGGCCACCGCACCGAATCGGCGGTGACCTCGCGAAGCGCGAAGGTGCGCGTGGCTGCGTCGGGCGCCCAGTTCACCGTCACCCCCGACGCCGGACTGATGGCCGACCCGGGGCTGACCTATCCGATCTACATCGATCCGCAGTTCGAGAAGTTGCGGACGAAGTGGGCGTACTCCACCAGCAACGGCGAGAACAACGACACCACCGTGGCCCGGGTGGGACGCCAGCCGCACCCCGAGGGCGGCAACGGTGAGCGTTACCGCTCCTACTACGACTTCAACGTGTCGGGCCTGAAGGGCAAGCAGATCCTGGGCGGGACGATCCGGGTCACGCTCGACCACTCGTACTCCTGCGATCCGACCTGGGTCTACGCCTACCGGACGAACGCCATCACGGTCTCCGGCGGCGGCCGGATGGCCTGGACCACCCGGCCGCTGCCCGCGACCTACCTCGACTCGTGGGAGGGCAACGCGAACGAGGCGGGCGGCTGCGGGGTGATCCAGCCGGACGACGACGCGGAGTTCTCCAGCACCACCGTCGTCACGGACCTCCAGCACGCCGCCACCAATGCCTGGCCCGTGTACACGGTCGGCCTGTGCGCCTGCAATCCGTCGAATGTGGGTGAGGACTTCGAGAGCCGGTGGAAGAAGTTCTACACCGACAAGGCGTGGCTCGAGGTCACCTACAACTCCAAGCCGGCCGTGCCGACCGGCCTCACCACGTCCGGCCAGGCGTGCGGTGCGACGATCGGCACCGCCTCACCGGTGCTGAAGGCGTTCTACGGCGACGCCGACGGGGCCACCGACAGCCTGGTGGGCTACTTCCAGTACCGGCTGAAGGGCACCACGACGGTCACGGCGAGAACGGGACAGACCAAGCCGGGCAACAACTACGGCGAATCGGGCGTCATCAGCCTCGGGGCCACCTCGGAGGGCAAGACCTACGAGTGGCGGGTGCAGACCAGGGACAGGGCGGGCCAGTACTCGGATTGGGCGGCCTGGTGCAGCTTCACGGTGGACGTCTCCAAGCCGCTGCCTCCGACGGTGACCTCGACGGCGTACCCGGACGACGGCTCGTCGCACGGCGGCCCGGGAGTCTCGGGGTCCTTCACCTTCGGCGCCGGTTCGCAGGACGCGGTGAAGTACGTGTACGGCTGGGCCGGGCAGACGACCCCTCTGACGACGGTGACCGTGGCCGCCGGCGCGCCGCACACGGTGACCCTGACGCCACGGCGGTTCGGGTACAACGTGCTGGAGGTCTACAGCGTCGACAACGCCGGGAAGCACAGTGACACCACCGGACACCGGTTCCTCGTGAACGGTCCCTCCGCGCCGCTCGCGCACTGGCCACTCGACACCATCGACGGCCACAACTTCTCTGACGTGATCAACCAGGTGCAACTGACGCCCAGCGGCACCGTGAGCTGGGCGGCCAACAGCCGGATCCACCACGAGTCGACTCCAGCGTTCACCAACAACTCGTACCTCTCCACCAGCGGCGTTCCGCTCGACACGAGCAAGTCGTTCAGTGTCTCGGCATGGGTGCGGATGGCAGACGCGGATCCGAGTGACCAGGAACCGGACCTCCCCACCAGCACCTGGACGGCAGTCAGCAAGTCAGGCGCCAGCCTGAGTGCCTTCTACCTCGGCTACCGCGTCCACAACGGCGAGCCGAAGTGGTCCTTCACCCTTCCTGATGCCGACTCCGACCAGGGTCCCAACTGGCTACACGTCGTGTCCTCGGCCTCCGTCGCCCCTCGGCAGGTCGGCAAGTGGACCCACCTCGCGGGCTCCTTCGACGCCGCAACCGGACAGGTGGAGCTTTACGTCAACGGGAACCTCGCAGGGTCCGCCGTACGATCGGTGGCCGGGTGGGCAGGCGGGGGTCCACTGGTCGTCGGGGCTGCGCAGTACAAGGTGCCCGGCGGCGGCCCGTACATGCTCACCTACTGGTCGGGCGGCCTCACCGATGTTCGCCTGTGGAATCGCGCCCTCACCATGGACGATCTGAGGGGCACCGACGCCAGCGCCGAGGCGGGTACGAACGCGATACCCGGGATCCTGGCGCCGGTGCAGGTGGCGAACTGGGACTTCAGCGGAGGGCTTTCCTCGGGATGCGCGTCTCCGGTGAGTTCCAGCTACTGGAGTCAGTCGCTGGACCTGCACGGATGCACCGACCCGTACTCCGACGGACAGAACGCCGGCTTCACCGGCGACGCGCACGACGACAACGACTCCCTCTGGCTGAATCACCCGCAGCCCGACGGCTACGGCGCGGCAACCACAAAGACCGGTCACGCCGCTGCGAGTGGACCCGTCGTCAACACGGGACAGTCCCTGACCGTGTCGGCCTGGGTCCGCATCGATTCCCTCAACGGCAAGGAACAGGTTGTCGTGCGACAGGGAAGAAACCAGCTCGATGAAGGCTCGGTCGCACTCTATGTGGCGGCGAGCAACAGGTGGGCCTTCTCTGTGCTGACACCGTCCGCGACGGGTGCACCGGTGTGGTCGGCAGCGTGGGCGGATTCACTGGAGCAGACCAAACCCGGTGAGTGGACACATGTCACCGGTGTGTTCGATGCGAGTGCGGGAGAAGTCCGCCTCTACCTCAACGGGGTGCGACAGCAACAGGTGGCGACGGGTGTCGACGGCGGCGTCTCCTCTGAGCCGTTCCATGTCGGAGCCGGTCACACGACCTGGGGACATCTCGCGGGGAACCTGGATCAGATCAAGGTCTACGCGGGTGCCATGTCGGACCGCGAGGTCGCCGCACTCCACGAAGGTCTCTGAGCACGCGAGACCCATTCCGGAAGCGGCATGAAACCTCGCACCCAAGAAGCCCAGACCACTGCCCACCCCTCACGGCGGAGATTTGCCATGTCTGCTCGTCCGTCGCCGGCCACCGTGGCGCGGCGCGAATCCCGGTCCTCGTTCTGGCGCCCCGAGAGCCGGTTGCGGATGGGGCTGGCCGGGAGCCTGGCTCTCGTCATGCTGGCGTCCACGCTGACCGCCCAGCCCCGGCCGGCGACCGCCGCACCGCCGACCAGCCTCGGCGTCACGCAACCGAAGCCGGTCGCCGCGAAGCCGGTCAAGTCGAGGCCGCGCCCGGCCGACCTGTCGCAGGGCGCCAACAAGCGGCCCGTCGTCAAGGTCACCTGGCCCTCGGCCGGCGTGGCGGAGGCAGGTGTCGCGCCGGCCCCCGAAAACCGGGCCGCGACGGCACCCCCGGTCACGGCGCCGTCCGCGACGACTCGGGTCGGCGACCTGCCGGTCTACGTCGGTCCGGCGGCGGTGTCGAAGGGCGCAGGAGGGCGGACCACCGCCGCCACCGCCGTGAGCCGGGCCCGGGTCGAAGTCCTCGCCCGCGCCAAGGTTCCGGCGGGGTGGCGTGACGGCGTGGTGCTGCGGGTGGCCCGCGCCGACGGTCAGACGGGCGCGGGCCGGATCAGCCTGGGGGTGGACTACTCCGGATTCGCCTCGGCGTTCGGCGCGGACTGGTCGACCCGGCTCCGCCTGGTGGCGCTGCCGGAGTGCGCGCTGACCACGCCGGAGAAGGCGGGATGCGGCGGCCGCGCACTGCCCTCGCGCAACGACGACACGAACAACCGGGTGTCCGCCGAGGTGGAGGTCCAGTCCGGCGGCGGTGCGGACGCCTCGGCCCGCTCCGCCGGTGCGACGACGCTGGTCGCCCTGGCCGCCTCCTCCTCCGGGTCGGCCGGTGACTACGGCGCCACGCCGCTTCAGGCGTCGTCGAGCTGGAGCGCCGGTGGGTCGAGCGGCGACTTCTCCTGGTCCTACCCCGTGCGGGTACCGCCCGCGACGGGTCCGACGCCTCAGGTGTCGCTGGCCTACTCGTCGAGCGCGGTCGACGGTCGCAGCGACGCCTCGAACAACCAGCCGTCGTGGGTCGGGGAGGGCTTCGACTACAACCCGGGCTTCATCGAGCGGCGGTACGTGCCCTGCTTCGACGACACCGCCAACGGCGCCACCAACGACGACCAGGTGGGCGACCAGTGCTGGGGCACCGACAACGCGGTGCTGTCGCTCAACGGGCGGTCGACCGAGCTGGTCAGGGACACGGCCACCGGGGTGTGGCGACCGAAGAACGACGACGCGGCGAAGGTCGAGAGGCTGACCGGTGCGGCGAACGGCGACAACAACGGTGAGCACTGGAAGGTGACCTCGGCGGACGGCACCCAGTACTTCTTCGGGCTCGACGACCTGCCCGGTCACACGACGGCCACGGCCTCCACCAACACCGTCCGCGTCTACGGCAACCACGAGGACGAGCCCTGCTGGAACACCAGCTTCGCCGCCGCCCACTGCGAGCAGGCGTGGCGCTGGAACCTCGACTACGTGGTGGACACCCACGGCGGCACGATGTCGCTCTGGTACAGCCGGGAGACCAACAAGTACGCCGCGAACGCCACGGACAGCGACGAGGTGTCCTACGTCCGGGCCTCGAACGTCACGCGAATCGACTACGGCACCTGGGACCGGGGCGCGACCGACCGTTCCGTCACCCCGACCGCTCAGGTCATCTTCAGCACGTCCGACCGGTGCCTGTCGGACTGCACCGACCACGAGAACCCGGCCCGCTGGCCGGACACGCCCTGGGACCAGGAGTGCACCGGCACCCAGTGCCCCGGCAAGTACTCGCCGACCTTCTGGAGCACCCGCCGCCTGTCGAAGATCACCACGAAGGTCGCCGGCGTCGCGGGCGACGTCGAGAGCTGGGACCTGAGGCACACCTTCCCGCCGAACGGTGACGCCTCCCGCGACGGCATGTGGCTGGAGTCGATCCAGCACACCGGGCACATCGGTGAGCCGGTGACCCTGCCGGAGATCAACTTCGACTTCGTGCAGCGACCCAACCGGGTCGACAAGACCGACGACGGTAAGCCGCCGATGCACTGGCTGCGGATGAACACGATCTGGACCGAGGCCGGCGGCAAGATCACCGTGGTCTACTCCCAGCCGGAGTGCGCCACCGACGGGCCCATGCCGTCCTCGCCGCAGAGCAACACCCTGCGTTGCTATCCGGTGCTGACCGAGAATCCGTTCACGGACCTGATCGAGACCGACTACTTCCACAAGTACGTGGTCGAGGAGATCCACGAGTCGGACGGGACCGTCGGCGGCACCGACGTCGTCACCACGTACGACTATCTCGGCGGCGCGGCCTGGCGGCACGCGACGGACGACGGCATGACCAAGGACAAGTTCCGCACCTGGTCCGACTTCCGAGGCTACGGGCGGGTCCAGGTCCGTAAGGGCACCGACGGTCAGGAGACCCTGGCCGAGACCCGCTACTACCGGGGCATGCACGGCGACCGGGCGGCGCCGAGCGGCGGAACCCGCACCGTGACGCTCGCCGCGCTCGACCTGAACGGCGACGGCGACGTATCGGATGCCGCCGACGCGCCGCAGGTCAACGACGAGGACGCGTTCGCCGGCCAGGTCCGCGAGCAGATCACCTACAACGGCCTCGAGACCGACGTCGTGTCGCGGGGCGCCAGCCAGGCGTGGCAGTCGGCGGCCACCGCGACCCGGGACATGGGCCAGACCACCACCTACGCCCGCTTCACGGGAGTGCAGGCGAGCTGGAACGCCGTCAAGCTGGACGCGGACCGCGGGTGGCGGGTGACGAAGAAGACCAACGGCTTCGACGAGTACGGCATGGAGGTCACCGCCAGCGACCTCGGCGACGTCGCCCACGACGGCGACGAACAGTGCATGCGGACGACGTACGCGCGCAACGCCGGCAAGAACATCCTCGCCACCTCCGTCCGGGTCGAGACCATCGCTCTGCCCTGCGGCACGGCGCCCACCAGCAAGGACGACATCGTCAACGACGTGCGCACGTCCTACGACGGGCAGGCGTACGGGGTGGCGCCCACCAAGGGCGACCCCACGAAGGTCGAGACGTTGAAGGACTGGTCCCCGTCAGGTGGGACGGTCTGGCTGACCACGGGTACCTCGACCTACGACGCCCACGGCCGGGTGAAGGACGCCTACGACATCCGTGGGAACAAGACGACCACCACCTACACCCCGGCGGCGGGGGGCCCGGTCACGAAGGTGGAGACCAGGAACCACCTGGACTGGACGACGAGCCAGGACATGATCCCGGGTTGGGGCCTCGCCAAGCGGTCCACCGACGTCAACGGCAAGATTACCGACCTCCGGTACGACGGGCTCGGCCGGCTGCGGAAGGTCTGGTTGCCGAACCGACCGATGGGTCCCGATCCGGCCAACCCGGCCACCCCCTCGTACGAGTACACCTACACCATCCGCAACAGCGGGGGCGCCAACGCGGTCACGACCCGCGTGCTGAACGCCGAGGGTAAGTACGTCGCCAGCCACGCGCTCTCCGACGGACTGCTCCGCCCGCGACAGACCCAGACCGCCGCCGTCTCCGGTGGCGGCACGGTGTTCAGCGAGACGGTCTACGACGCCGCCGGGCGGGTGGCGTACACCAACGCCCGGCACCACGACCCGGACCTGACCGCCGGCACCAGCCTCCAGTCGATCGCGGCGTGGGAGGCGAACAGCCAGACGGTGAACCTGTACGACCGGGCCGGTCGGTCCACGGCCAGCATCCTGACCACCAGCGGCCAGGAGAAGTGGCGCACCACCACCGCGTACGGCGGTGACCGGGTCTACGTCACCCCGCCCGACGGCGGAACGCCGACCACCACGATCACCAACGCCGCCGGCAAGACGATCGAGGTACGCCAGCACTCGGGCGGCTCCGTCGCCGGGCCGTACGACGCCAGCACCTACACCTACAACCGGAAGCAGCAGCTCACCGGGGTCGCCGACGCCGCGGGAAACGAGTGGACGTACGAGTACGACATCCGCGGCCGGCAGACCGCGGCGGAAGACCCCGACCGTGGCCGGACGGAGTCGGCGTACAACGACTACGGCGACCTCGAGCACACGATCGACGCGCGCGGCAAGAAGCTCGTCCACCACTACGACGGCCTGGGGCGTAAGGACGCCGTCTACGACACCTCGATCGCGCCGGCGAACAAGCGCGCCACCTGGGCGTACGACCCCACCGGGGCGAAGGGCCAGTTGGCGTCGAGCAGCCGCTGGACGGACCTCGGCGTCAACGAGTACAAGATGCGCGTCCGGGGCTACACGGCCCTCTACAAGTCGTTGGGCGAGGACTACGTCATCCCCGCCTCCGAGACCAACCTGAACGGCACCTACAGCTTCACCCGCTCGTACAAGGCGGACGGGGTCAGCGTCGCGACCGCCACGTACCCGAACGCGGGAAGCCTCGGCGGCGAACAGCTCACCTTCACCTACGACGAGGTGACCGGCCTCGCCGAGCAGGTCAAGACGAACTGGCCCAACGCCGGCCAGTACGTCACCAACACCGACTACAACGCGTTCGCCGAGCTGGGCCTCGTCCGCTACCAGCAGACCGCCCAGAACTACCTCGACCGCACTTGGACGTACGACGACAGCACCGGCCGGCTGTCACGGGCGACCACGAGCCGGCAGGTCACGCCGCAGCCCGTCGCCGATCTCAAGTACGACTACGACGAGGCCGGCAACATCACCCGGATCGCCGACGCCCCGACCGGCGGTGCGGCCGACGTCCAGTGCTTCGACTACGACTACGCGAGGCGGCTGACGGCGGCCTGGACGCCCTCGTCCGGCGACTGCGCACCCGCGGCGACGGTGACCGGGCTGGGCGGACCTGCGCCGTACTGGCACTCCTGGACCTTCGACCCGGTCGGCAACCGGGCCAAGGAGACCAGGCACGGCGCCACGACCACCGAATCCACCTACACGTACCCGGCCCCCGGTGCGGCCCAGCCCCACGGGGCTCAGCAGGTCGTCACGACCGGGGTCGGCGCGGGCACCCGCAACTACCGTTTCGACGCGGCGGGCAACACGACCTGCCGGCCGAGCGCGACCGCCGTCAACAACACCTGCCCGGCCGGGACCGGCAGCCAGGCAGTGACCTGGGACAGCGAGAGCAGGCTCGTCGGCCTCACCGACGGCGGGAAGAACCACAGCTACCTGTACGACGCCGACGGCGCCCGCCTGATCGCGCGTGATCCGACGGGCAAGACCCTCTACCTGCCGGGTCTGGAGATCCGCTACACCACCAGCAGCGGCACCAAGTCGGCGACGCGCTACTACAGCCACCTCGGCCAGATGTACGCCATGCGCCAGCCCGGCACCGGCATCACCTGGCTCGTCACCGACCACCAGGGCACCCAGCAGTTCGCCATCGCCTCGGGCAACCAGGCGATCACCGCGCAACGCCAGACCCCGTACGGCGGGGTGCGCGGCTCGGCGCCCGCCGCCTGGCCGAACCAGCTCGGCTTCGTGGGCGGCACGCGCGACGGCGGCCCCGACACCACCGGCCTGACCAACATCGGCGCCCGCCCCTACGACCCGACCATCGGCAAGTTCGTCGCGGTCGACCCGCTGATGGACCTCGCCGACCCCGAGCAGTGGAACGGCTACGCGTACGCCAACAACACCCCGGTCACCAGCAGCGACCCGACGGGCCTGATCCCGGACGACTGCGCCAGGTTCGACTGCTACGGCTACGACCCGGTGAAGGGCTGCCCGGGTGGCTGTGGCAGCACCGACAACATCACCAAGCACAAGACCGGCACCGGAAGCGCCCCCAAGAAGGTCAACGACCCCCGGACCCTCGGCCGTACGGTAACCGTCCCCGAGAACATCGATCTGGCGGAGTTCACCAGGCTCTGGAACAAGTACCACCGCGCGAAGTTCAAAGCGGAGGCCGATTCAGCCAGCAGCAACGACAGGTGGGTCGGGCAGGCCGAACGCGGTCTCGCGATGCAGGTGTGCCACGAGATGGGGCGTCCTGGCGATTGTCGGGAATGGATCAAGGCGCTTTTCTTCGAGAATGTGTCCGAGCAGTGTGAAGAGTTCTGCGACACGGGCAAGGGTGGGGCGGGGAATGTAGCCGCGGCGCTCGCGCTCAAACGACTCATGAAGGACCTTGCAACCGCTGGCGATGATGCGGATGGCCGGTGCAGCTTCAGTGGCGACACCGAGGTGCTGATGGCGCACGGCAGCACCAAGCCGATCAGCGAGATCAAGGTCGGAGACGTCGTCGTCGCGACGGATCCGGAAACCGGCGAGCGAGGCCATCGCAGGGTCACCCATGTCTGGGTACACGAAGACGACCTCCATGCACTGACCGTTGATGGGGCAGTGCTGACTACCACGGAGGATCATCCGTTCTGGAACGCCACGGATGGTAGGTGGGAAAGAGCGGATGCCCTCGACCGAGGCGACCGGCTGCAGGGGGCTTTTGGTCAGGTGGTGGCCGTTGGCGGCCTGAGTGCGGTGCCGACCAGCAGGGGTCCTGCCTATAACCTCACAATCTATGGCATTCACACGTACTATGTGCTCGCCGGCAACACGCCAGTGCTCGTACACAACACAGGGCCCTTCTGCGGGGTGCCTTTCGGGAAGAATACCCCTGGCGATGCCGATTTCCATGGCTCCGACTATTCCTTGGACGAGATGACCGAGTTCGTTTATGGCCATACGGGTGGCGGAAACCCGGCGATGGGTCGACCCGGGCGTAGCCAAATTGAGGATGCGTTGAGGAATGCTGGCCCGGTCCAAATTGAGAAGCAGAACGCCGCCAAGTTTGAGCATAACGGCGTTAGGGTCATCATCAACTACGACATGCCGTGGAAGAGTACGGCATACTTCCCGGGCAGGTGAATTGATGGGCAAAGATGCAGCCAAGTGGCTTCGCGAGCGTCTTAGTGCAGCGGACATTGTACGGCTCAATGAAACTGTTGTGTTTGCCTCGCCTGATAGGGGTATCGGTCTAGTTGACCTGGTAGAGGCATGGCGAGAGCACCTGTCGAAGCTTGAAGCCGATTTGCTTGCGCCCTCGGACGATCGCTCGATCTGGGGAGCACACGACTACGTTGCCGCGCTCGTTATTCGGGACCTGATAGCGCAAGGAGTGGCTCGTCTTGGTCGGGATCGGAGGCCACGAATCGAGCCGGCTCTTGCGGCGCTGGATCAACGGTTCATGAACTTCACTGAGCCTGACATGGAGGGCTATGCAGAACGGGTTGATGGAAGAGTAGAGCCAAAACGCGAATGGTGGTGGTCCCGGATTCCCAAGAGCGGACCGGTGCGTGAGGAAATGTTGCTCTACTACGGTCGTTCGGCGGCTGATTAGAGTCGCTGCCCGAAGGTGAGCCGCCCTGGTTGGAATAAGAGCGTGTCTCAGGTGGCAGTCGGCTGACCTTGGTGGTAGATTTCTTCCACTCTGGACGACCGGTTGATCTCAGAGTGGGTGCTGACGAGTTGTGGAGCCTGGCCGCCCCGCTGATCCCGCCACCGCCTCGCCGCCCGCAGGGCGGCGGCACCCCACCGATCGAGGCACGGGCGGTGTTCGCCGCGATCGTGTACGTGTTGACCACTGGCTGCGCCTGGCGGCACCTGCCACCCGGGTTCGGAGTCTCCAAGGCCACCGCGCACCGCCGGTTCGTCGCCTGGACCCGGGCCGGGCTGTGGCGCAGGCTGCACGTCGCCGCCCTGGACCAACTCGGCGTGAAGGGGTTGATCGACTGGTCCCGGGCCACCGCCGACGCGGCGTCGGTGCGGGCGAAAAGGGGGGCGACCTGACCGGACCGAGCCCGGTCGACCGAGGCAAGCCCGGCAGCAAGATCCACGCCCTGTCCGACCGCAACGGGCTGCCTCTGTCCGTCGGCGTGTCCGCCGCGAACACCCACGACAGCCGCTGCCTGGAGTCCCTCATCCAGGCCATCCCCGCCGTCCGCTCCCGACGCGGACCCCGCCGCCGACGCCCCGACAAGCTGCACGCCGACAAGGGCTACGACTACCCCCACCTACGCCGCATGCTCCGTGCCCGCGGCATCCGACCCCGCATCGCTCGTCGCGGCATCGAATCCTCACACCGGCTCGGGCGGCATCGATGGGTGATCGAGAGAACGTTCGCCTGGTTCACCGGCTACCGCCGGCTGACCATCCGCTACGAACACTCGGCCAGCCTCTACTGCGCGTTCGTCACCCTCGCCGCCACTCTCACCTGCCACAAGCGCTACCTCAAACTCACCACCTGAGACACGCTCTAAGGCGGTAGGATCCCGGCGAGGTGAGAGCAGCGTGACCAGGAGGTGAAATGAGAGGACGGGTCGCCAGCGGGATGGCTGTACTGCTGGTGACAGGGTGCGGCACGCAGGCCGAAACGGTGGCCGTACCGCCTCCCGCGCCGGTCACGGTCGACGTGGCCGCCGCCTCCTCCGGCGGGGCGTGCCGGCTGCTGGATTTCGGCGTGATCGAGCAGCACGCGGGCGTCCGCTTCGACGTCGCGGCGGCCAGCGCGACGGGCGACAGCCACACCTGCGTGGTGCGCGCCGGTCGCGAGGCCCTGCCGGAGTTGACGCTGACCGTCACCCGGACGTCGATCGACGCGGCGACCTTCACCGCCGACGTGGTGCCGGAGAAGGCGGCCAAGGTCTCCGGGCTCGGCCAGCGGGCGTACCGGCGGACCACCTCGGCCAAGGGCGCCGTCGGGCCGGTCGCGGAGGTGGGCTGGCTGGCCGCCGAGGGACGCCTCGCCACCCTGCGCTACGCCACCCTGCGCGACGCCGACAGGGCCAAGGCTGAGAAGCTCACCACCGCCCTGGTCGCCCTGGCCCGACAGCTCGACACCCGCGCCATCTGACCCCGCCCGCACGCGGGCTGGATGGGTCAGTGGGCGGCGACGAAGACGCGGGAGGCGATCTCGCGGGGCAGCCTGATCCGCTCGCCCGAACGGTCGATCGAGACCCCGTCGCGTTCCTGCGCCACCAGCACGGTCGCGCCCGGGTCGACGCCGGCGGCGTGCAGCTGCCGCAGGACGTCCGAGTCGGTCTGCACGCTCTCGCAGATGCGTCGCACCACGACCGGCCCCGACAGCCCGGGGAACGCCAGGTTGCGCTCACCCTCGGCGGGGGCGACGGCCGTCTGCTCCGGCTTGCCCAGCTCCTCCAGCCCCGGGATCGGGTTGCCGTAGGGGGAGCGGGTCGGCCGGTTGAGCAGGTCGTAGACCCGCTTCTCGACGGCGTCGCTCATCACGTGCTCCCAGCGGCAGGCCTCCTCGTGGGCCTCCTCGTAGGGCATCCCGATGACGTTGACCAGCAGCAGCTCGGCGAGCCGGTGCTTGCGCATCACGGAGACCGCGTTGCTGCGGCCGTGCGCGGTGAGCGCCAGGTGACGGTCACCCTCGACGGTCAGCAGGCCGTCGCGCTCCATCCGGGCGACGGTCTGGCTGACGGTCGGCCCGCTCTGCCCCAACCGCTCGGCGATGCGGGCACGCAGGGGCGGCACCCCCTCCTCCTCCAGCTCGAGGATGGTCTTGAGGTACATCTCGGTCGTGTCGACCAGATCATGCTTCACGTCAGCGGACCTCCGGCCAACGATGCTACCTTGGCGTTCACCGAACGACCCACGGCGAACCGCCAGGTCGGTGCCGGGATGGTGTTGACTGGACGCCATGTCCGCAACCGAGGATCTGTTGGTGGAGGCTGAGCGGCTCGCGGTCGAACTCGGCCAGCCCGACCCGCCCACGCTGCTCGACGTGCGCTGGCGGCTCGTCGGCGCGCCTGGCCGGGAGGACTACGCCGCCGGTCACCTGCCCGGCGCGGTCTTCGTCGACCTGGACACCGCGCTCTGCGGGCCGCCCGGCCCCGCCGGTCGCCACCCGCTGCCCGAGCCTGCCGCTCTCCAGGCCGCGCTGCGGGCCGCCGGCGTGCGCGCCGGTCGTCCCGTCGTGGTGTACGACGGCGGCGACGGCATGGCCGCCGCCCGCGCCTGGTGGACCCTGCGCTGGGCGGGCCACCGGCCGGTACGGCTGCTGCACGGCGGCTTCCCGGCGTGGCTGGCCGCCGGGCTACCCGTCAGCACGGAGGTGCCGACCCCGCAGCCGGGCGACGTGGAGGTGCGCCCCGGCGCGCTGCCGGTGCTCGACGCGGGGGAGGCGGCCCGGCTGGCCTCGGCGGGCGAGGGTGTCCTGCTCGACGTGCGCGCCGCGCCCCGCTACCGGGGCGAGACCGAGCCGATCGACCCGGTCGCGGGCCACGTCCCCGGCGCGGTGAACCTGCCCGCCGGCGAGTACGTCGCCGAGGGCCGGTTCCCCGCCGCCGAGGCGCTGCGTGAGCGGTTCGCCGCCGCCGGGGTGGGTGACGACCGTCCGGTCGGGGCGTACTGCGGGTCGGGGGTGACCGCCGCGCAGGCCGTGTTCGCGCTGCACCTGGCCGGCCGCCCGGACGCCGCCCTCTACGTCGGCTCGTGGAGCAACTGGGTCGCCGACCCGGCCCGCCCGGTGGCCACCGGAGCGACCCCGGCCGGCTGAGCGGGCAACGGGCGCCGGCGGGACCAGACGGCCGAGTGGGGAACGGGCGCCGGGCGACACCCGGCGGCTGAGCAGCGCGTGCGCGGGCGTGCCGGGGCGCGCGTGCGACGATGGGGCCATGTCCGACGACACGGTGGTGGTGTGGGACGAGTCGCTGCTCGCCTACGACATGGGGGACCATCCCCTCGACCCGGTACGGGTGGAGCTGACCTTCGCCCTCGCCCGGGAGCTGGGTGTCCTGGCGCGTCCCGGGGTGCGGCTGGTGAAGCCGGAGCCGGCCGACGACGCGCTGCTGAGCCGGGTGCACGACCCGCGTTACCTGGCCGCGGTGAAGGTCGCCCCCCGCGATCCGCTGTTCGCCGGCTTCGGGCTGGGCACCTCGGACAACCCGGTCTTCGAGGGCATGCACGAGTCGAGCGCGCTCGTCGCGGGCGCGACGGTGGCGGCGGCCGAGGCGGTCTGGCGGGGCGAGGCCCGGCGGGCGGTCAACGTGGCCGGCGGCCTGCACCACGCCATGCCGGCCCGCGCCGCCGGGTTCTGCGTCTACAACGACCCGGCGGTGGCCATCGCCCGCCTGCTCGACCTGGGCGCCGAGCGGGTCGCGTACGTGGACGTGGACGTGCACCACGGCGACGGGGTGCAGCAGGTCTTCTGGAACGATCCCCGGGTGCTGACGGTCAGCGTGCACGAGACGCCGCTGGCGCTCTTCCCGGGCACCGGCTTCCCCGACGAGACGGGCGGGCCGGGGGCCGAGGGCAGCGCCGTCAACGTCCCGCTGCCGCCCGGTGTGGACGACGCCGGCTGGCAGCGGGCCTTCCACGCGGTCGTGCCGTCGGTGCTGCGCGCGTTCCGGCCGCAGGTGCTCGTCACCCAGTGCGGCGCCGACGGGCACCGGCTCGACCCGCTCGCCGACCTGAACCTCTCCGTGGACGGGCAGCGCGCCACCTACCTGGCCCTGCGGGCGCTCGCCGACGAGCTCTGCGAGGGCCGCTGGGTGGCCACCGGCGGCGGCGGGTACGCGCTGGTCGAGGTGGTGCCCCGGGCCTGGACGCACCTGCTCGCGGTGGCGGCCGGGGAACCGGTCGACCCGGCGACGCTGACCCCGCCGGCGTGGCGGGAGCTGGCCGCCGCGCGCCGGCCGGGCCGGCAGATCCCGCTGCGGATGACCGACGACGTCGACCCGGCGTACGAGCCATGGCAGCCGACCGGCGAGCCGAGCGCCGTGGACCGGGCGATCGCGGCGGCCCGCAAGACCGCCTTCCCGCTGTTCGGGCTCGACCCGCACGACCCGCGCGACTGATCCGGCGGGCGGAGGGGGACCGCACAGGTGACCACGGTGGACCAACCGGTGGACGTGCTGCTCAGCGACGGCACCACCGTGCAACTGCGCCCGATCCGTCCGTCGGACGCGCCGGGCATCGTGGCGATGCACTCGCGCTTCTCCGAGCGCACCCGCTACCTGCGCTACTTCTCGCCGTACCCGCGCATCCCCGAGCGGGACCTGCAACGCTTCGTCAACGTCGACCACCGCGACCGGGAGGCGTTCGTGGTGCTGGTCGGCGACCGGATCGTCGCCGTCGGCCGCTACGAGCGGCTCGGCCCGCAGGCGCCCGAGGCCGAGGTGGCGTTCGTGGTCGAGGACGCCTACCAGGGCCGGGGCATCGGCTCGGTGCTGCTGGAGCACCTGGCCGACGCGGCCGGCCGCAACGACATCGCCAACTTCGTGGCGGAGGTGCTCCCGGCCAACGGCGCGATGCTGCGGGTCTTCTCCGACTTCGGCTACCAGGTGCAGCGGCAGTTCGCCGACGGCGTGGTGCACCTGACCTTCCCGATCGCCCCCACCGACGCGACGCTGGAGGTGCAGCGCGGCCGGGAGCACCGCACCGAGGCCCGCTCCATCGCCCGGCTGCTCGCCCCGCGCGGCGTCGCCGTCTACGGTGCCAGCGCCTCCGGGCAGGGCGTCGGCGCGGCGGTGCTCGGGCACCTGCGCGACGGCGGCTACCCGGGCGCCGTGGTCCCGGTGCACCCGGGCGCGGCGACGGTCGCCGGGCTGCCCGCGTACTCCTCGGCGGCCGACGCCGGCGTGCCGGTCGACCTGGCCGTGGTGGCGGTCCCGCCGGAGGCGGCGACGGAGGTGGTCGCCGACGCGGCCGCCGCGGGCGCGCACGGCCTGGTGGTCATCTCGGCGGGCTTCGCCGAGGCCGGCGGCGAGGGCGCGGCCGGGCAGCGCGCGCTGGTCCGCGTGGCCTACGCGGCGGGCATGCGCGTGGTCGGCCCGAACTGCCTGGGGGTGGCGAACACCGACCCTGCGGTACGCCTCAACGCCACCCTCGCCCCACGGCTGCCGGTGCCCGGCCGGGTGGGCATCTTCAGCCAGTCCGGCGCGTTCGGGGTGGCGCTGCTGGCCGAGGCCGACCGGCGCGGACTGGGCCTGTCCAGCTTCGTCTCGGCCGGCAACCGGGCCGACGTCTCGGGCAACGACCTGCTCCAGTACTGGCAGGACGACCCCGGCACCGACGTGATCATGTTGTACCTGGAGACCTTCGGCAACCCGCGCAAGTTCGCCCGGCTGGCGCGCCGGATCGGCCGGGACAAGCCCGTCGTGGCGCTCGCCTCGCGGGCCCGGCCGCCGGGGGTGGGCGACTCCGCCGGCCCGGACGAGATGGCGGTCGCCGCGCTGTTCGCCCACTCGGGCGTGATCCGGGTGGACACCGTCGCCGAGCTGCTCGACGTCGGGGTGCTGCTGGCCCACCAGCCGCTGCCCGCCGGGCGCCGCGTCGGTGTGGTCGGCAACTCCTCGGCGCTGACGGGACTGGCGGCCACCGCCTGCGCCGCGCAGGGGCTCACCGTCGCCCGTGGCTACCCGCGTGACGTCGGCCCGCGTGCCGGCGTGGCCGAGTTCGCCGCCGCGCTCGCCGAGACGGGCGCCGACGACGAGGTCGACGCGCTGGTGGTGGTGTTCGCCCCGCCGCTGCCCGGCCAGCTCACCGACACGGAGGCGGACTTCACGGCCGCGCTGCCGAGCGCGTTCGCTGCCGGCAAGCCGGCCGTGGCGACGTTCCTGGTCGGCCGGACGCCCGCCGGGGTGCCGGCCTATCCGAGCGTGGAGGAGGCCGTCCGCGCCCTCGCCCGGGTCACCGCGTACGCCGACTGGCTGCGCCGGCCCGCCGGGGTTCCGCCGGAGCTGCCCCGGGTGGACCGGGAGGCGGCGCACGCCGCCCTGCGCCCGGAGGCCCCCGACCCGGCGGGACTGCTCGCGGCGTACGGCATCGACGTGGTCGAGTCGGTGCCGGCGCGCTCGGCCACCGAGGCCGTCGACGCGGCGACCCGGCTGGGTTTCCCGGTGGCCCTCAAGGCCGCCGCCCCCGGCCTGCGGCACCGCCTCGACCTGGGCGCGGTCCGGCTCGACCTGCCCGACGCGGCCACGGTCCACCGCGCGTACGCGGAGATGTCGGCGGTCTTCGGCGCGGACGTGCTGGTGCAGCCGATGGTCCCGCCCGGGGTGGCCTGCGTGGTCGAGCTGGTGGAGGACCCGGCGTTCGGCCCGGTGGTCGGCTTCGGGCTCGGCGGCGTCGCCACCGAGCTGCTCGGCGACCGGGCCTGGCGGGCGGTGCCCTTGACCGACCTGGACGCGGCCGAGCTGGTCGACGAGCCCCGGGCGGCGCCGCTGCTGCGCGGGCACCGGGGCGCGGCGCCGGTGGACCGGGCGGCCCTGGCGGACCTGCTGCTGCGGGTCGGCCGGCTCGCCGACGAGCAGCCCCGGGTCCGCGCGTTGACCCTCAACCCGGTGCTCGCCCGCCCGGACGGCATCTCGGTGCTGCACGCCACCGTCCGGGTCGGTTCCGCCGCGGCCCGCCCGGACACCGGCCCCCGCCGGCTGTGAGGAAGGCCGCCTGCCACACCGCCGGCGGAGGCACCTCGGACGACCGGGGAGCGGTCAGGCCCGGTCGGAGATCTGCTGCACGGCCCAGGCGTTGCCGTCGGGGTCGGCGAAGTGGACGAAGCCGACGTTGTCCAGCGGGTCCGGCACCGGGCGGGGATTCTCGCCGATCACCTGGATCTCGCTGACCTCGACGCCGCGCCCGACCAGCTCCGCCCGCGCCCGGCGCAGGTCGGGCACGACCAGTTGGAGGCCCTTGAGGCAGCCGGGCGGCATGTCCGGCACCACCCCCTTGCCGATCACGATCGAGCAGCCGGAGCCGGGCGGGGTCAGCTGCACGATCCGCGCGTCCTCGTTGATCACCGTGTCGTGGTCGACGACGAAGCCGAGCTGGTCGGCGTAGAACGACTTTGCCCGGTCCACGTCGGAGACCGGCACGATCACCACTTCCAGGGTCCAGTTCACACCCGTTGGTAGCCCGTCGGACGCCCCGGGTCAAGGACCACGGCCCGGACGGACGCGGGGCCCCGGCGAACCGCCGGGGCCCCGCGTGGTCCGGGAATCGTCAGCAGGCGTACGCCTCCAGGCGCTGCGCCCGCTCCGGGTCACGCAGCTTCAGCAGGGTTACCTTCTCGATCTGCCGGATCCGCTCCCGGGACAGGCCGAACTCCCGACCGACCTCGTCGAGGGTGCGCTGCCGGCCGTCGTCGAGGCCGAAGCGGAGCCGGATCACGGCCTGCTCCCGCTGGGAGAGGGTGGAGAGCACGATGCTCACCTCGTTGCGCAGCTCGCCCTGCGCGGCGGCGTCGCCCGGCTCGGCGCTCGGGTCGACGGCGGCGACGAAGTCGCCGAGCGCGCTCTCGCCGTCCTCACCGACCGCCTGGTCGAGGCTCACCGGCTCCCGGTCGTACGAGATCAGCTCGATGACCTGGAACTCCGGGATGTCCATGGCCCGGGCGACCTCGGCCACGGTGGGCTCACGGCCCAGCGAGACGGAGAGTTCGCGGCGGGCCCGGACCATGCGGTTGACCTGCTCGACCATGTGCACCGGGATGCGGATGGTGCGGGCCTGGTCGGCCATGGCCCGGGTGATCGCCTGCCGGATCCACCAGGTGGCGTACGTGGAGAACTTGTAGCCCTTGGTGTAGTCGAACTTCTCGACCGCGCGGATCAGGCCGAGGTTGCCCTCCTGGATCAGGTCGAGGAAGGCCATGCCGCGGCCGGTGTAGCGCTTGGCGATGCTCACGACCAGGCGCAGGTTCGCCTCCAGCAGGTGGTCCTTCGCGGCGCGGCCCTGGGCGACGATCAGCTCCAGGTCGGCCCGCAGCTCCGCCGAGACGGGGGTGCAGGTCGCCAGTTTCTCCTCGGCGAACAGGCCGGCCTCGATCCGCTTGGCGAGGTCGACCTCCTGGGCGGCGGTCAGCAGCTTCGTCCGGCCGATCCCGTTCAGGTATGCCCGGACCAGGTCCGTGGAGACGCCGCGCTCGTCGGTGGCGTCGAGGTCGGTCAGGGTGTCGGTGCCGCTCGCGGCCTCGGTGGTGCCGGCCGGGCGCGTCCGGTGCTCCGTCATCTGCAGGGCCATCTCAGTTTCTCCCCGTGTCCACGTCTGTGCCGTTGGATCCGGCCCAGTGGTGCCGGTGTGACACACAGCTTGGCGGGCGGGGCGTGAAACGGGAGTGAGGCGATCGGGGACCCGACACGAATTCCGTCGATGCCCTGCTCAGCGTGGCCGACTCGTCGCCGAGCGCTGGTTGCCGCAGGCGGTTACCGTGCCAGCGGTCGGCCCGCACGGCCGGCCCGCCGGCGAGATCGGCGTACCGAACAGGTTGTGGAGGGTGTCGTGGTCTTCAAGCGGCTCATGCAGGCGATGGGTGTGGGTGGCCCGTCCGTGGAAACCGTGCTGACGAATCCGAACTGCCGCCCCGGGGGCCAGTTGGAGGGCGTCATCCACGTGGCCGGCGGCGACCACCCCGTCGACGTGTCGTACGTCGCCCTGGGCCTGGTCACCCGGGTCGAGGTCGAGAGCGGCGACAACGACTACGAGACCACGCAGGAATTCCACCGGCAGGCCGCGACCGGTGCGTTCCGGCTCGACCCGGGGCAGCGCCACGACGTCCCGTTCCGCTTCGCCGTGCCGTGGGAGACGCCGCTCACCGAGCTGTACGGGCAGCACCTGCACGGGATGACGATGGGGCTGCGTACGGAGCTGGAGGTGGCCCGCGCAGTCGACAAGGGCGACCTGGACGCGGTGGCGGTGCACCCGCTGCCGTCCCAGCAGAAGATCCTGGAGGCGTTCCTGCGGCTGGGCTTCCGGTTCGCCCGGGCCGACGTGGAGCGGGGCCACATCCACGGCGTGCGGCAGAGCCTGCCGTTCTACCAGGAGATCGAGTTCTACCCGGCGCCGCAGTACGCCGGGGCGATCAACCAGCTGGAGGTCACCCTCGTCACCGACCCCCAGCAGATCCAGGTGGTGCTGGAACTGGACAAGCGCGGCGGTCTGTTCACCGAGGGCCGGGACGCCTTCGGTCGCTTCACCGTCGACCACGCCACCGCCGAGCGCACCGACTTCACCCCCCAGCTCGACGGCTGGATCCGCCAGTCGCTCCAGCGCCGCGGCCTCTTCTCCTGACGCCGTGCGCGCCGGGCGGTCAGGCCCAGCCGTGGCGCGCGGCGTGCCAGCCGAGCTGCATCCGGGTCTCCACCCCCGCGAGGTCCATCAGGTGACGCAGGCGCCGCTGGAGGGTCCGCAACGACAGGTCGAGCTGGGCGGCGACGACCGGGTCGGTGAGCCCGGCCAGCAGCAGCGCCAGGATCCTGCGATCCAGCTCGGTCGGGCCGTCGGCCGCCTGCGTGGCGGTCCGGTCGTCGGCGGGGTCGGTCAGCGCCGCCGAGTCGAGCGGGTGGGCGTGCCGCCACACGATCTCGAACAGCGCGTCCATCGCCGCCAGCAGCCCGGTGCGGTGCAGCAGCACCGCGCCGGGCTCGCCGCCGGGCGTGGCGGTCAACGGCACCAGGGCCAGCTCCGCGTCGGCCAGGATCAGCTTGATCGGCAGGTGGTCGACCACCCGGACCTGGACGCCGTCGCGCAGCGACTCCAGCGTCTCGGCGACCACCCCCGGTTCGGCCAGCGTCGGCCGGTCGATCACGACCCGGAAGCGCACCCCCTGGTTGACCGCCGCCGACTCCACCGCGTTGGTGCCCGGCGGTACGGCGATGAACGGGGTGGTGACGAAGCTGCGCACCTCCGTGCGGGCGGCGTGCTGCACCTGCGCGAACCGGTGCCGGACGGCGTCGACCCCGCTGACCACCTCGATCAGCTCGTCGATCGTGCGTCCTGCGATCGACGACCGGTACTCTTCGGCGAGCGTGACCAGCGCGAGTTCCGCGCTACGCAGGGCACCCCGCTGCTCGCTGATCAGCGCCCCGAGCGCGACGGCGGGCGGCGCCACGGAGAACTGCCCGTCCGGGCCGTCCTTGACCAGGCCGAACGCCGTGAGCCGGGACAGCGCCGCGTCGACCGTCGCGGCGGGCATCCGCAGCGCGTCGACCAGTTCGGCCCGACCGGCCTGGGCCTGCCGGACCAGTAGGCCGTAGACCGTCTCGTCCTCCGGTCCCAGTCCCAGCACGCCCAGCATCGGTGGCTGCCTCCCCCTGCCCGTCGCGGCAGGCAGAGTATGGGACACCGCCACCGGCCCTGAACAGCCCGGAAGGTCGTTTCGGCCCTCGGGGAGGGCCCCGGGACAGGCGTCGTCCCGGGGCCCCGCCAACCAGTTCACCGCAGGCCGTACGCCCGGATGAGTTCCTGCCGGATGCCGAAGCCGGCGTCCGTCGTGGCGCTGGCGCGCACCGAGACGAAGCCGCCCGGCTGCTTCGGCAGCGTGAGTGAGCCGTCCCAGCGGTCGCCCTCGCCCTTACGCAGGGTCACCTTCCGCCAGGTGGCGCCGTCGTCGTGGGAGACGTCCAGCGTGACCGACGTCACCGTGCCGGTGCCGGTGCCGCCCGGCTGCGGCCCGGCCTTGACGCTGATCCGCTGGCGGGTGCCCGCCCTGACGTCGCCGCGCAGGTCGGTCTCCAGCGCGTAGTCGAGCTGGAGCAGCGCGAACGGCACGAAGGTGTCGGCGTCGTTCGAGCCGGAGACGAAGTCCCACTCGGTGTGCGTGCGGGTGGAGAGCCGCCACCGCTCGGCCGGCCGCGAGGCGTCCAGCACCAGGCGGTACGGCAGCGTGCCGGCGGGCACCGGCGTCCACTGGAGGTCGGCGTTCCACGTGTTCTCGCCCACCAGCTTGTCGCCCTGGTAGAGCTTGAGGTTGGTCGGCACCGAGCCCCATTCGAGGTTGCCGCCGTGCTCCAGCACGTCGTCCGACGGGCTCCAGGCCTGCACGTTGAGGGTCAGGTAGTCCCGGTAGCGGCTGTTGCGCACCCCGAACGCCCGGCTGAAGGCCGGCCGGACGGCCGGCGCGAACCAGTCCAGCCTGGTCGTGGTGCCCCTGGCGTACGTGTTCAGGTAGGCCGTGTCGGTCCACCCGCCCTGGTCGTGCACCTCGTGCCAGACCACGTCGGGCGTGACCCACTCGGTGCGGGTGCCCGGGTGCGACTCGGGCTCCTGGAAGCCGAACGAGGGACTGAAGACCATGTCGTACCGGTAGCCGGCGCCGGGGGAGTCCACGGCGGCGTGGTAGCGGGCGTCGATCCGGCCCAGCTCCCGCTGCCGGGGGTGGTAGACGAGCGGCCGGTCCGGCACCTGTCCGGGCCAGACCCGGGCCAGGTCGTAGACGTAACCGGCGTACGGGACCCCGGTGACGGTCAGCTTGCGCGGCCCGCCCCGGGTTGCGGCGATCAGCTGCCTGCCGGCGTCGCGGTGCACGGTGGCGACCGGGATGGGGGACTCGCCGACGTACTCGTTGAGGATGCCGGCGCCGTCGTGGACCACCAGCAGCAGCTTCGCCCCGGCCGCCGCCGCGGCGGCGGCGCGCTCGGGCGGGCTCACCGCGTCGTTGCGGGTCACCACCACGGCCCGGCCCTTGACGTCGAGGCCGGCGTACTCGCCCGGGGCGCCGGTGCCGGCGTGGACCGGGCGAAGCGTCTCGGTGCCGGCGGTGACGGTGCTGCCCGGCTGGACCGTGGCGTCGATCGGGGGCTGGCCGGGGACGCGCAGGCTCAGCATCGGCTCGCCCTTGCGCCACCGCGCCGCCATGGTGAACGAGCCCCTGCGGATCGGCTCGGTGGGCAGGACGTACAGGTCGTCGTAGCGCACCGGCAGCTGGTACGCCGCGCGGAAGTCGTTGCCCTCGTCGTACCCGACCGTGTAGTCCAGCCGGCGCTGCCGGTCCTCGGTCCGCTCCGGGGAGGCGGTGTCGAGCAGGCGTGCCCGGCGCGCGTCCAGCACGACCTGCGCGTCGCGGTCCAGCACGGTCTCCGGGTCCACCAGCAGGGCGAACCCGAGGCGGTCGGCCCGCTCGCCGGGCACGTCGAGCGCCGCCTCCACCGTGTAGGTACCCGGCGGCAGCCGCAGCGTCCGCTCGCCGGTGACCGGATACTGCGAGGGGTTGAGGTCGCCGGCCCTGTTCACCACCACCGCCGCGCTGGCGGGCTTGCCGTCCCGGCCGGTGAGCTTGATCGTCAGGTCGTGCCGCTCGGGCTCCTTGAGCAGGCCCAGCGCGGTACGGGTGACCGCCGTCCCGGTGGCGGCGTCGGTGCCGACCAGGTAGCCGGTCAGCTCGCCGTGGGCGTCGCCGCGCGGGTCGCCCGTGACCGCGACGTCGGCGCTGCCGCCCGCCGGCACGGTCACCGAGGAGGCGCCCAGCGCGAACGGGCCGCCGCCGGTCAGGGCGAGGTCGAGGGTCACGGCGGTGGTGCCGGTGTTGGTGAAGGTCACCGACCGGGTGACCGGGGCGTCGGTCGGCTCGTGCGGCCAGTCGAAGTTGCCGAAGAACGCCGAGCCGGTGGCCCGTACGGTGGCGCGCACCGCCGCCGCCACGTCCAGCCGGCCGGTGCCCACCTGGTACGGCCGGTACTCGTCGGCCAGGCCCTTGGCGCTGCTCGTCAGCGCGTCCTTGAGCTGCTGCCCGGACCAGGCCGGGTGCTTCTGGGCGAGGATCGCGGCGGCCCCGGACACGTGCGGCGTGGCCATCGAGGTGCCGTCCATGCTCTGGTACGCGCCCTCGCCGGCGGCCTGCTGCGAGCGGGCCGCGACGATTCCGACGCCGGGCGCGGTGAGGTCCGGCTTGAGCGCGCCGGTGCGCGCCAGCGGGCCGGTGCTGGAGAAGCCCGCCAGCGTGTCCTGCTTGTCGACCGCGCCGACCGTCAACGCGCTGGGCGCGGTGCCGGGGGACCCGATGGTCTGCGGGCCGGAGTTGCCGGAGGCGACGACGAAGAGCGTGCCGTGCCGCGCCGAGAGCGTCTCGACGGCGGCAGCCATCGGGTCGGTGCCGTCGGTCAGCGAGCCGTCGCCCAGGCTCATGCTGACCACGTCGGCCCCGGACTCGGCCGCCCACTGCATGCCGGCGATGATCCAGGAGTCCAGGCCGTACCCGTTGTTGTCGAGCACCTTGCCGACGATCAGGTCCGCGCCCGGGGCGACGCCGCGGTGCTCGCCGCCCGAGGCCGCGCCGGTGCCGGCGATCGTGGAGGCGACGTGGGTGCCGTGCCCGTTCACGTCCGAGGTGTCCTCGCCCGGCACGAAGCTGGCCTTGTCGTCGATCTGGCCGGCCAGGTCGGGGTGGCCGGGGTCGATCCCGGTGTCGAGCACCGCGACCGTCACCCCGCTGCCGTCGTACCCGGCGGCCCACGCCGCGGGCGCGCCGACCTGGGGCACGCTCTCCTTCAGCGCGGCCGTCACCCGGCCGTCCAGCCAGAGCTTCGCCACCCCGCCGCCGAGGGCCCTGGCCGGCGCCGCGGCCGAGGCGGGCGCGACGGTGGACCAGAAGGCCCGGGCCTGCTTCTTGTCGGTGGTCAGCGCCGCCCCCCGGATGCTGGGCAGGTCGCGGACCAGCTTCGCCCCGCGCGGTGCCGTCGGCTTGCCCGAGCGCGCCGTCGCCGGGGTGTACGCCGCGATCAGCGGCAGCGTCGGGGTCCTCGCGTCGTCGTACCCCATCTCGATGAGGTCGGTGACGTTGAACAGCCGCCGGTCGAGCTTGTCGCCGTCCAGCAGCGGCAGGGCCTCGTCGGGAAGGACGTACAGGTCGTCGCCGCTCTGCCGGACGCGGACGCCTCCCGTGGCGCCGTCGGGCCGGTCGACGTCGGCGGTGGCCTTGCCGTCGGCGAAGGTGGTCACCGTGACCACGTCGCCGGTGATCAGGGTGACCGTGTGGGTGTCCCGGGTGGCGGCCTGGGCGGCGGGGGACGGGGCGGCCGCCGTCGCCGGCGACTGGATCGCGGCGAGGCCGGCCGCGACCATCCCGGTCGCCGCCGCGGCGGCGGTGAGCCGCCGTCTCGCGCGACCCCAGGTGAAGGGCTGTGAGGGGGTTGGCATGCGATGGTTCTACCGTCGTCGTTCCGCCCCCGGGAACAGTTGACGTCGGCGGGGTTGCGCCACGGCGTGACTCCGCCATCGGCGCCGGTCAGAGTTCGAGCAGCACCGTGCGGGGGCCGACGTTGACGCTCTCGACCAACATGTGGGCGCGGAAGCGGCCGGTCTCCACCTTCGCGCCCCGGGTGCGCAGCGCCTCCACGACCGCCGTCACCAGGGGCTCGGCGACCTCCGCCGGGGCGGCCGCCGTCCAACTCGGACGGCGACCCTTGCGGGCGTCGCCGTAGAGGGTGAACTGGCTGACCACCAGGATCGGCGCGCCGGTGTCCGCCGCGGACCGTTCCTCGTCGAGGATCCGCAGCTCGTGCACCTTGCGGGCCATCGTGCGGGCGGTCTCGACGGTGTCGGTGTGCGTCACCCCGAGCAGCACCAGCAGCCCGTCGTCGATCGCGCCGACCACCTCGCCGTCGACCGTCACGGCGGCCCGGCCGACGGTCTGCACCACGGCCCGCATCAGTCGGCGACCGGCTCGATGAAGCCGCGCTCGACGAGGTGCGCGACGATCGGCCCGGCCGCCTCGGCCAGCTCGCCGGGGGCCACGTCGTGCGCGGCGGCGAGCAGGGCGAGCTGGTCGCGCAGCGGCAGTCGCCCGTCGGCCCCGCCGACCAGGGCCAGGACGAGCGGGTCGATCTCCTCGGTCCAGCGCAGGCCGTGCGGCATGGCCAGCACCTGCCGGTCCACCGCCCAGCCCTCGTCGCCCATGGTGGCCTCCTGCCGCAGCTGGAGGCCGTCGGCGGCCCGGAAGCGGGCGGCGAGCAGTCCGTCGGTGTCGCGGGCGCGGAGCCAGTCCTGGCGGTCGAACCACGCGCCGACCCGGTCGCCGAGCGGGGCCTCCACCCGCTGGCGCAGGTCCTCCACCCGCACGACCGGGTCGTCGTGGCCGGAGCGGCGCAGCGAGACGATGCCGAAGCCGACCGCCTCCACCTTGTGCGCGTCGAACCAGTCCAGCCAGTCCGCCATCCGGCGCGGGTCGGCCGCCTCGCCGACGTCGGTGAGCCACAGGTTGACGTACGCCATCGGGTCGGCCACCTCGCGCTGGATGACCCAGGCGTCCAGCCCCGTGCCGGCGAACCAGCCGGTCACCCGCTCGCCCCAGTCCTCCCCGGCGACGTGCACCCAGTTGGCCAGGTACTGCATGGTGCCGCCCTCGGTGAGCAGGCCGGACGCGGCGGCGGCCAGTTCCGCGCCGATCGCGTCGCCGACCCGCCCCGAGTCGCGGTAGACGTGCGTGGTGGTGCCGGGGCCGACCACGAACGGCGGGTTGCTCACCACCAGGTCGAAGCGCCGCCCGGCGACGGGGGCGACCATGTCGCCGCGGAGCAGTTCCCAGTCCTGGCCGTTGAGTGCGGCGGTGGTGGCGGCGAAGCGCAGCGCCCGCGCCGAGAGGTCGGTGGCGGTGACCCGCCGCGCGTGGCCGGCCAGGTGCAGGGCCTGCACGCCGGACCCGGTGCCCAGGTCCAGCGCG
The DNA here is from genome assembly GCF_048060285.1 of Micromonospora sp. LOL_025. Taxonomy (NCBI): domain Bacteria; kingdom Bacillati; phylum Actinomycetota; class Actinomycetes; order Micromonosporales; family Micromonosporaceae; genus Micromonospora; species Micromonospora sp. LOL_025. The sequence continues at coordinate 103,802 of NZ_JBHMIR010000002.1, read as the reverse complement.
GCCTCGACGGGGCGGCGGACGGTCGCGCCGATCAGCGTCTGCGTGGCCCCGCCGATGCCGAGCACGTGCTCGGCGTGCAGCGGACGGCCGGGCCGGGCGCTGGCGGGCACGTCGGCGAGCACCCACCAGTCGTCCCCGTACGGCTCCAGGTCCACGCCCATCCGCAGCCCGTCGCCGTGCCGCTCGACCAGGCCCCCGGCGAGCGCCTCGTCCAGCGACAGCGGCGCCAGCGCGGCGGCCACGGCGGCCTCCGGCTCGGTCTGCTCGCAGATGAACACCCGGATCAGGGTGCCGAGCGGGTCGCGGTCCTCGGTGGCGCGCAGCGCGGCCCGGAAGTCGTTGCGGGCCACCCCACCGGTGGCCTGCGGGCCGAGCCGGGTGGCGATGCCGTTCGAGGTGAACCCGGCCCGGGTCAGCGCGGTCCGCAGCGCCTCGACGCCGGCAGGGGAGAGCAACATGTCGTGTCCGTCCACGTCGCCATCCTGCCTGGTGTCCGGCGCCGGCATGCGGCCACCCGGGCGAACGTCCGGCGCGGGTGTCGCCGTACCGGGACCGATGTGCGTGTCCCGGTACCCGCCGGTCCGGGTGGTGACAGCATTGTCGCCATGACGCTCGCACTGCCCATCGACCCCGAGGCCAACCGGCTGCTGGAGCGCAGTCCGCTGGCGCTGCTCCTCGGCATGGTCCTCGACCAGCAGGTGCCGATGGAGAAGGCGTTCTCCTCGCCGTACGTGCTGGCGCAGCGACTCGGGCGCGACCTGGACGCCCGGGAGCTGGCCGACCACGACCCGGAGGACCTGGTCGCCCTGTTCGCCCGGCCGCCGGCGCTGCACCGGTTCCCGAAGGCGATGGCGGCCCGGGTGCAGGAGGTGTGCCGGGCCCTCGTCGACCGGTACGACGGCGACGCCGCCCGGCTCTGGTCCGACGCGGCCGACGGCCGGGAGCTGCTGCGCCGCATCGGCGAGCTGCCCGGCTTCGGGACGCAGAAGGCGCAGATCTTCCTCGCGCTGCTCGGCAAGCGGTTCGGGGTCACCCCGGCGGGCTGGCGGGAGGCGGCCGGCGGCTACGGCGACCCGGACGCCCACCGTTCGGTGGCCGACGTCACCGACGCGGACTCGCTGCGCCTCGTGCGCGAGTACAAGCAGCAGATGAAGGTGGCGGCGAAGGCGAAGGCCGCCGGGGGCTGACGCAACCCCACCGTCGGGGCGGTCGTTGTAGCCAGGATGGCGACGACGGGCAGCCGATGACGGACGAACGCGGCGGGCGGTTGCTGCGGCCGGAGGACAGCTCGCCCCGGGCCACCTTCCTGGAGCTCTTCTTCGACCTGGTCTTCGTCTTCGCGCTGACCCGGGTCTCGCTGCGCCTCGTCGAGGGCACCGGCGGCTCCGTCGGGACGCTGCTCGCCGAGATCGGGCGCACGGGCGTGCTCTTCCTGGCCCTGTGGCTACTCTGGTCGATCACCACCTGGGTCACCAGCCGGTACGAGCCGGATCAGCCGGTGATCCAGTTCGTCGTGGTCGGGACGATGTTCGGCGCCATGGTGATGGCCGTGGCGCTGCCCCGGGCGTTCGAGGACCGGGCGCCCTCGTTCGTGTTGGCGTACCTGGCGGTGATGCTCGTCCGGCCGCTGGTCATCGCCACGGCCCTGCGTCGCCACCCGCGCCGCACGGTCCCGCTGCGACTTCTCGCCTGGGCCGCTGCGGGGGGCGTGCCGTGGCTGGCCGGGGCGTTCGGTCCGGAGGAGTTGCGCCTGCCGCTCTGGACGCTCGCCGTGGTCGTCGACTACGCCGGCCTGCTGCTCGGCTGGCCGTTGCCCCGGCTGGGGCCGGCGCGCACCGCCGGCTGGCTGATCGCCGGTGAGCACCTGGCCGACCGGTACCAGCAGATCTTCCTCATCTCGCTGGGGGAGACCATCCTGGTCATCGGGCTGACCTACAGCGGCGCGGAGTTCACCGCCGATCGGGCCGGCGCCTTCGCGACCGCCTTCGCCACCACGGCGCTGCTCTGGCGGATCTACTTCCACCGGGCGGGTCACCTGCTCGCCGAGGCGCTGCGGGTGGCCCGGTCGCCCGGGCGGCTGGGCGCCTCCGCCGGCAGCACCCACCTGTTCATCGTGATCGGCGTGCTGAGCACCGCCGTCGGTTACGAACTGGTGATCGCGCACCCGCACGGGCGGACCGACCCGACCTGGCTGGTCTTCGTCGTCGGCGGCCCGGCGATCTTCCTGGCGGCCCGGGCCCGCTTCGAGTACGAGATCTTCGGCCGGGTGTCCCGGTCGCGGGTCGCGGGCCTGCTGGTGCTGCTCCTGTTGTCGCCGGCGCTCACGCTGGGGCCGGCCATGCTGGCGCTGGCGCTGGTCGCCCTGGTGCTGGCGGGGGTGGCGTCCGCCGACGCCTGGCGCAGCAGGGGACGCCCGCCCGAGGAGGCCGCGTCGCCGCTCGGGCACGGCGGGACCGGCGGGGGCGAGTTCCCCGCGCCGTGACCGGGCGGGTCAGGCGGCGGTCGGCCGGGAGAGGGCGGCCAGCGCCCGCCGGACGTCGGCGAGGGAGACCGTGGCGGAGTCGTCGAGGTCGGCCAGGCCGGCCTCGATCCACTGCCGCATGAGCGTGGTGACCCCGATGCCGCGAGCGTCGGCGGCGGCGCGGACCCGTTCGTACGTCTCCAGCGGCAGGCGTACCGAGCGGCTGACCATGGGGTCGTCGGTGTCGGGGGTGGGCAGCTCCACCGGCTGGCTTGCGTCGATCAGCTCCGCGAGCCGGTCACCGCCGCTGTGGAACTGCTTGGTCGCGTCGTTACGGTTCATCGTCACCGCCTCCTCATCGGCGAGATCTCCGCACGGTCTCGTCGTAGCGCTTCGCCTCGACGTCGCTCAGCTCACGGGCGGAGAGGATGTCCCAGTCGTTGTCGGTGCCGTCGGCCTCGGCGAGCAGCACGGCCAACCGGCGCCCCCGGCGGGCGGCGGCGTAGACGACCATCACGTCGTCGCCGAGGTGCCGGATCACCCGGCGGGTGCTGTGCAGCGCCTCCCAGACTTCCCCGGGCGTGACGTCGTAGACCCTCAGGTTGGCCAACGCCTCGTCGGTGAAGCTGAACCTGCTGCCCACGGCGCGAGCGTACCACGCACGTAACACGAGGCTGAGTCGAGCGATTTTCGCTGATCACGCGCCGCAGGTGACAGGATGGGGCGTAACCCCCTCGAGGAGGTCCGTGGTGAAGCGTCAGGCGTACCAGCCGATCCTGATCACCGACGCCTCGCGCAGCCAGGACGACCAGCTCACCAGCCGTCAGAAGCGCTACGTGCTGATGATGGGGATCCGGGTGGCCTGCGTGATCGTCGGTGCCGTCCTGGTCGGCGTGCAGGCCCCGCTGCTCTGGCTCTGGCTGCCGATGGTGGCCCTGGGCATGGTGCTCATCCCGTGGCTGGCGGTGCTGCTGGCCAACGACCGCCCGCCCAAGGAGCAGCACCGGCTGGCCAACCGGTTCCAGCCGCGGCACCGGGACGAGACCCCGCCGATGAGCCTCACCGCCGAGGAGCGCCCCCACAAGATCATCGACGCCGAGCCCTGACCCGACCCGACGCCTCCCGTCAGGGGGTGGGACGGGCGCCGATCTGGGAGACCGCGAGGGCGCCGAGGTCGCCGGCGCGGCCCAGCGCCACCGCCGGCTCCGCGCCGTCGAGCCAGGCGGCCAGCAGCCCGGCCGCGAACGCGTCCCCGGCCCCCGTGACGTCGACCACCGCCACCCGGCGGGCCGGCGCCACGGCCACCGAGGCGTTTCGGTCCACCCAGACCGCCCCGGCCGCGCCCTGCTTGACGACGATCCGCCGGGCGGAGGCCGACAGCGCCCGCCCCTGCGCCGCCGGGTCCAGCCCTCCGGCCAGCACCGTGGCCTCGTCGGCGTTGACCAGGAGCAGGTCGACCCCGCGTACCCAGGACAGGAAGGCCGCCGCGCCGACCCGCCGCAGCGGGGCCGCGGAGGCCGCGTCGACGCTGGTGGTGAGCCCGCGCTCGCGGGCGGCGGCCAACGCCCGCAGCCCCGCCGGTCGGGACTCGTCGTCCAGCAGGGTGTACCCGGACAGGTGCAGGTGCCGCGCGTCCGGCGTCGCCGCCAGCGCCACGTCGACGTCGGCCGGGGCCAGCCGCAGGTTCGCGCCCCGCTCGGTGACCATCGACCGCTCCCCGGCCGTGGCCAGCACGATCACCGTCCCGGTGGCGCGGTCGGGGCACACCCGCGTCGCGCAGTCGACCCCCGCGCGCTCCAACTCGGCCACCCGGTCCCGCCCGGCGTCGTCGTCGCCGACGGCACCGACCAGCGTGACCGGTACGCCCTGCGCGGCGAGCCAGGCCGCGGTGTTGGCGGCCTGCCCGCCACCGCTGAACCGGATCGCCGCCGACGTGTCCGATCCGGTGGCCATCGGCCCGGCCAGCACCGCCACCACGTCGGTGATCAGGTCACCGACGACGAGGACGCGGCCCGCGGTCATGCCCCGCCGCGGCGGGCGGCCGCGGCGACGGCGATCCGGGCCGCGAGGTCGGCGTTGCGCAGGATGATCCGGACGTTCACCGCCAGGCTCGCCCCCTCGGTCGCCGAGTGGAAGTGCGCGAGCAGGTAGGGCGTCACGGCCTTGCCGGTCACCCCGTCGCGCTCCAGCAGGGCCAGCCCGTCGGCGAGGGTCCGGTCGTGCAACTCCGGGTCGAGCTGCTCGTCGGTCGGCAGCGGGTTGGCCACGATCAGGCCACCGTGGTGCACGCGCTGCTGCTCCCGGGCGACCAGCACGTCCGCGACCTGCTCGGCCGAGTCCAGCGACCAGTCCAGGTCGAAGCCGCCGTCGGTGATGAAGAAGCCGGGGAAACGCCGGGTCCGGAAGCCGACCACGCCGACGCCGAGGGTCTCCAGCCGCTCCAGGGTCGCGCCCACGTCGAGGATCGACTTGACCCCGGCGCAGACCACCGTGATCGGCGTACGGGCCAGGGTGACCAGGTCGGCCGACTCGTCGAAGGTCTGCGCCGCCTCCCGGTGCACCCCGCCGAGGCCGCCGGTGGCGAACACCGGAATCCCGGCGGCGGCGGCCACCGCGCTGGTCGCGGCCACGGTCGTGGCGCCGTCCGCGCCGGTCGCGGCGGCGAGGGCGAGATCGCGTACGGAGAGCTTGGCGACCCCGTCGACGGTGGCGAGCCGGGTCAGCTCCGCGTCGTCCAGGCCCACCACCAGCCGCCCGCCGACCATGCCGATGGTCGCCGGGACCGCACCCGCGTCGCGGACGGCCTGCTCGATCTCGCGGGCCACCCGGAGGTTGTCCGGCCGGGGCAGGCCGTGCGAGACGATGGTGCTCTCCAGGGCGACGACGGGACGCCCGTCGCGCAGGGCGTCGGCAACCTCGCTGCCGTAGCGGATGTGAAAGTCGGTCACGTCACCACCGTACGGCCCCCGTCCGGGCGACCTGAAGTGGACCGGAGCGGGGGTGACCTGCCAGACTTGACGGTCGGAGGTGCAGAAGTGAGCACAGAGGTTCTCGAGCGTCCGGAGCTGAAGGACGCCGACACCGGTCCCGAGATGTTCCACTACGTGCGCAAGGAGAAGATCGCCGAGAGTGCCGTCATGGGCACCTTCGTCGTCGCGCTGTGCGGGGAGACCTTCCCGGTCACCAAGGCCGCCAAGCCCGGCTCGCCGGTCTGCCCGAAGTGCAAGGAGATCTACGACTCTTGGGGCGAGTGAGCGTGGGCGACCCTCCCGGTCGCGCACGTAACCTTCGCCGGTGACCACCTCCACCGCCCTGCTCCTCGCCGACCTCACCGGGGTGGCGGTCTTCGCCGCCTCCGGGGCCTCCGCGGCGGTGGCCAAACGGCTCGACCTCTTCGGCGTCGTCTTCGTCGGCTTCGTGGCCGCGCTCGGTGGCGGGATCTTCCGGGACCTGGCGATCGACGAGGCGCCGCCGCTGGCCTTCGGCGACTGGCGGTACGCCGCCACGGCCGCCGTCACCGCCGCCGCCGTCTTCTGGCTGCACCCCCAGTTCGCCCGGCTGCGCACCACCGTGCTGGTGCTGGACGCGGCCGGGCTGGCGCTGTTCACCGTCACCGGCACGGTCAAGGCCCTCGACGCCCAGGTGCCGGCGGTGGGGGCCTGCGTGATCGGCATGCTCACCGCGATCGGCGGCGGCCTCGGGCGGGACCTGCTCACCGCCGAGATCCCGGTGGTGCTGCGGCGGGAGATCTACGCCGTCGCCGCGCTCGCCGGCTCGATCCTCGTGGCGCTGCTGGACGCCCTCGGACACGCCAACGCCGCCTGGCTGACCACGGCGGCCGCGGTGGTCTTCCTGCTGCGCCTGGTGGCGCTGCGGCGGCGCTGGTCCGCGCCGGTGGCGACCCTGCGTCCCCCACGTACGGGAACCCCCGGCACGCACCCCTGACACGCGTGGCGGATGTGACCAGCGTGGCGTCGGCTGGGTCGGACGGCCCGCGCTGGTTATGCTGAGTCGGCCTTCGCGGCACCATCTGCGCGGAGGCGTTTTCATGGGCGGCGGTACCCGTGGCCCTCGCCCGGGGTCCGCCGTCAGGCGGTCGGAGAGGAGCTTCCCGTGGCGGCCCGGTTGCCGGCGATCGAGACGTTTCCGGCACTGCGCGCATGGCAGCGCAAGGCACTCGTGGAGTACCTGCGTCGGCGGGACCCCGACTTCACGGCGGTCGCCACCCCCGGCGCCGGAAAGACCACCTTCGCCCTGCGGATCGCCGCCGAGCTGCTCGCCGACGGCACCGTCGAGGCGGTGACGGTGGTGGCCCCGACCGAGCACCTGAAGACCCAGTGGGCGCAGGCGGCGGCCCGGGTCGGCATCCAGCTCGACGCCGCCTTCCGCAACGCCGACCTGCACTCCTCCGCCGACTTCCACGGCGCCGTCGTGACGTACGCGCAGGTGGGCATGGCGCCGCAGGTGCACAAGCGGCGCACCCTCACCCGGCGCACCCTGGTCGTCCTCGACGAGATCCACCACGCGGGGGACAGCCGCTCCTGGGGCGACGGGGTGAAGGCGGCCTTCGAGGGCGCCGAGCGCCGGTTGATGCTCACCGGGACCCCGTTCCGCTCCGACGACAACCCGATCCCGTTCGTCAGCTACGAGCGCGGCGGGGACGGCCTGCTGCGCTCCCGCGCCGACTCGGTCTACGGCTACGCCGACGCGCTGCGCGACGGCGTCGTCCGGCCGGTGCTCTTCCTGGCGTACTCCGGGGAGACCCGGTGGCGCACCAACGCGGGGGAGGAGCTGGCGGCGCGGCTCGGCGAGCCGATGACCCAGGACCTCGTCGCGCAGGCGTGGCGTACCGCGCTGGACCCGGCGGGCGACTGGATGCCGCAGGTGCTGCGGGCCGCCGACGCCCGGCTGACCGTGCTGCGCAACGCGGGCATGCCCGACGCCGGCGGGCTGATCATCGCCAGCGACCAGCAGACCGCCCGCTCGTACGCCAAGCTCATCGCGCAGGTGACCGGCGAGCGCGCGGCGGTGGTGCTCTCCGACGACGTGGGCGCCTCGGCGCGGATCGCGACGTTCGCGGCGTCCGAGCAGCGCTGGCTGGTCGCGGTCCGGATGGTCTCCGAAGGCGTCGACATCCCCCGGCTGGCGGTCGGCGTGTACGCGACCAGCGCCAGCACGCCGCTCTACTTCGCGCAGGCGATCGGCCGGTTCGTCCGCGCCCGCCGCCCCGGCGAGACCGCGTCGGTCTTCCTGCCCAGCGTGCCGCACCTGCTCGGGCTGGCCAGCGAGATGGAGGCCGAGCGGGACCACGTGCTCGGCAAGCCCAAGGACCGCGAGGGCTTCGACGACGACCTGCTGGAGCGCGCCCAGCGCGACGACCAGGCCAGCGGCGAGCTGGAGAAGCGGTTCGCCGCGCTCTCCGCGACGGCCGAGCTGGACCAGGTGATCTTCGACGGCGCCTCGTTCGGCACCGCCGCCCAGGCCGGCACTCCCGAGGAGGAGGAATACCTGGGCCTGCCCGGGCTGCTCACCGCCGACCAGGTGGCCCTGCTGCTGACCAAGCGGCAGCAGGAGCAGCTCGCGGCCCAGCGGCGCCGGGCCGCCAGGCCGGCTGAGGCGGCCGCTGCGGCCCCCACGGCGCCGCCGGCACCGATGAGTGCCGCCCAGCGCCGCGTCGCCCTACGCCGCCAACTGAACGCCCTCGTGGCCGCCCGGCACCATCGCACGGGGCAGCCGCACGGGAAGATCCACGCGGAGCTGCGTCGCCTCTGCGGCGGACCGCCGAGCGCCCAGGCCACCATCGAGCAGCTCGAGGAACGCATCGCCACCGTGCAGACCCTCTGACGGCCGCCCACCGGTCGCCGGTGCCCGGGATCGGGCGCGACGGGTGGAGAGACGCCGAAAGCCGGCCGGAGGCCCCCTCAGGGGGCCTCCGGCCGGCTATGTCGTGGGTCTGCGGATCAGTTCGCCATCAGATCGGCGCCACGCCAGCTGAACTCCGGGTCCGTCGCGAACCGCACGGTGATCTTCACGAGATCCTCCGCGTACTTGTTCGCGTGGTGCCCACAGAACACCAGCTCGCTCCCACCCGCCAGAGTGATCCGGAGCTTGCCGGCAGCATTGCAGCGGTCGCACCGTTCATCGGCGGCTGGGGGAGCCACCGTCTCGGGCGGCGGCGTGAGGGTCGGGGTCATCGCCTTCCTCCTCTGGTCGTCACCGATGAACACTCTCTTCGGTCTTTGCTCACCTATCGTGCAACACCCTGTCCCGGCGCTGCCTTCCCTGTGTGCCCGCGGGGGACCGAGGTCACACATGGCAGGGACAGTGTGCCGTGCACCAAGGGTGCCACGTCAACGATCACAATCGTGCAACCGAACGATCACCTTCCGACGTTGCACGCCAGGTGGTCAAAACGACACGTTCGGTTGACGATCGCGATCAGTCCAGGTAGTCCCGGAGCACCTGCGAACGCGACGGGTGACGCAACTTGGACATCGTCTTGGACTCGATCTGCCGGATGCGCTCCCGGGTCACCCCGTAGACCTGGCCGATCTCGTCCAGCGTGCGCGGCTGGCCGTCGGTCAGGCCGAAGCGCAGGCGTACCACACCCGCCTCACGCTCGGACAACGTCTGCAGCACCTGCTGGAGCTGGTCCTGCAGGAGCGAGAACGACACCGCGTCGACCGCGACCACGGCCTCGGAATCCTCGATGAAGTCACCGAGCTGGCTGTCGCCCTCGTCGCCGATGGTCTGGTCCAGCGAGATGGGCTCCCGGGCGTACTGCTGGATCTCCAGCACCTTCTCCGGTGTGATGTCCATCTCCTTGGCGAGCTCCTCCGGCGTGGGCTCGCGGCCCAGGTCCTGGAGCAGCTCGCGCTGGATGCGGCCGAGCTTGTTGATGACCTCGACCATGTGCACCGGGATGCGGATGGTGCGGGCCTGGTCGGCCATGGCCCGGGTGATCGCCTGCCGGATCCACCAGGTGGCGTACGTGGAGAACTTGTAGCCCTTGGTGTAGTCGAACTTCTCGACCGCGCGGATCAGGCCGAGGTTGCCCTCCTGGATCAGGTCGAGGAAGGCCATGCCGCGGCCGGTGTAGCGCTTGGCCAGCGAGACGACCAGCCGGAGGTTGGCCTCCAGCAGGTGGTTCTTGGCGCGCTCGCCGTCCCGCGAGATCCAGCCCAGGTCCCGCTGCATCTCGCGGGTGAGCTTCTCCTCGCCCTCCTCGGCCGCGCGCAGCCGCTCCGCGGCGTAGAGGCCGGCCTCGATCCGCTTGGCCAGCTCCACCTCCTGCTCGGCGTTGAGCAGCGGGACCTTGCCGATCTGCTTGAGGTAGGCCCGGACCGAGTCGGCGGAGGCGGTCAGCTCGGCGTCGCGACGCGCCTGCTTGAGCGCCTCGGACTCCTCGTCGTCCCACTCGAAGTCGTTGTCGCTGGCCGAGTTGGCGGCGTCGGTCTCGGCGGCGCGGGTCAGCTCCGCCGGCTCCTCGACGACCACGTCCTCGATCGCGGCGGCGAGCTCCTCCGGGTCGATGTCGCCCTCGGCGCCCTCGCCCTTGGCCTTGCCGCCGGCCTTGGCCGGCTTGGCGCCGGCCGCCGCGACCGTCGCCTTGGTGGCCCGGGTCGACTTGGTCGCCTTCGCGGGCGCGGCGGCCTTGGCGGCCACCTCGGCGGTGGTGCCGGTGGCCTTGCGCGGGGCGGCCTTGCGCGGGGCGGGCGCCGGGGCCTCGTCCGCGGCGGGCGCCTGCTTCGGGGCGGGCGCGACGGCCTTCTTGGTGGTCTTGGCGGTGGTGGCCCGGGACGCGGGGGTGGCCGATCGGGCGGCGGCGACGCGGCGGCGGGTGCTCGCCGAGCCGTCGACCACCACGGTCACTCCCGCCTCGGAGAGCGCCCGCAGGATCTTCTTGGCCTGGGCCGGAGTCACCTCGGCGGACTCGACGGTGCGCGCGAGCTGAGCCGACGTGAGCTGGCCGCCGGCGCTCTGCGCGTGGGCGATCAGAGTGTCGGTGAGCGAGCGAACGTCGGCGCCGGTCTGGCGGGGTTCTGTCACGAATGACCTTCCGGAGGCGAAGAGCGAGCACGGCCGGGTCGTCCGACGCAGAGCGGGGCACCTTGCCGGGCGATGTGGTTGAGGGACCCCCGTGTCCCGGGCCGGCCGGTCGTGGCGGTCCGTCGCAGCGTGGGCAGGGGTGAATTGTAACGCCGTCTGCGGCGATCATCCCTCGCCGCACGGCGGACCGGCGGCGGGGACCGCCGATTCGACGTAGATGTGGACTTTGTAAGGATGGTACCGCGCGTGACCCGGAACACCCCGGCCGTGCGGGAAGGGGACGAACGATGGATCGCTCGGCGCCGGCGGAACTGCTGGAGATCGCGGTCGAGGTGGCCCGGGACGCGGCCGCCACGGCGTACCGGATGCGGGTCGAGGGCGTGTCGGTGGCGGCCACCAAGAGCACGGTCACCGACGTGGTGACCGCCGCCGACCGGGCGGTCGAGCGGCAGGTGGTCGACGCGCTGCGCCGGCTGCGGCCGGGCGACGCCGTCCTCGGCGAGGAGTACGGGGCGGGGGAGACCGGCCCGGTCGCCCCCGGCGGCGTCCGCTGGATCGTGGACCCGATCGACGGCACCGTTAACTACCTCTACGGGATCCCGCACTGCGCGGTGTCGCTCGCCGCCGAGGTCGACGGCGAGGTCGTCGCCGGGGTGGTGCGCAACGTCAGCACCGGCGAGGAGTGGACGGCCACCGCCGGCGGGGGCGCCTGGCGCGACGGGGAGCGGCTGCGCTGCTCCACGGAGACCGATCTCGGTCAGGCGCTGGTCGCCACGGGGTTCGGCTACGACCCGGGGCGCCGGGCGCACCAGGCCCGGGTGGTCGCCGAGCTGATCCCGCACATCCGGGACATCCGCCGCTTCGGCGCCGCCGCGCTGGACCTCTGCCTGGCCGCGGAGGGGCGGGTGGACGCCTACTACGAGAAGGGGCTCGCGGCCTGGGACCAGGCCGCCGGCGCCCTGGTGGCCACGGAGGCCGGGCTGCTGGTCGCCGGGCTGGGCGGGTTGCCGGCCGGTCCCGACCTGGTGATCGCGGCGCCGGCGGCGCTGTTCAAGCCGCTGCACGACCGCCTCGCTGACCTGGACGCCTCGGGCGGTCCCTGACCGGCCGGCGCCGTGCCCCCGGCGGGACCGGGGGCACGGGCGGCGGTCAGTCGTCCTCGGACATCGGGCAGGACTCGGCCGGCGCGACCGGCGCGCCGAGGTCGCCCAGGGACTGGTTGACCTCGGTGGTGGTGGCGAGCTGCTGGAAGCTGCTGCCGAGCACCACGTCCACGACGTCGTCGGTGCGCTTGGGGTCGTAGTCCCACTCGGCGTTGTCAAGGAAGTACGCCCGCAGCAGGTGCGCCGAGCCGACTCCCTTCGGGCCGTAGCGCAGGACCGCGATGTCGTCGATCTGCTTCTTCTCGTTGCCGACCTTCTTGACCTGGAACTTGCGGTTGCGGAAGTCGTCCGCGACGGTGTTGGCCCGACCCGGCTCGTCGGTCGCGTTGTAGACGTTGATCTTGACGTCCTTGGATTCCCGCAGGGTCACGTCGGCCATCGGCCAGCCCTCCGGGCAACCTCCGGCGAGGCCGGCGCTGCTCTGGGTGTCGCGGACCAGCGCGACGACCACGAAGACGAGGGCCAGCACCGCCAGCAGGCCGACGACAACGAGTGCTCGCACTCGCGCAAAGCTCATCAGGGTGCTCCCCGGACAGTGGGTGGGTGGTGGCGGCCGCCGGTGGACGGGCCGCCCCGCCGGCCGTCGAGTACGCCGCTGAGGTTAACGGTTGTCCGGCCGTCGCGTGGAAACAGCCGGACATGCCGGCGCGCCATCCGGGAACCGGGTAGTACTACCCCTATCTTCGTGTCGCCTGAGTCACATTGGGAACAACTTCGCGTGCGGGGGCGTACATCTCAGCCACGAGGGCGGTATACATGCCTCGCCTAAAGGGGGGGTATGGTTCCGCGCTCGTCGGGTGTTCCTGCGGGATGCCTCCGTCCGTGCTGTCTTCGGGTCGGGTGACCGACACAAGTGGTGGCCGGCCAGCGGAACCGAAACAGCGTCGTCCGGCGTTACAACCGGAAGCGACAACATCGATATGGGAGAGTGAAACCGATGGCCACCGACTACGACGCCCCGCGTCGCGACGAGGTCGACCTCGGCGAGGACAGCCTGGAAGAGCTCAAGGCCCGACGCGTCGACTCACAATCGGGCGCCGTGGACGTCGACGAGGCCGAGGTGGCCGAGAGCTTCGAGCTGCCCGGCGCCGACCTGGCGGACGAGGAACTCACGGTCAAGGTGCTGCCGATGCAGCAGGACGAGTTCCGGTGCGCCCGCTGCTTCCTCGTACACCACCGCAGCCAGCTGGCGGTCGAGCGCAACGGCGACCTCATCTGCCGCGAGTGCGTCTGACACCGTGCGTCCGCACCAGCGGCGGCTCCCTCGTCGGGGCCGCCGCTGCCCGAGTCGCCGTGCGGCCACCCGGGGGACCTGCTTGACTCGTTGACGGGTGACCGTCATGTCGACGTCGGTCCATTCGGGAGGTCGCACCATGAGCGAGCGGAGCGAGTCCGGCGGCACGCGCGGCGCGGACCCGGGCCGGGTCGACGGCGCGGGCGAGCCCGGCGCGCGGGACGATCACGCCCACGCCGTGCCCGCGCGCGGCGCGGACGAGCTGGGCGCCACCGTGGCGGCCCTGACCGCCGACGACATCGAGCCGGCCCGCCGGCGGCAACTGCTCGGCCGCCTCGTGGGGCAGGCGCGGGCGCGTGGGCTGACCGACCTGTTCAAGCCGAAGAGCGCGGTGCGCTGGATGGTCGACACGGTCGCCGAGGTCGCCCCGCACGTGCCCGTACGCGACCTGGCCACCCTGCGCCGGCACTTCGACGGCCTGGACGGCGAGGCGCTGGCCGAGCGGCTGGTGCGCAACGCCGCGCGGACGACGGCCGGCATCGGCGCCGCCGGCGGGGGAGTGGCGGCGGTCGAGTGGACGGTCGCCCCGACCCTGCTCTCCGCGCCGGTCCTGCTGGCCGCCGAGACGGTCGCCGTGGTGGCGGTCGAGTTGAAGCTGATCGGCGAGCTGCACGAGGTCTACGGGGCCCCGGTGCCGAGCGGCGGCACGCAGCGGGCGGTCGCGCTGGTGCAGTCGTGGGCCGGCCAGCGGGGGATCAACCCGATGATGCCCGGCGTCGGGGTGAGCGCCGTGCTGGGCACCGCCGCGCGCAAGGAGCTGCGGGACACGCTGCTCAAGCGCTTCGGCCGCAACCTGACCACCCTCGGGCCCTTCCTCACCGGGGCGGCGGTGGCCAGCTACCTCAACCGCCGGGCCACCCGGACGATGGCGGACCAGCTCCGCAGCGACCTGCGGCGCCGGAGCCCGGCCCTGCCGGGCACCCCGCCCGCCCTCCCCGGCGACCGCTGAGGGGCGGTGCCGGGCAGGCGAGGGCGCGGCCGGGCGCCGGCCGGACTCAGGGGCGGGCGGCGTCGCGGGCGGCGAGGAGCGCCTCGGCCAGCTCGACCGGGCGGCGGGTGCTGACCACCCAGAACGGGGTGGGGTCGGCCGGGTCGTCGAGGACCACCTGGACGGCGCCGGGGATCCAGGGCCGCTGCACCACGAACGCCAGCGGGTCGGCGCCGACCCCGAGCACCTCACGCCGGCCGGCGGCGTCCAACGGGACGACGTCGGCGACGAACCGGACCGGCAGCCGGGCGTCGTCCACCCGCAGTTCGTCGTCGCGTACCTCGATCCGGATCCGGCCGAGCCAGGCCAGGCCGGCGACGGTCGCCGGCAGCAGCACCACGAAGGGCAGCCAGGCGCGGACGCCGGGCGCGCCCATCCAGACCTCCACGGCGAGCAGGGCGGCCCCGCCCAGCCCGCCCAGCCACAGCCACCAGGGCAGGCCGAGCCGCTCGGCGTGCTGCGGGGGCGCCGCGGCGGGCGGCGCCGGGGACGGCGAGGATGGTGACAGGCTCACTCCTGCGAGGGTACGGCGCACGGCGGGCGGCCGAACCGGCAGGATGGCAGGGTCACCCCAGCAAAACGGACGGAAGAGGGGAACCGTGACCGACGTCGTACCCGTGCCCGTACGGCAGCTCGACCCCGAGCTGCCGCTGCCGGCGTACGCCCATCCCGGCGATGCCGGGGCAGACCTGGTGGCGGCGGCGGACGTCGAGCTGCCACCCGGCGGCCGCGCCCTGGTCCCGACCGGCGTGGCGATCGCGTTGCCCGAGGGTTACGTGGGACTCGTCCACCCCCGTTCGGGGCTCGCGGCCAGACTCGGCGTGACGGTGCTCAACGCGCCCGGTACGGTCGACGCCGGCTACCGGGGTGAGATCCTCGTCAACCTGATCAACCATGATCGGAAGACACCGGCGAAGATCTCCCGTGGCGACCGGATCGCGCAGCTCGTCGTGCAGCGGGTGGCGCGGGCGGACTTCCGGCCGGCGGCCGAGCTGACCGCGTCCCGACGCGGGACCGGCGGGCACGGCTCCACGGGCGGCCACGCCGGCCTGGTGCCGTCCCCCACCGGTGGCGGGCCGGCAGCGGCCCCGGAGGCACCGGACGGACGGCGGACGCCGGACGTGCCGGACGCCCGACGGGAAGAGCGGGACCGGGCAGACGGCCGGACGGAAGAGGTGGCAGGGTGAGACCGAACAGCGGAGGGTTGGCGCAGTGATCTTCTCCCGGAAGCGGGACAGTGCCGGACGGCACGCCCGTGACGAGCGGACGACCGAGGTCCTCGACTCGCACGAGGAGTCGACCCCGGCCCGCGGCCCGTACGACATCTCCGAGGCGCCCGAGGGGGTGCAGCGGCTCGACCTGGGCAGCCTGCACATCCCGGCGGTGCGCGACGTCGAGGTGCGGGTGCAGGCCGACCCGGAGGGCGTGATCCAGCAGGTCGTGCTCGTGCACGGTCCGAACGCGCTCCAGCTCGGCGTCTTCGCCGCGCCGCGCTCCGAGGGCATCTGGGACGAGGTGCGCGAGGAGATCCGCCAGTCGCTGTTCAACGACGGCGCGGCGGCCCAGGAGGTCCAGGGCGAGTACGGCATCGAGCTGCACGCCCGGGTGCGTACCCCGGACGGGCTGACCGACCTGCGGTTCGTCGGCATCGACGGGCCGCGCTGGATGGTCCGCGGCGTCTACCAGGGCGAGGTGGCCACCGACCCGGCCGCCGCCGGCCCGCTGGCCGAGTGCCTCGACGGCCTGGTGGTCGACCGGGGCCAGGAGGCCAAGCCGGTGCGCGAGCCGCTGCCGCTGCGGCTGCCCCGCGAGGTGGCCGACCAGGCGGTCGAGGGGGCGCCGGCCGACGGCAACCCCGCGCCCGCGCCCCGAGAGGCCTGACCGTCCGTCACGACGCGCCGGGACCGGCCCCGTCGGCGTACGCTGGCGGGACGGTTCCGGCGCCGCCGGGGTCGTCCCGGGTGCCGGCGTCGCGTCGGCCCAGCGTGGAGAGGGTGACGCGGAGGTCATGTCGACCGACGAGGGCCGGGGTCCGCTGCGCCGCATGCTGCGCCGGCTCACCGCGAGCGAGGCGGAGATCGAGGCGCAGGAGCTGCGCCGGGAGAGCGCCGAGCACGGCGGTGTCCCGGCCGGGCAGTGCACGCGGGGCCAGCTGGTCTCGGTGGCCGGTCGGCTGCGTACGGTCGTCTACACCCCGCGGACCAACCTGCCCACGCTGGAGGCGGACCTCTACGACGGCAGCGACGTGGTCACCCTGGTCTGGCTGGGCCGGCGGCACATCGCCGGGATCGAGCCCGGCCGGCACCTGACCGCGCGCGGCCGGGTGGCCGTGCGGGACGACCGCAAGGTGATCTACAACCCGTACTACGAGCTGGAACCGCCGAAGTGACCCGGTGGCCGCGGCGGACGGAAGGCGTGCGATGACGACGGGACAGCACCGGGCGGCACAGCCGGAGAGCGACCCGCAGGGCGAGGAGCCGCTACCCACCCTCGCCGAGCAGATGGCCGACCAGCTCGGCGGCTGGCGAGGGCTGGTCGAGTCCAGCATCCCGGTGGTCGTCTTCGTGCTGGCCAACATCATCGGTGAGCTGCGGCCCGCCGTGATCGCCTCGGTGGCGGTGGCGCTCGTGATCGCCGGGCTCCGGCTGGCGCAGCGCCGGCCGGTCCGGCACGCGGTCAACGGGCTCTTCGGCATCGCCGTCGGCGCCGCGATCGCCTGGCGCACCGGCGACGAACGTGACTTCTACCTCCCCGGCATCCTCTACGGCATCGGCTACGGGCTGGCCCTGCTCGTCTCGGCGGCCATCCGGCAGCCCCTCGTGGGGTGGATCTGGTCGGTGCTGGTGGCCAAGGGCCGCTCGGAGTGGCGCGACGACCCGCGCCTGGTGCGGACCTTCACCGGGCTCACCGTGCTCTGGGGCGTGGTGTGGCTGGCCAAGGTGGGCGTGCAGGCCGGGCTCTACCTCGCCCACCAGGACACGGCGCTCGGCGTGGCGCGGCTGGTGCTGGGCTACCCGCCGTACGTACTGCTGCTGCTGATCACGGTCTGGACGGTCCGGCGGGTGACCCGGGAGTCGGAGCCGGAGGCGCTGCCCGGCGGCTGAGGCCGCCCCCGCACCACCCGGCGGCCGAACCGCAGGCTCAGCGCTGCTCGCGGGTGCGTTCGACGCTGTCCGCCCCGAGCACCACCGCGCGGACCGCGTCCTCGACCTCCGCGGTGCACACGAAGATCAGCTCGTCGCCGGCCTCGAGCGAATCGTCCGGGGTGGGCACCAGCACCCGCTTGCCGCGCAGGATCGCCACCAGCGCCGAGTCGCGGGGCAGCGGGACGGCGCGCAACGGCTCGCCCACGTACGGGGCGGTCGGCGGCAGGGTGATCTCCACCAGGTTCGCCTCGCCCTGCCGGAAGGTCATCAGCCGGACCAGGTCGCCGACGGTGACCGCCTCCTCGACCAGGGCGGCCATCACCCGCGGCTTGCTCACCGCGACGTCGACGCCCCACTGCTCGGTGAAGAGCCACTCGTTCTCGGCCCGGTTGACCCGGGCCACCACCCGGGGCACCGCGAACTCGGTCTTGGCCAGCAGCGAGACCACCAGGTTGACCTTGTCGTCCCCGGTGGCCGCGACCACCACGTCGCAGCCGGCGATGTCGGCCTCCTCCAGGCTCGCCAGCTCGCAGGCGTCGGCCAGCACCCAGTCGGCCGCCGGCACCCGGTCCGGCCGGAGCATCCTGGGCTGACGCTCGATGAGCATCACCTGGTGGCCGTTGTCGATCAGCTCCTGGGCGATCGAGCGGCCCACGTTGCCCGCGCCGGCGATGGCGATGCGCATGCTCACAGCCCTCCTTCCGGCGGCGCCGCCGCCACCGACGTGACCGTCGCCGCCATGTCGTCGGTGACCAGCATGAAGAGCTGGTCGCCCTCCTGGACGACGCTGGACGGGGTCGGCAGCGTGCCGATGCCGAAACGGATCAGGTACGCCACCCGGGCCCCGGTCGCCCCCTCCAGGGCGCGTACGGGCCGGCTGACCCAGTCCTTGTGCACCGGCACCTCGATGATCGACACGGTGCTCGTCGGGTCGCGGAAGATCTCCACGTTCCCCTCCGGCACCAGGTGCCGCAGCATCCGGTCGGCGGTCCACCGGACGGTGGCCACGGTGGGGATGCCGAGCCGCTCGTAGACCTGCGCGCGGCGCTGGTCGTAGATCCGTGCCGCGACCCGGGACACGCCGAACGTCTCCCGGGCGAGCCGGGCGGAGATGATGTTGGAGTTGTCGCCGCTGGAGACGGCCGCGAAGGCGTCCGCCCGCTCGATACCGGCCTGCCGGAGCACCTCCCCGTCGAAGCCGGCGCCGGTGACGGTGATCCCGGCGAAGTCGGGGCCGAGCCGGCGGAAGGCGTCGGCGTCCTGGTCGATGACCGCGACCGAGTGCCCCCGGGACTCCAGGCTGTAGGCGAGGGTCGAGCCGACGCGGCCACAACCCATGATCACGACATGCACCGCGTCCCTCCTCAAGGTGCGCAACGCCCGGGCGGTGAGCGTGCCGTCTGCGAGCCTGCCACGTTCCCGGCACGGGCGCGGACCGACGGTACTCCGCCGGTCCACCCTGCCGCGATCGACCACCCCGCGACGCCCACCAGGGTGGTCGTACGCTTGGCGGTTGTGGCCAGACCCACCTCGCTGCTGAAGCGGCTGCTCCTCGGTCGACCGTTCCGGTCCGACCGGCTGAAGCACACGCTTCTGCCCAAGCGCATCGCGCTGCCCGTGTTCGCGTCCGACGCGCTCTCCAGCGTCGCGTACGCGCCCGACGAGATCCTGCTGACCCTCTCCATCGCCGGCGCCTCGGCGTACTTCTTCTCGCCGTGGATCGCCCTGGCCGTCGTGGTGGTGATGCTCACCGTCGTCGCCAGCTACCGGCAGAACGTGCACGCCTACCCCTCCGGCGGCGGCGACTACGAGGTGGCCACGGTCAACCTCGGTCCCCGGGCGGGGGTCGCGGTGGCCAGCGCGCTGCTGGTCGACTACGTGCTCACGGTCGCGGTCTCGGTCTCCTCCGGGGTGGCCAACCTGGGCTCGGTGGTGCCGTTCGTGGCCACCCACAAGGTGCTGATCGCGGTCACCGCGGTGGTGCTGCTCACCGCGGTGAACCTGCGCGGCCTGCGGGAGTCCGGCACGGCCTTCGCGATCCCCACCTACGGCTTCATCATCGTCATGGTCGGGATGCTGCTCACCGGCCTGGTCCGGGTCTTCGTGCTCGGCCACGACCTGCGCGCGCCCAGCGCCGGCCTGGAGATCCAGGCCGAGCACAGCGTCACCGGCTTCGCCCTGGTCTTCCTGCTGCTGCGCACCTTCTCGTCGGGCTGCGCGGCGCTGACCGGGGTGGAGGCGATCTCCAACGGGGTGCCGGCGTTCAAGGCCCCGAAGAGCCGCAACGCGGCCACCACGCTGCTGCTGCTCGGCACCATCTCGGTGGCCATGCTGGTCGGCATCATCTGGCTGTCCCGCCTCACCGGCCTGCAGTTCGTCGAGGACCCGAGGCTCCAGATCATCTCCGGCCCCGAGGGGTACGTGCAGAAGACCGTCACCACCCAGCTCGGGGAGACGGTCTTCGGCTCCGGCTCGGTGCTGCTCTTCGTGGTGGCCGGGGTCACCGCGCTGATCCTCTTCCTCGCCGCGAACACCGCGTTCAACGGCTTCCCGGTGCTCGGCTCGATCCTCGCCCAGGACCGCTACCTGCCCCGGCAGCTGCACACCCGCGGCGACCGGCTGGCCTTCTCCAACGGCATCGTCTTCCTGGCCGTCGCCGCGATCGTGCTGATCGTCGGCTTCCAGGCCGAGGTGACCCGGCTCATCCAGCTCTACATCGTGGGCGTGTTCGTGTCGTTCACGCTCTCCCAGGCCGGCATGATCCGGCACTGGAACCGCCACCTGCGGACCACGCGGGACCCGCAGGCGCGCCGGCGGATGCTCCGGTCCCGGGCGATCAACACCTTCGGCATGGCGATGACCGGCGCGGTGCTGGTCATCGTGCTCGTCACCAAGTTCCTGCTCGGCGCGTGGATCGCCATCGCCGCGATGGCGATGATCTACGTGCTGATGCTGGCCATCCGCCGGCACTACGACCGGGTCGCCGCCGAGCTGACCCCGCCGGACGAGGGCCGCGCCGTGCTGCCCGCCCGCAACCACGCCGTCGTGCTGGTCAGCAAGCTGCACAAGCCGACGCTGCGGGCCATCGCGTACGCCCGGGCCACCCGGCCGGACACGCTGACCGCGGTGACCGTCAACGTCGACGAGAAGGACACCCGGGAGTTGCAGGCGGAGTGGGAGCGGCGGGACCTGCCCGTCCCGCTGACCGTGGTCGACTCGCCGTACCGGGAGATCACCCGCCCCATCCTGGACTTCGTGGCCGGCGTCCGCCGGGAGTCGCCGCGCGACGTGGTCACGGTCTTCATCCCGGAGTACGTGGTGGGGCGCTGGTGGGAGAACCTGCTGCACAACCAGAGCGCGCTGCGCCTGAAGGGCCGGCTGCTCTTCGAACCGGGGGTGATGGTGACCAGCGTGCCGTGGCAGCTCGCCTCGACCGCCGGCAAGGACCTGGACCGGCTGGACGCCACACTGACCCGGGGCCCGGCACGCGGCCCCCGGGTCGCGCCGCGCGGCACCCTGCCGCCGAGCGTCCCGCCCGTCGTGTCCGCGCCGCCCGGCGAGAGCGGCCCGAGTGGTGGAGGTGAACGGTGACCGCGCACGGGAACGGCCGGGGGCTGGAGGAGGCCGAGTGGGTCGAGCTGACCGTCGGGGCGGTGGCGCCCGGCGGGCACTGCGTCGCGCGGGTGGACGGCCAGGTGGTCTTCGTCCGGCACGCGCTGCCCGGCGAGCGGGTGGTCGCCGAGGTCACCGAGGTGCACAAGGGATTCGTCCGGGCTGACGCGGTGCGCGTGCTCGACGCCGCGCCGGACCGGGTCGAGCAGCCCTGCCCGTACGCGAAGCCGGGCCGGTGCGGCGGGTGCGACCTGCAACACGTCGCCCCGGCCGCCCAGCTCGACTGGAAGGCGGCGGTGGTGCGCGAGCAGCTAACCCGCCTCGGCGGGCTCGCCGACGCCGAGCTGGACGCCCTGGGCGTCCGGATCGAGGCGCTGCCCGGCGGGCCGCTGGGCTGGCGCTCGCGGGTCCGCTACGCCGTCGACGGGGCGGGCCGGGCGGGCCTGCTCAAGCACCGCTCGCACGAGGTGGTCCCGATCGACCGCTGCCTGATCGCCCACCCGGCGATCCGGGAGCTGCCCGTGCTGGCCCCGACCGGGACGCGCTGGCCGGACGCGGACGCGGTCGAGACGGTCGCCTCCACCGGCGGCGACGTGGCCGTGACCGCCGTCGCCGAGGGGGTGCCCCGCACGGTGAGCGGCCCGGACCGGGTCCGCGAGGTGGCGGCCGGCCGGGAGTGGACGCTGCCGGCGTCGTCGTTCTGGCAGGTCCACCCGGCCGCCGCCGACACCCTGGTCGACGCCGTGCTGGAGCTGGTCGACCCGCGTCCGGGGGAGCGGGCCTGGGACCTCTACGGCGGGGCGGGGCTCTTCGCCGCCGCGCTCGCCGGCCGGGTCGGCGACGCGGGCCGCGTCACCCTGGTCGAGTCGGCGGCGCAGGGCGTCGCCGCCGCCCGGGAGAACCTGCGCGACCTGCCCCGGGTGGAGGTCGTGCCGGCCCGGGTGGAGACCGCGCTGGCCCGCCGCCGGATCACCGGGCCGGTCGACGTGGTGGTGCTCGACCCGCCGCGCTCCGGCGCGGGCGCCCGGGTGGTGCGCGACGTGGTGGCCGCCGGGCCGCGCGCGGTGGCGTACGTGGCCTGCGACCCGGCCGCCTTCGCCCGCGACGTGCGCACCTTCGCCGGGCTGGGCTGGCGGCTGGCCGCGCTGCGCGGCTTCGACCTGTTCCCGATGACCCAGCACGTCGAGCTGGTCGGTCTGCTCCTGCCGCCCGACGGAGTTGCCCGCTAGCCTGACGCGATGAAGATCGTCGGGCTGATGTCGGGGACCTCCTACGACGGGGTGGACGTGGCCGCCGCCGAGTTCACCCTCGACGGGGACACGCTGCTGCTGCGCCCGCTGGGGCACCGCGGCCTCGACTACGACGACGGGCTGCGCGAGGCGATCGGCGCGCTGCTGCCGCCCGGGAGCACCACCGTCGAGGCGGTCTGCCGGCTGGACAACCGCCTCGGCGAGGTCTTCGCCCAGGCGGCGGCCCTCGGCGTCGAGCTGGCCGGCGGCGCGGTCGACGCGGTGGTCTCGCCCGGGCAGACGGTCTTCCACTGGGTCGACGGCGGGCGCGCCCGGGGCACCCTGCAACTGGGCGCGGTGGCCCGGGTGGCCGCCCGGGTGGGCGTACCCGTGCTCAGCGACCTGCGCTCGGCGGACGTCGCCGCCGGCGGGCAGGGCGCGCCCCTGGTCCCGGCGTTCGACGCGCTGCTGCTCGACCCGGCCGACGGCGCGGCCCCGCGCGCCGCGCTCAACCTGGGCGGCATCGCCAACCTCACGGTCCTCGCGCCGGGAGCGCCGGTGCTCGGGTACGACGTCGGGCCCGCCAACGCGCTGCTCGACGCGGCGGCCCGCCGCCTCCTGGGGCGGCCCTGCGACCTCGACGGCGCCCGCGCGGCGGCCGGTCGGGTGCACCCCGGCCTGCTCGACGCCCTGCTCGCCGAGCCGTACTACGCGGCGCCGCCGCCCAAGTCGACCGGCAAGGAGCTGTTCCACGCCGGCTACCTGGACGCCCGGCTGGCCGCCCTCGGCGAGCCGGTGCCGGCCGACGACGTGCTCGCCACCCTGACCGAGCTGACCGCCCGGGTGGTGGCCGCAGAGTGCGACCGGCACGGCGTGGCGGAGGTGGTGGCGGCCGGCGGTGGGGTGCGCAACCCCACGCTGACCGCCCGGCTGGCCGCCCTCGGGGCGGGGCGCTGGCGGCTGCGCACCACCGACGAGCTGGGGGTGCCCGCGCAGGCCAAGGAGGCGTACGCGTTCGCGCTGCTGGGCTGGCTCTCCTGGCACGGGCTGCCCGGCGCGCTGCCCTCGGTGACCGGCGCCGCCCGGGCCGCCGTGCTGGGCTCCTGGACCCCGTCCGGGCCGGCGTACCGGGGCGCCCCGGCCGTCCCGGCGCCCCGGCGGCTGCGGGTCGCGGCCTGACTCCCGCAGGCACCCGGCCCGGCCGCGAGCCATCCGGGTGCTGACCAGGCGCTCAGCACCCCCGGTCGGCGGGCGGGCGTCCGGGCCGGACTGCGGAGTACCGGGCGGCCGATAGACTCTTGCGTCATGAGCGTTGAAGAGGGCACGGTCCACCACACCGGGCTGCTGGCCACCGTCCGGGGTCCGCAGGACGTCAAGCGGATGTCCGCCGAGGAGTTGGACGTCCTCGCCGCCGAGATCCGGGACTTCCTGATCGCCAAGGTCTCGCGCACCGGCGGGCACGTCGGCCCCAACCTGGGCGTGGTCGAGCTCACCCTGGCCATGCACCGGGTCTTCGACTCCCCGCGCGACCGGCTCCTGTTCGACACCGGCCACCAGGCGTACGTGCACAAGATCCTCACCGGGCGGCAGACCGGCTTCGACAAGCTGCGCCAGCGCGGCGGTCTCTCGGGCTACCCGAGCCAGGCCGAGAGCGAGCACGACCTGATCGAGAACTCGCACGCCTCCACCGCCCTGTCCTACGCGGACGGCCTGGCCAAGGCGTACGCGCTGCGGGGCGAGCAGCGCAGCGTGGTCGCCGTGGTGGGCGACGGCGCGCTCACCGGCGGCATGTGCTGGGAGGCGCTGAACAACATCGCCACCGCCCGCAACCCGCTGGTGATCGTGGTCAACGACAACGGGCGGTCCTACGCGCCGACCATCGGCGGCCTCGCCGACCACCTCTCGTCGCTGCGGCTCAACCCCGGCTACGAGAAGGTGCTCGACACCGTCAAGGAGGCGCTCGGCTCCACGCCACTGGTCGGCAGGCCGATGTACGAGGTGCTGCACGCGGTCAAGCGGGGCATCAAGGACGCGGTCGCCCCGCAGGCGATGTTCGAGGACCTCGGCATCAAGTACGTCGGCCCGGTCGACGGGCACGACGTGACCGCGGTCGAGTCGGCGCTGCGCGCGGCGAAGAACTTCGGCGGCCCGGTGATCGTGCACGCCGTCACCCGCAAGGGCTACGGCTACCGCCCGGCCGAGGAGGACGAGGCCGACTGCCTGCACGGCCCGGGCAGCGCCTTCGACATCGAGACCGGCAAGCTGGTCGCCGCCCCGTCGGTGAAGTGGACCCACGTCTTCGCCGACGAGCTGGTCGCGATCGCCGACGAGCGGCCCGACGTGGTGGGCATCACCGCCGCGATGGCCGAGCCGACCGGCATCGCCAAGCTGGCCCGCAAGCACCCGAACCGGGTCTACGACGTGGGCATCGCCGAGCAGCACGCGGCCACCTCGGCCGCCGGCCTGGCCCTCGGCGGGCTGCACCCCGTGGTGGCGGTCTACGCGACGTTCCTCAACCGCGCCTTCGACCAGGTCCTGCTGGACGTGGCCATGCACCGGCTGCCGGTGACCTTCGTGCTGGACCGGGCCGGCATCACCGGCCCCGACGGGCCCAGCCACTACGGCATGTGGGACATGTCCGTCTTCGGGGTCGTGCCGGGCCTGCGGATCGCCGCGCCTCGCGACGCCGCCACCCTGCGCGAGGAGCTGCGCGAGGCGGTGGCCGTCGACGACGGCCCCACCATCGTCCGCTTCCCGACCGGCACCGTCGCCGCCGACCTGCCGGCCGTGCGCCGGGTCGGCACCGTCGACGTGCTGGCCGAGTCGGCGCGCAAGGACGTGCTGCTGGTGGCGGTCGGCTCCTTCGGCCACCTGGGCATGGAGGTCGCCACCCGGGTCGCCGGGCAGGGCTTCGGGGTGACCGTGGTCGACCCGCGCTGGGTCCGCCCGGTCCCGGCCGAGCTGGTCGAGCTGGCCGCCGGGCACCGCCTCGTGGTCACCGTCGAGGACGGCGTCCGGGTCGGTGGCGTCGGCGACGCCCTCGCCCAGGCGATGCGGGACGCCGACGTCCGGGTGCCGCTGAAGGACCTGGGCGTACCGGCCGACTGGCACCCGCACGGCACCCGCGCGCAGATCCTCGCCGACCTCGGCCTGACCGCGCAGGACGTGGCCCGCGACGTCACCGGCTGGATCTCCCGGCTGGACGTCGAGCCGGTCGAGCCGGTGATCACCGCCGACGACGCGACCGCGCAGAACTGAGCCTGCGACCGCCGACGGCGGGTGCCCCGGGAGACCGGGCCACCCGCCGTCGGCGTCTCGCCTGCCTGGTCAGCGACCGCCGAGGGAGCGGTAGTGCGTCTTCTCCGCCTCGGCGAGGCTGAACGTCTCCGAGCGGGTCGGCATCGGCACCACGACCAGCCCCGGCCGGTCCACCAGCCGCAGCGTGTCCGGCGGCGTCGACAGCGAGCTGTCGGCGGTCGGCCGCCAGCTCAGCACGGCCAGCGGCTGCCCCGGCACCGGCAGGGTGTACGTCTGCAACGGGTTGGCCCGGTCGGCGGGGGAGACCACCGGCATGCCCCCGTCGGCGGGGCGGTAGACCACGGCGGTCATCGTGCCGTCGGCCGTCTCCCAGCTCAGCTGCTCCAGCTCCGCCGGCTCGCCGCCGCCGAGGGCGACCTCGCCCAGGGTGCGTACGGTCAGCTTGGTCATCGGCCAGGACGACGGCACCGAGCGCGGCGCGTCCCGGTCGCCGATGCGCCGGGGGACGCTGCCGAACGGGCCCTCCTCGCCGGCGAGCGCGCAGGTGTCCAGTCCCGTGAGGGCCCGCTTGCCGGAGCCGCTCTCGTCCCGGACGAGGGGGTAGCGCGGGTCGGTGGTGCCGGTGCCCAGGTCCAGCAGCCGGTCGGCGGCCCGGCCCCGGGGCAGCGCCTCGGTGGCCCGGAGCGTGGCGGTCACCGGCACCGCCCGGCAGGCCGGCACGTCCACCGGCTCGGTGAGGCCGTCGGTGTGCCGCAGGGCGCGGCCGTCCGGCCCGAGCAGCCGCTGCACCCGGCCCGACGTGAGGTAGCGCCGCCCGTCGGAGGTGTGCACGGGGAGCACGTCGGAGTAGACGAGGTAGCCGGGGTCGGTGTACTCGGCGGCGCGGGTGACCGCGTACCGGCCGCCCTCGGCGGTGACCTGGAGCAGCCAGGAGGCGCTCTCGCCGGGCACGTCCGCGGCGACCAGGGCCAGCGGCGCACCGCCGACCTCGCCGGACCAGAGGATCCCGGACGTGGGCAGGTGCACCCGGTCGTCGGCCGGTGACCGCCAGTCGCGTACCGCCTCCGTCACGGCCGACCGGACGGTGGTGTCGCCCGCCAGGGTGCCGCGTGGCGGCCAGACCGTCAGGTCGCCGTCCAGGCTGTCGTAGCCGACCCGCAGGTCGCCCGGCTGCCGGTCGGCCACCGGGCCGCAGGCGGTCGCCGTGAGCAGCAGGGTCAGCAGAGCGGTGGCCGTGATGCCGCGCCGGCGGACTGGAGCCACCTGTACGCCCCCTCGATCGCCTCAGCCGTCGTTCAACGGAAAGCGCCATAGTACGAGATGTCGGATCACCGGGACGCGCCACCTCGCCCACCGTCCGTGCGCAGGTCGCGGGCGGTGGGCGACGCCGACCACAGAGGACACTGCCGTGGTTTCAGGGTGAATGTCCCGCTCGGGTAGACTCCGCCGACTGTGACGCCTGCCGAGACCCGCGCCGAATCCTGGTCGGAATCCGACGCCGCCGCGGCCCCCGCGTCCGAACCCGTGGCGCCGCCCGTGGGCGACGGCACCGGTGACCGTACGCCGGGCGGGGCCGACCGGGCCGACGGGGCCGACGCCCCCGGCGCGGCCGTGGCCACCGGAGCGACCGACGCCCCCGCCCCCTCCGGCGAGGCCGGCGGGGCGGGCGGCGCGGCCCGGCCGCGGCGGTGGACCCGGCGGCGGCAGGACCTCACGGTCTTCGGCCTGTTCCTGCTCGCCGCGGTGTGGGTCACCAGCCAGATCTGGGTGGACCCGGCCGGCCGGGTGGCCTCGCTCTACAGCAGCGACCCGGCCCAGGTGCAGTTCTTCCTCGCCCACTCGGTACGCGTGGTGCTGCACGGCGATTTCCCGTTCTTCACCGAGCAGTTCAACTACCCCGACGGGGTCAACCTGATGGCCAACACGGCCATCCTCGCGCTGGGCATCCCGATGGTGCCGGTGACGTTGCTCTTCGGGCCGGCCGTGACCTTCGTGGTGCTGGTCACGCTCGCGCTCGCCGGCACCGCCTCGGCCTGGTACTTCGTGCTCTCCCGGCACGTCGTGCGCAGCCCGCTGGCGGCGGCCGTCGGCGGCTGGTTCTGCGGGTTCTCGCCGGCGATGCTGTCGCACGCCAACTGGCACCCCAACATCATCTCGCAGTTCCTGCTGCCGTTCATCGTCTGGCGGGTGCTGGTCATCACCCGGTCCCGACGGCCGTGGCGCGACGGCGTGCTGCTCGCCCTGATGGTCACCGCCCAGGCGTTCATCAACGAGGAGATCCTGCTCTTCACGGCGCTCGCCTGCGGGGTGTTCCTGCTCGCCGTGCTCGCCCAGCGGCCCGCGCTCTGGTCGGCGGCGTGGCGACCGCTGGCCAAGGCCCTCGCGATCTGCACGGTGCTCGCCGGGTCGCTGCTGGCGTACCCGCTCTACGTCCAGTTCGCCGGGCCGATGGCGTACCACGGCCTGAGCGACGCGGTGCGCGACTACGGCAACGACATCGCGGCCTTCTTCGCGCCCGGCTCGCCGACGATCGGCGGCGACGAACGCGCGAACGTGAACCTCGCGCCGAACTACTCGGAGGAGAACGCCTTCTTCGGCTGGAGCCTCGCCCTGATCGCCGTCGGCATCGTGGCCTGGCTGCGCCGGGAGATGCTCGTGCGGGCGCTCGCCGCGACCGGGGCGTTCTTCGCGGTGCTCTCCCTCGGCGAGCGGGTGTCCTGGTGGGACCGCGAGCTGTTCACCGGGCCCTGGGAGTGGCTGGTCCGGCTGCCGCTGCTCGACGCGGTGGTGCCCACCCGGTTCGGCCTGATCACCAGCGTGGTGGTGGGTATCCTGCTGGCGCTCGCCGTCGAGCGCTCCCGGACGCTGCCGGTCGAGCGGCGGACGCTGCGTACGCTCACCGTGGCCGGGCTCGTCCTCGCGCTGCTGCCGATCGCGCCGATGCCGCTGAATGTGACCTCCCGGCCGCCGGTGCCGGACTTCATCACCGCCGACCGGTGGCGCGGCTACGTCGGTGAGGACCAGACCCTGGTGCCGATCCCGGTGCCGAACATGGGGCACACCCACGGAATGCGCTGGGCCGCCTCCACCAACCTCGACTTCAAGATCCCCGGCGGCTACTTCCTGGCGCCGCGCAACGGCAACACCGGCGACCCCGGCCGCTTCGGCGGCCGGCCCAGCGGCATGGGGCGACTGCTGGAGGAGGTCGCCTCGACCGGCCGCATCCCGAAGCTGGACGACCGGCAGCGCCGCCGCTCGCTCGACGAGCTGCGGCACTGGCGGGCGGCCATCCTGGTGCTCCCGGTCGGCCAGCACCACTCCGAGCAGCTGCGGCGCACCGTCGAGCAGTTGGTCGGTCCCGGCCGCCGGGAGCTGGACGTCTGGGTCTGGGACGTCCGGGCGCTGACCGACCAGCCGACCTGATGACCGCACCGGCGGCGACCGGCACCGCCGAGGCGGCACCCGCCCGGCGGTCCCGCCGGCTGCCGGTACGCGCGCCGGACGCGCTGGTCGTCGCCGGCTACCTCGCCCTGGCGGTGCTGCTGACCTGCGGCCAGTGGGGTCGCCCGGGGCAGCTGTTCCACCAGGCGGGGGACCAGATCCTCTTCGAGTGGATGCTGGCCCGCGCGGCCGGGGCGGTGACGGGCCTGGAGAACCCGCTCTACAGCGCGCAGCTGAACGCCCCGGACGGGGTCAACCTGATGGCCAACACCTCGGTGCTGGGCCTGGGCGTGCCGCTGACGCCGGTCACCCTGCTCTTCGGCTCCCAGGTCGCGTTCCTGGTGGCCGTGGTCTGCTGCCTCGCCGGCACCGCGACCGCCTGGTACGCGCTGCTGCGCCGCCGGCTGGTCGACTCCCGGGCGGCGGCGGCCGTCGGCGGGCTCTTCTGCGGCTTCGCCCCCGGCATGGTCGCGCAGGCCGGGGCGCACCTGCACATGGCGGCGCAGTTCCTGGTGCCGGTGATCCTGGCGCTGGTGTTCCATCCGGACCCGCGCCGGGTGTGGCGGCACGGCACGCTGCTCGGGCTGCTCGTGGCGTACCAGCTCTTCCTCGGCGAGGAGGTGCTGGTCTTCCTGGTTCTCGCCGCCGGGACGTTCGCGCTGGCGTACGCGGTGGCCGACCGGGCGACGGCGCGCCGGCTGGCGCCCGCGCTGCTCGGCCGCCTCGCGGTCGGGGTGGCGGTGGCGCTGCCGCTGCTGGCGTACCCGCTGTGGTTCCAGTTCTTCGGCCCGGGCCACTACCGGGGCATGCCCTTCCACGCGTACGGCTACCAGCTCGACGCCGCGTCGTTCACCGCCTCGGCGCGACAGACGGTGCTCGGCGACGACCACCTGCCCGGCCTGCTCGCGCCGAACCCCACCGAGGAGAACTCCTTCTTCGGCCCGGGGCTGCTGGTGCTCGCCGTGGTGATCGTGATCTGGCTGTGGCGCCGGCCGCTGGTCCGCGCGCTGGCCGCCTGCGGGCTGCTCTTCGCGCTGCTCTCGCTGGGCGAGCAGGTCCGCCTGGACGGCACCTCCACCGGCATTCCCGGGCCGTACCGGCTGGTCGCCGAGCTGCCGCTGCTCGACCACGCGGTGCCGGCGCGCTTCCCGCTGGTCTGCGTCCCGGTGCTGGGCATCCTGCTGGCCCTGTCCCTGGACCGGCTGCGCGCCCAGCCGGCGGCCGGAGCGCGGGCGGGCGGCGTGCCGGTGCGGCTGCTCTGGGGCGGGGCGGTGGCCGCCGCGCTGCTGCCGCTGACCCCCACCCCGATCCGGACCGTGCCGGCCTGGCCCGTGCCGGCGTTCGTGGCCGAGGGCGGCTGGAGGGCCCACGTCCCGCCGGGCCGGACCCTGGTTCCGGTGCCGCCGGTGACCGGTGCCGGGGTCAGCCCGGCGATGCTCTGGTCGGCCCGCACCGGGCTGGCCTTCCCGGCTCCGGGCGGCTACTTCATCGGCCCCCGGGCCGCCGACGATGCGGCCGCCCGGTGGGGAGCCCCGGACCGCCCCACCGCCGCGCTGCTGCGCCGGGTGGCCGAGACCGGCGAGGTGCCGGTGGTCACCGACGAGCACCGCCGGCAGGCGGTCGAGGACCTGCGGCACTGGCGCGCCGCCGTGGTGGTCCAGGGCGGACTGCACCACGGCGACCCGGTGCGCCGTACGGTCGACGCCCTGCTCGGGCCCGGCCGGGAGGTGGCCGGCGCCCACGTCTGGGACGTCCGCCCGCTGGTCCGCTGACGTCCCGGCTCCGCGCGCCCGCCGGTCGGACGACGGCTCAGCCGACCAGCGGCCGGACGTCCCAGAGCCACACGTCGTCGACGCGCTGGGGCGGGCCGATCAGCGCGGTCATCAGCTCGCGCAGGACCGCCTCGCGGGGATGCGCGCCGAGGACGACGACGGACGCGCGCCAGAAGCGCAGGTCCTCGACCGCCTGGCGGCGGTTCTCGTCGGTCAGCGCGGGGACCGCGTTCTTGTCCATGGTGGAGTAGACGAGCGTGCTGGTCGGCCGGTTCGGCGCGCCGAAGACGCCCTCGCCCCGCTCGTTCGGCCCGATGAAGTAGCCGCCCGGGATCGGGAACGCGTGCTGCGTCAGCGCGCTCCAGCGCAGCGTGGGCAGGCCGTGCACGTTGCTCGGGATCGGCACCGGCACCAGGGTCCGGCCCTGCGGCACGTACGGGCGCCAGCCGCCGGCGGTGATGAAGTGCGGCGGCGGGTCGACGGGCTGCGCGGGCAGCGGACGCGGGAACAGCGGCAGCACGGCGAGCGCGACGGCCGCGTACCCGACCGGCCGCAGCCAGCGGCGGCGCGGCCCGGCGGCGTCGTCACCGGCGCGGGGGGCCGGCACCGGCCGGCGGCCGTAGCCGGCGACCGCGTCCCAGGCCAGGGCGAGCAGCACGCCGAGCGCCGCCGCCACCACCAGGGCCAGCCGGGTCGGCATCATCATCTCGACCAGCGGCAGGTCGTCGGAGACGTAGGCCCAGGGGCCGTCCGTCTCCGTCTCCACCCCGTTGATCCGCACCTTCGGGCCGATCGAGGCCACCGTGAAGACCACCACCAGCACCGCCAGGATCCGGGCGGCGAGCGAGCGGCGGACCAGCAGCACCAGCGCCACCAGCGACAGCAGCACCAGCGGCCAGCCGAACCAGGTGTTCTGCTCGGTCAGCCCGATGGTCTTCTCCACCGCCTCGTCGCCGGCCACGGTGTCGCGGGCGAAGGTGACGAAGGCGGCCAGGTCCTCGCCCCAGCTGTGGAACACCCCGCCCTGCAACCCCCGGTAGGACTGCGGTCCGTTGAACTGGAACCAGATCGGGTAGGCCGTCAGCAGCAACGCCAGCCCGCCGCCCACGCCGAGCGCGGCGGCGAAGGTGCCCGCCACCGCCCGCGTCCGCGCCGGCCGCATGATCGCGTACGCGACCACGACGACCAGGCAGGCCAGCGCGGTGAGCAGCAGCATCTCCTCGTTGATGAAGATCTGGTACGCCACCAGCAGGCCGAGCACGAGCCCGTTGCGTCGCCACCGGCCGGGCTCGCCTAGCCGGAGCACCCGCACCACGATCAGCGGCAGCAGGAAGTTCGAGACGAAGTTGGGCTGGCCGTTGGCGTGGTGCACGATGCCCGGCGCGAAGCCGAGGAAGGCGCCGCCGACGAAGGCCGCCGCGCGGGAGCGCACCAGGTGCCGCGACAGCATCCAGTACGACGTGCCGGCGGTCGCGGCCAGCGCGCCGCCCAGGTAGAGCGCGTACATGACCTGCGGGCCGAGGAGCATGGTCAGCGGCGCCAGCGGCAGCGTCACCCCGAGCAGCGAGGTGTTCGCCATCATGTTCACCCCGTCCGGGGCGTTCTGCCGCTCGGTGAACAGCGGGTTCTCCAGGTGCCGCACCGAGTACGCACCGTGCG
Source organism: Micromonospora sp. LOL_025 (assembly GCF_048060285.1). Classification (NCBI taxonomy): domain Bacteria; kingdom Bacillati; phylum Actinomycetota; class Actinomycetes; order Micromonosporales; family Micromonosporaceae; genus Micromonospora; species Micromonospora sp. LOL_025. Next base: position 71,730 of record NZ_JBHMIR010000002.1, on the reverse strand, counting down.
AGAAGAGCCACTCGAACCAGCTGTGGTCGGTGGGCAGGTGCGACGACACCCGGTTCTGCACGTCCGCCCAGTAGTTCAGGCACACGAGAACGCCGAGCAGGACATAGGCTCCGATGACCAGTACGTCGGCGCGGGATGGCCCGCGCCGGGGCCGGCGCGTCGGCTCGGCCGCGACGGGCTCGGAGACGGAGTTCAGCGAGGGGTCTACCACCGGCACAGCCACGACGCGCCATCGTACAGGCGCTCGGGCGTCGCTTTTGCCGGGCCGGTGCCCCCACGGCCGATTTGCCGGTCCGCCGGAGGCCACGGTGTGACGGGGAGGACGCCACGTGACGCTCATCGACCTCGGCGAGCTGCGCGACGAGCCGGGTCGGGAGGCGCCGCCGCCCCGCCCGCCGCGCGCCGTCGGTCGCCCGCTGCGGGTCGCGCTGGCGCTCGCGTTCCTCGTGGCCACCGTGGCGGCGGCCGCGCCGGTGCCGGCACGGATCGCGGTCGTCGTGCCGGCCCGGCTCGGGTCGGAGGCGTTCCTGCACGGCGACCGGCTCTACGTCGTCGAACCGGCCGAGGGGGAGCCCGAGGGGACCGTCGAGGTGCGGGCGTACGAGCTGCCCGAGCGGGCGCCGGCCGACGACGCCCCGCCCGCCCCCGTGTGGCGCACCCGGGTCCCGGCGGCGGGCCGGTTCTGGCATGTCCAGACCGGGCCAGGGACGGTGCTCTTCTCGATCACCGGAGACCAGGACGACGGGCAGACGCTCGCCCTCGACGCCGGGACGGGCCGCGAACGCTGGCGGCAGCCCGGCTACCCCTGGTGGGACCCGACCGGAACCCTGCTGATGCAGACCGGCGGGGTGGCGGGCGGCGCCGTGCGGTCGGTCGATCCGGCCTCCGGCCGGGCGCTCTGGTCGGTGCCGACGCCGCCCGAGGCCGCGACGTACGCCCTGCGCAACGGGCGGGTCGAGTGGATCGTGCTGGCCCCCGCGAAGGGGCGGGTCGAGGTGCGCGACCCCCGCTCCGGCGCCCTGGTGCACGCGGCGGACCTGGGCCTCGGCGAGGCGTCCGGGCACGCGGTGGTGACGCACGACCTGTTGCTTGTCGTCCGGCCGCCCGCGGGCGCGGTGACCGCCTACGGGCTGGACGGGCTGGGGCGGCGGTGGGAGGCGCGCGTCCCCATGGTGGAGCACATCAACGAGTGCGGCGAGCTGTTGTGCGTGCCCGGAGGGAACAGGCTCGTCGCGCTCGACCCGGCCACCGGCGCGCTCCGGTGGATCGGCGAGCGGTGGCTCGGGGCGTTGTCGGCACGGGGCGGCCGGCTCCTGGCGATCGGGCCCGGCGGCGGCGGCGAACGGTTGGGCGTGCTCGACGCGGCGACCGGTCGGGAGGTGGCCGACCTGGGCAGCTGGCAGCTGCTGCCCAGGTACGCCGACGAACGGCTCCTGGCCGTGCGGCCGGCCGTCGCCGGTGGCGGGCTGGCGGTGGCCGAGCTGGACGTGGCCGCGGGCCGGGCCCGGGTGCTGGACGTGCTCCGCGACGCCTCCGGGGACTGCCGCGGCCGGGCCGACACCGTGGTGTGCCGGCTGCGCACCGGCGAGTTCGGCGTGTGGCGCTACCGCGACTGAGCCCGCCGCGTGGCGACCGGTGCCGGGGTCACCAGTTGGGCTGCTCCGGCGCCGGGGGGAGCGGCACGCCGGGCGGCCGGAGCACGTACGCCACCCCGCCGCTGCCACCCTGCCAGGCGGCCTCGAACCGGTCCCGGTCGACGGTCCGGCGCACCGCGTCGTCGTCGGGGGCGTACGGGTCGTTGAGCACCGGCGCGCCCGTCGCGGTGAAGCCCACCAGCACCATCAGGTGCCCGGCGGTGTCGTAGTCCAACCCGGGCACCTCGCCCACCCGGAACGCGGCGGAGACGATCAGCGGGATGCCGGCGGCCACGAACGCCTCCGCCTCGGTCAGCGACCGCAGCCGGGTGACGAAGGCGTCCACACCGTGCAGGCCCGCGTACGCGGTGTTGAACGGCCAGTTCCCCGCCCCGGCGAAGGCGTGGTCGTAGCAGTGCCGCGCGGCGTGCACCACCACCGGGCGGGGGCCGGTCGGGTCCACCCAGGCGTACCGGGCCGGGGCCGGGGCGGCGTCCCAGAACGCCAGCACCATCGAGGTGCAGGTGGGGCTGCACCACGAGTCTCCGCCGCCGCCCCACTGCGGATGGGCGCCGGCGTGCAGCCGCTGCGAGTAGCGCGGCACCTCCAGCACCGTGCCCCAGGCGACCGGGGCGGGCCCGGCCCCCACCGGCGGGGAGCCCTCTCCGGTGGGCCGGGACGGCCCGGCCGCGGGCGTCGGGCGCGGGCCCGCGGCGACCGCCCCGACCGCGCGCAGCACCGGGGTCACGTCGGCGTCCTCCGGCCGGAGCAGGGTCACCCGGACCTGCCAGCCGGTGACGGTCGCGCCCGTCACCACCAGCGTGTCCGTGTCCACCCGGGCGTCGGCGTCGCGCTGCCCGGGCACGGACGTCCGGCGGATCGCGTGGTCGTCGGCCGCCCAGTCGGCGAGGACGTACCACCCGGTGGCCGGTGCGTCGTCGCGCCAGCCCCGCAACTCCACCCGCAGCCAGCAGTCGCCCGGGGTGTCCCCGTTCCACGAGGGCACCACGTCGCGCACGGCGAAGTCGACCGGCACCGGCGGGGACGTCCAGCTGCCGGCCGCGTACCGGCGGGTGCGGCCGTCGGCGTCGGTGTGGTCGAGCCGGTCGACCGGGTCGGCCAGTTCGAGGCCCCGTCCGCCCGCGTGCAGCCCGGACAGGCTGCCCAGCCCGGCGTCGCCGGGCAGGCGGAAGCCCCGGTAGGTGACGTCCCGTCGGATCGTCGGCGCCGCGTCGGTCATGCGTCTTCCCGTCCGTCGTGAAGGTTGCCGCCAAGAGCATCGCGTACGACGAAGGTTTTCTGCAACGGGGTCGGACCGGGACGGCGGGTGCGGCCCGGTTTGGCCGCCGGCACTAGGTTGTGGGTGGTCAGGGGCGCGAGGAGGCCGGGATGCGGGTACTGGTGGTCGAGGACGAGCGCAACCTCGCCGACGCGATCGCGCGGGGGCTGCGCAAGCGGGGCATGGCGGTGGATGTCGCCTACGACGGCGACAGCGGCCACGAGATGGCGTTCGTCACCCGGTACGACGTGGTGGTGCTGGACCGGGACCTGCCCGGCGTGCACGGTGACCAGATCTGCGCCGAGCTGGCCGCCTCCGGCACGCTCACCCGGGTGCTGATGCTGACCGCCAGCGGCACCGTCGCCGACCGGGTGGAGGGGTTGCAGCTCGGCGCGGACGACTACCTGCCGAAGCCGTTCGCCTTCGACGAGCTGGTCGCCCGGGTGCAGGCGCTCGGCCGCCGGGCCACCCCGGCCGCGCCGCCGGTGCTCGAACTCGCCGATCTGGTCCTCGACCCGGCCCGCCGGGTGGCCACCCGGGGCGGCCAGCCGGTCGACCTGACCAACAAGGAGTTCGGTGTGCTCTGCGAGCTGCTCAAGGCGCGCGGCGCGGTGGTCTCCAGCGAGGAGCTGCTGGAACGGGTCTGGGACGCCAACACCGATCCGTTCACCACGATCGTCCGGGTCACCGTGATGACGCTGCGCAGGAAGCTCGGCGACCCGCCGCTGATCGAGACGGTGGTGGGTGCGGGCTACCGCACGGCGGAGGCGTCGGCATGAGCGCGAGGAGTGAGCCGGTCCTGCGAGCCCCGCAGTCGCGAACGAAGGTGGCACGGTGAGCGCGAGGAGTGAGCCGGTCCTGCGAGCCCCGCAGTCGCGGACGAAGGCCGGCGCCGCGACCCGGCGGGCCCTGCTGCGGCCCACGCTGCGGCTGCGGTTGACCCTGCTCAACGGGGTGCTGCTGGTCGGCGCGGGCGCGATCCTGGTGCTGCTGGCCTGGCTGCTGGTCCGCGACGCGCTGCGTCCGACCGACGAGCTGCTGCCCGGCACCACGGTGGTGCTGGCCGACGGCCGGTCGCTGGACGCCGCGCAGTGGCAGCGCCAACTGGTCGACGCCGCCAGCGCGGAGCTGCTGGCCAAGGGCCTGGTGGCGCTGCTGGCGATCAGCGTCGTCGGGGTGGCCGGCGCGTACGCGGTCGCCGGTCGGGCGCTGCGCCCGCTGCACCAGGTCACCGCCACCGCCCGCCGGTTGGGCGAGACCACCCTGGACCAGCGGATCGGCTACTCGGGCGCCGACGACGAGGTGGCCGAGCTGGCGGAGACCTTCGACGAGATGCTGGACCGCATCGCCGCCGCGTTCGAGGCGCAGAAGCGCTTCGTGGCCAACGCCTCGCACGAGCTGCGGACCCCCCTCGCGGTGATGCGTACCGAGATCGACGTGACGCTCAGCGACGACGACGCGGACGCCGCCGAGTACCGCCGGATGGCGACCGTGGTCCGGGACGCCTCCGAGCGGGCGAACGGGCTGGTCGACGCCCTGCTGGTGCTCGCCCGCAGCGAGGCCCAGGCGGGCCGCCGGCTGGGCCGCCGCACCGAGTGCGACCTCGCCGCCGGCACCGCCAACGCCCTGTCGGCGGTACGCCGGGAGGTGGAGCGGATCAAGCTGCGGGTGCAGACCTCGCTGGAGTCCGCACCGGTCGTCGGCGATCCCGGGCTGCTCGACCGGCTGGCCGGCAACCTGATCGAGAACGCGATCCGCTACAACCACCTGCACGGCCGGCTCTGGGTGCGCACCGGTTCGGACGGGTGCCGGTCGTGGCTGGTGGTGGGCAACACCGGCTTCGAGGTGGACCAGGCCGACGTGCCCGGCCTGTTCGAGCCGTTCCGGCGGGGCGGCCGGGAGCGTACCGGCGCGCGGGGCTCGGGCCTCGGGCTCTCCATCGTCCGGGCGGTCTGCGACGCGCACGGCGGCACCGTGAAGGTGATCGCCCAGCCCGGTGGCGGGCTGGAGGTCACGGTGACCCTGCCGGCGGCGGAGGCCGCCCCGGCCGTCACCGCCCAGGAGCCGGTCGCCCGGCGGTGACGGGCCGCCCCGGGGTTGCGGGGAGGGCGGGCCCGGTGGAAGGATCATGGCGTCAGCTCGAGGACCGGAGGGGGGTGCGTCGATGTTCACCGTCATGATCTCCGCGCCCCGTCTCGCCGGCTGACTCTCCCGTACGCGGGGCGCCTCCATCCTCAGCGAAGGAACCTGTGTATCCACGGATCCACCACGTCAGTTTCGACTGTCACGACACCCATGCCCGCTCCGGCTTCCGGCCGGCGGTGCCCGGGCACGCCCCCGGCGACCCGGCGGTGCTGCCGCCGCCGGGCGGGGCCATCCCGAACGTCTTCTTCCCGCAGGGGCCCGGGGCCGGGGCGGTCAGGTACCGGGTGCACGCCCGCCCCGGACCGGCCGGCCGGAACCGGGAGGTCGCGCGGGTGCCCGGCCGCGCCGCGGCGGAGCGGGCGGGCACGACCAGCGAGGAGGTGCGCCCGTGAGCGCACGGATCCACAACATCAGCATCGACTGCCGCGACACGTACGCGCTGTCCGGCTTCTGGGGGCAGGTCTTCGACTGCTCCCGCCAGCCGGACGACCTCCCCGGCGACCCGGAGGCCATGCTGCTGCCCCCGGGTGGCCCGGAGGTGCTCTTCGTGGCGGTGCCCGAGGGCAAGGAGGTGAAGAACCGCCTCCACCTCGACCTGGAGCCCACGGACCGCACCCGGGACGAGGAGGTCGCGCGCCTGGTGGCCCTCGGCGCCACCCAGGTCGCCGACCAGCGCCGCGCCGACGGCTCGGGCTGGGTGGTGCTCGCCGACCCGGAGGGCAACGAGTTCTGCGTGCTGCGCAGCGCCGCCGAGCGGGCCGCCACGACGGGCTGACGCGGACGGGGCCCGTCCACCGTCGTGGGCGGGCCCCCGCCGCTGCCGTACGGGTCAGGACTTCTGCTCGACCTGCCCCCGGATGGTGGCGAACTCGGCGTGGGCCTGCTGGCCCGTCTTGAAGTAGATGATGACCATGCCGACGCTGCCCTTGTCGCTCCACACGCAGACGCCGAGCGGCACGTCCTGCGCCTTGGCGTCGCCGCACTTGGCCTCGCCGCCGAGCGGGCCCGGGTCCACCGGACTCATCTCGCCCAGCCGCACGTCGCTGGTGAGTGCGCCCCTGATGGTGTCCTCGAGCGTCCTGGCCGGGTTCGGGTTCAGGCCGGACGCGGCGGCGATCATCACGAGATCCTTGTCGGCGGGGGTGCCGTAGAACCCGCCGACGGTGCTGCTGGCATCGGGGATCGCCTTGTTGAGCTCCGCCTCGAGCTGCCGGGCGCCGGCCTGGAGGGCCGGGTCGGTCGCCTTGGGCCGCCCGGCGAGGGTCGCCGGGGCGACGACCCGGATCCGGGTGGCGTCGACGGTCTCCTTGACCTCGTCCTTGACGACGAAGGCGAAGATCGCCGCGCCGCCCAGGCAGAGCACCAGCACCACGGCGAGCGAGATCAGCACTATCTTGCCGGCGTTCGACTTCCGCGCGACCGGCGGGCCGCCGTAGGGTGCCCCCACAACGCCACCGGGCGGCGGCTGGGCGAACCCACCGGCCTGCGGCGGCGGGTACCCACCGGCCTGCGGCGGGGGCCCGTACGCGCCGGGTTGCGGCGGCGGTCCGTACCCGCCGGACTGCGGGGGCAGCGGGTCGTACCCGCCGGCCTGCGGCGGTGGTCCGTACCCGCCGGCCTGTGCGGGGGGCCCGTACCCGCCGGGTTGCTGGGGCGGGTACGAGCCGTACGGACCGCCCCCGCCGTCCGGCGGCGGGTAGGAGTTGGCGGGTGGGTAGGACATCGGTCAGCTCCGGGTCTGCGCGAGGGGACTGGTGGTCCGTGCGGCCCCGCCCGACGCCCCGCGTCCACTGCGGGCGGCGGCGTGCACCGGGCGGATGCCGGTCAGTACTTCTGCTCGATCTGGCCGCGGATGGCGACGAACTCCGCCGCCGCCGCCGCCGACGAGGAGAAGAACATCACGATGAGCCCGACACTGCCGTGGTCGGCCCACGCGCAGACGCCCAGCGGCACGCCGGCGGACTCGCCGTCGCCGCACTTGGCCAGGCCGCCCTGCGGTCCGGGGGCGATCGCGGTCAGCCGCTTGACCGCCAGGTCCTTCGAGATGCCCTTGATGGCGTCGTCGAGCTCCCCTTCCGGGTTGAGCACGAAGGAGGAGGCGGCGATCACCATGACCATGTTCCGCTCCTCCGCGCTGCCGTAGAAGGCGCCGGCGACGCCGGTCTCGCCGCGCACCGAGGACCGCAGCTCGCGGACCATGTCGTCGGCGGCCTTGCGCAGGGTCGGCTCGGTGCTCTTCGGGCGGCTGCCGAGGCTCTCCGGCGTGACGACCCGGATCTGCGGGGCGTTGCTGGGCTCGGGCGACGGGGCGGGCTCGGACGACGTGGCGGCGCTCGGCGTGGCGCTCGACGCCGCCCCGGTCGGGGACGCGGTCGGGGTGGGCCGGGGATCGGCGCCCTGGTCGCCTTCGTAGGCGAGGTAGGCGATGCCGCCCCCGCCGAGGCAGAGCACCAGCAGCCCGACCAGGCCCAGGGTCAGCACCAGCTGGTGGGGCCTCGCCGGTCGGCCCGCGCCGGGCGGGGACGGCGGGTAGCCGGCGTACGGGCTGGTGGGGAACCCCGCCTGCGGCGTGGCGGGATAGCCGCCGTAGGGCTGGGTGGGGTACGGCTGGCCCGACGTGGGCCCGGGGTGCGGCTGAGCCGACGTGGGGCCGGGGTACGGCTGGCTCTGCGGGGGCCCGGAGTGCGGCTGGGCCGACGTCGGCCCGGGGTACGGCTGGGCCGACGTGGGGCCGGGGTACGGCTGCGCCTGCGGGGGGCCGGGGTGCGGTGTGGTGGGCCAGCCGCCGCCCGCCGGGGGCTGCCCGCCCGGCGGATTTCCCCAGCCGTCGGCGGGCGGCGCCGGGTAGCCCTCCGGCCGCGGCGGGGGAAAGTCGTAGTGCGTGTCGTGCTCCGGCTGCCCGGACCAGGGATCGACCGGCGGTTGGGACATGATCAGCTCCAGGCGAGGGTGCGAACGGGTGATCGTAGCCAGCCACGGCACGGTACCGCTGTCCCGACCCCGACCGTATCGGCCGCAACGACGAACGCGGTGGCCACCTCCATCCAAGCTGGACGGGGCAACCACCGCGTACGCGGGGGGCGGTGTGGATCAGCCGGGCAGGCTGGCCACCCCGTGCGGCAGGAACCGTCGGCCGGTGACCCGCTCCGAGGTGCCGGTCCGGTCCAGGTACGGCGTGATGCCGCCCAGGTGGAACGGCCAACCCGCGCCGAGGATCATGCACAGGTCGATGTCCTGCGCCTCGGCGACGACGCCCTCGTCGAGCATGAGCCGGATCTCCTGCGCCAGCGCGTCGAGCGCGTTCTGGCGCACCTGCTCGGCGGTGAGCGGCTGGTCGCCGACCACGAGCAGCTTGGCCACCTCGTCGTTGACCTGGTCGTCGACGACGATCGGCTGACCGGAGTCGGCGATCCGCTTGAGGTTCTCGCTGACGCCGAAGCGGTCGGGGAACGCGGCGTGCAGGGTGCCGCCCACGTGGTACGCGACGGCCGGCCCGACGAGCTGGAGCAGGGCAAGCGGGCGCATCGGCAGGCCGAGCGGGTCCAGCGCGCTGTTCGCCACGTCCAGCGGGGTGCCCGCGTCGACGGCGGCGAAGACAGTGCCGAGGAAGCGGGTGAGCAGCCGGTTGACCACGAACGCCGGGGCGTCGGAGACCAGCACGGAGGACTTCTTCAGCTGCTTGCCGACCGCGAACGCGGTGGCGAGCGTGGCGTCGTCCGTCCGCTCGCCCCGGACGATCTCCAGCAGCGGCAGCACCGCGACGGGGTTGAAGAAGTGGAAGCCGACCACCCGCTCGGGGTGCTCCAGTTCCTCGGCCATCGCCGTGATCGACAGGGAGGAGGTGTTGGTGGCCAGCACCGCCTCCGGCTTGACGGTCTTCTCCAGCTCGGCCCAGACCTGCTTCTTGACGGCCAGGTCCTCGAAGACGGCCTCGATGACGAAGTCACAGTCAGCGAACGACGTGAGCTGGCCCGGCTGAGGCGCGGCGAAGGCCTCCGCCTTGGCCGCGCCGCTGACCAGGCCGTACAGCTTGGCGGCCGTGCCCTTGTCCATCCGGCCCTTGCTGACGGCCTTCTCGATCTGGGTGTGCACGTAGCCGACGCCCTTGTCCACCCGGGCCTGGTCCAGGTCGGTCATGACGACCGGCACCTGGAGGCGGCGGGCGAAGAGCAGGGCGAGCTGGCTGGCCATCAGGCCGGCGCCGACGATGCCCACCTTGGTGACCGGGCGGGCCAGCCCCTTGTCCGGCGCGCCGGCCGGCCGCTTGGCCCGCCGCTGCGCCAGGTCGAACGCGTAGAGGCCGCTGCGCAGCTCCTCGGAGAAGACCAGGTCGGCGAGGGCCTCGTCCTCGGCGGCGGTGCCGGTGGCGAAGTCGGCGTCCTTCGCGGTCTCCAGCAGGTCCAGCGCCTTGTACGCGGCCGGAACCGCGCCGTGCAGCCGCTGGTCGAGGGTCTGCCGGGCGAAGTAGAGCACGCCCGCCCACATGTCCCTGTCGACCTCGGGCCGGGTCACGGTGACCTCGCCCCGGACGACGCCGGCGGCCCACTCCAGGGACCGCTCCAGGAAGTCCGCCGGCTCGAGCAGCACGTCCGCGATGCCCATCTCGGCGGCCTGCTTCGGCTTGAGCATCTTGTTCTGCATGAGCGGGTTCTGGATGATCACCTGGGTCGCCGCCGGGATGCCGATCAGGTTCGGCAGCAGCTGCGTGCCGCCCCAGCCGGGGACCAGGCCGAGGAAGACCTCGGGCAGCGCCAGCGCCGCCACCCCGCCGGAGAGCGTCCGGTAGTGGCAGTGCAGCGCCAGCTCCAGGCCGCCGCCCATCGCCGCGCCGTTGACGAAGGCGAAGGTCGGGACCTCGCTGTCCTTGAGCCGGGCGAAGACCCGGTGCCCGAGCCGCCCGATCTCCAGCGCCTGCTCGCGGTCGGCGAGCTGCGGGAGGCTGGTGATGTCCGCGCCCACGCAGAAGACGTACGGCTTGCCGGTGACCGCGACGAAGGCCGGGTCGGCCGCCAGCGCGGCGGTGATCGCCTCGTCCAGGCTGGTCAGGCCGCCCGGGCCGAAGCTGTTGGGCTTGGTGTGGTCGAAGCCGTTGTCCAGGGTGATCAGGGCGGCCGGCCGGTCCAGCCCCGGTACGTTCACCTGGCGCAGCAGCGCCCTGGTGACGACCTCGTTCGGTGCGGCGAGCGCGCTCACTTGTCTCCCTCCCAGTGTGGGTTCTCCCAGATGACCGTGCCGCCCATGCCGATGCCGATGCACATGGCGGTGACGCCGTAGCGGACCTCGGGGTGCTCGGCGAACTGCCGGGCCAACTGGGTCATCAGCCGGACGCCCGAGGAGGCGAGCGGGTGACCGATGGCGATCGCGCCGCCCCACGGGTTGACCCGCGGGTCGTCGTCGGCGATGCCGAAGTGGTCGAGGAAGGCGAGCACCTGCACGGCGAACGCCTCGTTCAGCTCGAACAGGCCGATGTCGTCGATGGTCAGGCCGGCGAGGCGCAGCGCCTTCTCGGTCGACGGGATGGGGCCGACGCCCATCACCTCGGGCTCGACGCCGACGAAGCCGAACGACACCAGCCGCATGGCGACCGGCAGGCCCAGCTCGCGGGCGACGTCCTCGGAGGCGAGCAGGCTGGCGGTGGCGCCGTCGTTCAGGCCGGCCGCGTTGCCCGCGGTGACCTTGCCGTGCGGGCGGAACGGGGTCTTCAGGGTGGCGAGCTTCTCCAGCGAGGTGTCCCGGGGAGCCTCGTCGACGGTGGCCAGGCCCCAGGCGTTCTCCTCGTCGCGGACCGCCACGGACACCAGGTCGTCCTGGAGCTTGCCGTTGGCGTACGCCTTGGCGGTCTTCTGCTGCGACGCGAGCGCGAACGCGTCGGTGCGCTCCTTGGTGATGTGCGGGACCCGGTCGTGCAGGTTCTCCGCGGTCGCGCCCATGACCAGCGCCGACGGGTCGACCAGCTTCTCGGCGACGATCCGCGGGTTGGGGTCGACGCCCTCGCCCATCGGGTGGCGGCCCATGTGCTCGACGCCGCCGGCGATGGCGACGTCGTAGGCGCCCATGGCGATGCCGCTGGCGACGGTGGTCACCGCGGTCATGGCGCCGGCGCACATCCGGTCGATCGCGAAGCCGGGGACGGTCTTGGGCAGGCCCGCCAGCAGGGCGGCGGTCCGGCCGATGGTCAGGCCCTGGTCGCCGATCTGGGTGGTGGCGGCGATCGCGACCTCCTCGACCCGCTCCGGCGGCAGCTGCGGGTTACGACGCAGCAGCTCGCGGATGCAGCGGATCACCAGGTCGTCGGCGCGGGTGTTGGCGTACATGCCACCCGCCTTGCCGAACGGGGTACGGACGCCGTCGACGAAGACGACATCCCGAACTTCACGGGGCACTTGAGCCTCCTCTTCGACCTGATCCGGCCTCGGCGCCGGCAGGCGGCACTACGGACCGGACGAAGGTCGCCGGCACGGGCGTGTTCCTCCGGATGCTACTCGCCAGTAACCATCGCTGGCACCCGCCCCCGTGTGGCCCACCCCACACCGCCGGGTCAGGGGGCGAGGGGTGGATCGGTGAGGGCCTCCGTGAGGTCGGGAAGGAGCAGGGTGATCTGCCACTCGCGGGCGTTGAAGCCCCGGAGGGTCTCCGCGACGGCCTCCTCCGTGACCTCCTCCGGGGGTACCCAGGCCAGCCGGCGGATCGAGTCGGGGGTGATCAGGTTCTCCGGCGGCAGCTGGTGCGCGCCGGCGATCCGGACCACCACCTCCCGGCAGCGGGCCAGCCGGGCCGCCGCCACCGGGTCCCGTTCCGCCCAGCGGTGCGGCGGCGGGGGCCCCTCGACCGTCGGGGCGACCGGCAGCGCGTCCTCGGGCAGTTGCCGCGCGTCGTCGAGCGCGGCCAGCCAGGTGCGGGCCAGCCGGCGCACCGAGCGACCACCGAAGCCGGGCAGGGTGAGCAGGGTCTTCTCGTCCTTCGGATCCAGCTCCGCCGCCGCGACGATGGCCGAGTCCGGCAGCACCCGCCCCGGGGCGGCGTCCCGCCGGGCGGCGATCTGGTCCCGCGCGTACCAGAGGGAACGGACGCGGGCCTGGGCCCGCGCCCCCCGCACCCGGTGGATGCCGGACGTGCGGCGCCACGGCTCGGCGCGCGCCTTCGGCGGCCGGGCGCCGGTGCGGACCAGCGCGGCGAACTCCTCCGCCGCCCACGCGGACTTGCCCTGCCGGGTCAGCTCCTCGTCGAGCGCGTCGCGCAGGTCGACCAGCATCTCCACGTCGAGCGCGGCGTAGGTCAGCCAGGACTCCGGCAGCGGGCGGCTCGACCAGTCGGCCGCCGAGTGGTGCTTCTCCAGGCTGTAGCCGAGTAGCTGCTCGGTCAGCGCGGCCAGGCCGACCCGCTCGAATCCGGCCAGCCGGGCGGCCAGTTCGGTGTCGAACAGCCGGCGCGGGCGCAGGCCCAGCTCGGCCAGGCAGGGCAGGTCCTGGCTGGCGGCGTGCAGCACCCACTCGGCCTCGCCGATCACCGTGTCGAGGGCGCTCAGGTCGGGCAGCGGCAGCGGGTCGATCAGCGCCGTGCCGGAACCGGCCCGGCGCAGCTGCACCAAATAGGCCCGCTGGCTGTAGCGGTAGCCCGAGGCGCGCTCGGCGTCGAGGGCGACGGGGCCGGTGCCTGCGGCGAAGCGGGCCACGACGTCGGCCAGCTCGCCGGGCGTGGCCGCCGGCTCAGGTGTGCCCTCGCGCGGGGCGGTCAGCGGAACGGGCCCGTCGGCGGTCGGTTCGGTCCCCGCGGCCTCCGGCTCCGGTCGGGCCGACGGCGGGTGGTGCGCATCGATTCCCGTACGGCTTTCGGCGGGCCGACGGCGCAGGGGTGGTTCGTCGGTCACCTGACAACCCTAGTGCGCGACGCGACGCGGTGGGTGAAGCCGGTCCGGTGTGTGTCGCCGGGCGACCGCCGGATGTCCTTCCGGAGGCCGGACATAGGGGAAGACAAAGCCCGTTGACGCAGGTACGGTCCATCGGGCCGTTGCGCGGGTACGGCATCATCAGGGTCCCGTGAACGGAGCGGGGCGTCTACGGGGAGGGCAAGGCGATCATGACTGCTGGCTACGGGTCGGCGGACAGGGGCCCGGCGGGACCGGGCGACGGCGCGTTCCCGCCGGGGACGGCCCGTCCCGGGCCACTGCCGCCCCGGATCGAGCCGGCCGGCTCCGCGTACCTGCCGCCGGGCGCCCCCGGGCAGCCCGCGGCCGGCCCGTCCCCCCGGCCCGCCTGGTCGCCGCCGTCGCAGCCGGGCCAGTGGGGCGTGGCCCCCGCCAACGCGCCGGCCCCGGCCGCCGCACCCGCTGCCGGCGGCTGGGGGCACGGCGGCACTCCGTCCACCGCCCCGGGCCCGTCGACGCCGCCGCCCGGTGCCACCCCCGGGCCCGGCTGGCCCCCCGCGTCCGGTTCGACGCCGCCGGGCGTCCCCGGCCAGCCGCCCGCCCACGGCCACCCCCAGGGCTCCGGGCCGGGCCAGCCGTACCCCGCCGGGCCCGCCCCGGCGACGAAGGGGCGCGGGCTCACCATCACCGCGCTCGTGCTCGCCGGCCTGCTGGCCGTCGTGACGGGCGTGCAGGCGTACCAGATCAACCGGCTCTCGAACCGGCTGGGCGACACCGACGGCAGGATGGCGGCGGCGCAGGCGGCCGACGGCACCCGGCTCGACGGCCTGGAGTCCCGGGCGGGGGCGCTGGAGAAGCAGGCCGGCGCCGCGTTCAACCCGGAGGCCGTGGCCAGCGCCGTGCTGCCCAGCGTGTTCCGGGTCCGGGCCGGCAACTCCACCGGCACCGCGTTCGCGATCGGCAAGCCGGCCGCGGGCGGGGGCACCAACCTGTTCACCAACTACCACGTCGTGGACGCGCTCTGGCAGACCGGCGAGCGGGAGGTCTTCCTGGAGCGCACCGACCAGCGCTTCCCGGCGACCATCGTGCGCGTCGACGAGGCCAACGACGTCGCCCACCTGCGGACCAACGGCAAGTTCACCGGCCTGGTCGCCGCGCCCGCCGCCGTGAAGTCCGGCCAGCAGATCGTGGTCGTCGGCGCGCCGCTCGGCCTGGAGGACAGCGTCACCACCGGCGTGGTGAGCGCCTTCCGCGAGGCCGGCGGTGGCGAGGGCCCGGTCATCCAGTTCGACGCCCCGATCAACCCCGGCAACTCGGGCGGCCCGGTCATCAACGGCAGCAAGCAGGTCGTCGGCATCGCCACCGCCAAGGCCCGCAACGCCGAGGGGATCGGTCTCGCCGTACCGATCAAGGTCGCCTGCGACGGTTTCAAGATCTGCTGACCCCGTCAGCGCCCAACCCCCCTCGGCCCGGCGGAGCATGCCGCGCGGACCAGTACACGTGGAGGAAGAACGACATGTCCCAGCCACCGACCGGGCCGGAGGGCTACCCGCCGTACCCGCCGGCCGCGCCCGGTCAGCCGCCGTCGGGCGGCGCCCCGCACGGCACCACCTACGGCAGCGCGCGCCCGTACACGCCCGAACAGCCGGACGCCGGCCAGCAGCACTCCCCGGCGCCGCAGCAGTACAACCCGGCCCCGTCCGGCGGCTACCCCCAGTCCGCCCCGCCGGCGTCGCCCGGCTACGCCCCGGGCAGCGCGTCGCCCGGCTACGCCTCCGGCAGCGCGTCGCCGCACGCCGGCCAGGTCTCCGGCGGGCCGGCCTTCGGGCAGCCGATGTCCGTCCCCCCGGCCTCCGGGCCGGCGTACGGGCAGCCGATGTCCGCCCCGCCCGGCTCCGCCCCGCCCTTCGGCGGCCCCGCGCCGGGCGGCCCCGGCAAGAGCCACAAGGTGCTGATCCTGGCCGTCGTGGCCGGGCTGCTCTTCGTCCTGGGCGGGGTGATGACCGGCCTGTTCGTGTCGACCACCAACGAGCTGGACCGGACCGAGAAGAAGATGGCCAGCGAGGTCAGCCAGCGCGACGGCACCATCGCGGCGAACGGCAAGGAGATCGAGAAGCTCAAGACCGACCTCCAGGCGGTCCGGGACAAGCTCGGCGACACCGAGCAGGACCTCACCGGCACCCGCAACGACCGGGACGAGCAGGCCCGGCAGAAGAAGGTCATCGCCAGCTGCCTCGACAAGCTCACCACCGCGCTCGCCGCGGCGGCGAACGGCAACAAGGCGGCCTACGACAAGGCTATCCAGGGCATGGACAAGGTCTGCAACGAGGCCGAGAAGTACCTGTGAGGTGACCCGTCGCGGGGTCAGGCCGCGCCGGCGGGGCGACGCTCCGACAGCGCGGTCACCCCGGGCGGGGGGAGCCCGGCGGTCGAGGCCAGCAGCGCGCACCAGGCCAGCAGGTGCGGGGCGAGGTCGTCGTCGACCGGCGTCCAGGAGGCGCGGATCTCGATGTCGGCGGCGGCGGGCGGCCCGGCCAGGTCACCGAACCGGGTCGACATGGTCTGGGTGATCGTGCCGCCGATCGCCCGGTGCTCCGCGTCCTGCGCCTCCAGCGCGTCGGTCAGCCACGTCCAGCCCACCCCGGGCAGCAGCGGGTCGGCGGCCAGGTCGACCTCCAGCTCCGCCGTCACGTAGGTGACCAGCCGCAGGGTGCCCTGCCACGCCTCGTGGCCGGCCGGGTCGTGCAGCAGGATCAGCCGCCCGGAGGCCACCTCCTCGCCGTCGCGCAGGACGGTGGCGGAGAGCGCGAAGGCGTACGGGGCGAGTCGCTGCGGCGCGCCGACCTCCTCCAGCACGATCTCCGACCGGGGCGCCGCGGACCGCAGCCCGGTGACCGCGCGGGCGAAGGTCTCCGGGAGCGCGATCGGGGGGGGCCATGCCGGCAGCCTATGCCGCCGGTCGGCCACCCGCCCGAGAGGCGCGCCGATGCCGGGCCACGCGGCGGTCGTGCCACTGCCCCTGGAGGACGCCCCGCGGGCGCCCGCCCCCCGCCGGGCCGACCGGCGTCACAAAAGGCGGCGCTGCCCGCTGCCGCCCGCGTCCCCCGTGGCACGATGGCCGCGATGACCACCACGACGACGGGCGCCGACGCCCGAGACGAAGACCCCCGCCCCGGCGGACCGGCCGACTCGCCCTTCGTCCGGGCCTGCCGGCGCCAGCCCGGCCCGCACACCCCCGTCTGGTTCATGCGCCAGGCCGGCCGGTCGCTGCCGGAGTACCGCGAGATCCGGGCCAACGTGGCGATGCTGGAGTCCTGCCGCCGCCCCGACCTGGTCACCGAGATCACCCTCCAGCCGGTACGCCGGCACGGGGTGGACGCCGCGATCCTGTTCAGCGACATCGTGGTGCCGGTCGCCGCCGCCGGGGTGGACCTGGACATCGTGCCCGGCACGGGCCCGGTGGTCGCCGAGCCCGTACGCACCCTGACCGACGTGGAACGGATCCGGCCGATCACCCGTGACGACGTCTCCTACGTGGACGAGGCGGTCCGGATGCTCGTCGCCGAGCTGGGCGACACCCCGCTGATCGGCTTCGCCGGCGCGCCGTTCACCCTGGCCAGCTACCTGGTCGAGGGCGGCCCGTCGCGTACCCACGCGAAGACCAAGGCGATGATGTACGGCCAGCCGGAGCTGTGGCACGCGCTCTGCGCCCGGCTGGCCGAGGTGACGCTCGCGTTCCTGCGGGTCCAGGTGGCCGCCGGGGTCTCCGCGGTGCAGCTCTTCGACTCGTGGGCCGGGGCGCTGTCGGAGGCCGACTACCGCCGCTTCGTGCTGCCGCACTCGGCGGGCGTGCTGGCCGGGCTGGCCGACGCGGGCGTGCCCCGGATCCACTTCGGGGTGGGCACCGGCGAGCTGCTCGGCGCGATGGGCGAGGCCGGCGCCGACGTGGTCGGCGTCGACTGGCGTACCCCGCTGGACGCGGCGACCCGGCGGATCGGGCCGGACCGGGCGGTGCAGGGCAACCTCGACCCGTGCGTGCTGTTCGCGCCGTGGCCGGTGGTCGAGGGCGAGGTGCGGCGGATCCTGGAGCAGGGCCGGGCCGCGCCCGGGCACGTGTTCAACCTGGGGCACGGTGTGCTGCCGGAGACCGACCCCGACGTGCTGACCCGGGTGGTCGCCCTGGTGCACGAGCTGTCCGCCCAGCCGGCCGACCGGGGCTGAGCGGCATGCGGGCGCCGTGGCGGGTGGCGGTGGTCGGCGGCGGGATCGCCGGGCTGGCCGCCGCGGTCCGGTTGCGCGACCGCGCCCCCGGCACCGAGATCACGGTGTACGAGCAGTCCGGCGCGCTCGGCGGCAAGCTGCGCACCGGGGAGCTGGCCGGCTCGGCGGTGGAGTTCGGCGCCGAGTCGTTCCTGATGCGCGACCCGGCCGGGGGCGAGTCCGCCGCCGTGGCCCTGGTCCGCCGGCTCGGCCTGGGCGAGCGGATCGTGCACCCCACCGTCGGGCGGGCCGCGCTCGTCGTCGACGGGGGGCTGCGCCCGATCCCCGGCGGCACCCTGGTCGGCGTACCCGGGGACCTGGAGCGGGTGGCCACGGTCGCGCGGCCGGCGGCGGACGCCGACGTCGACGCCGGCCGTCCGCTGCTCGGCGCGGACGAGGACGTCTCCGTCGGCGCGCTGGTCCGGGCCCGGTTCGGCGACGAGGTGGTCGACCGGCTGGTCGACCCGATGCTCGGCGGCGTCTATGCCGGCCGGGCCGACGACCTCTCCCTGACCACCACCATGCCCGCGCTGGCCCGGGCCGCCCGGGTGGAGCACACCCTGGTGGGCGCGGTGCGTGCCGCGCAGGCTGCGGCCCCCCGCGCGCCGGGGGCGCCGGTCTTCGGCACCCTGGCCGGCGGGCTCAGCACGCTGGTCGAGGCCGCGGCGGCGGCCAGCGGAGCGACGATCCGGCGGGGCGCGGCGGTGCGCGAGCTGACCCCGGCCGGGGCCGGGTGGCGGCTGACCGTCGGCCCCACCCGGGATCCGGAGTCGGTCGACGTCGACGCCGTGGTGCTGGCCGTGCCGGCCCGCCCGGCGGCCCGGCTGCTCGCCGGCCCGGCCCCGCAGGTGGCCGAGGGCGTCGGCGGGCTGGACTACGCCAGCGTCGCGCTAGTCACCCTGGCGCTGCCCGAGCCGGAGCTGCCGGAGCTGTCTGGCTTCCTGGTGCCGAGCACCGAGGGTCTGCTGATCAAGGCGTCGACCTTCTTCACCACCAAGTGGGGTCACCTGCGCCGGACCGACCGGCTGGCGCTCGTCCGCGCCTCCGTGGGCCGCTACGGCGAGGAGCGGCAGGTGCAGCGCACCGACGAGGACCTGGCCGCCACCGTGCACCGGGAGCTGTCGGCGGTGCTCGGCGTGCCGCTGCCCGCACCGGTCGCCGGCCACGTGCAGCGCTGGGGCGGGTCACTGCCGCAGTACACCCCGGGTCACGCCGACCGGGTGTCCACCGCGCGGGCGGCCCTGCGGGCGAGCCATCCGACGCTGGTCCTAGCCGGCGCCGGGTACGACGGGGTCGGCATCCCGGTCTGCGTCCGCTCCGGCGAGACGGCGGCCGAGGAGATCATCACAGCACTGGGAGGATCGGGGACATGACCGAGCAGACCAACGCGGCCCGGCTGCGGGAGCTCAACGACAGCATCCGCTACACGATGTGGTCGGTGTACCGGGCCACCAGCCCGCTGCCGTCGCTGCGCGAGAACGTCACCGGCGAGGTCGAGGCGCTCTTCGCGGAGCTGGCCGGCAAGGACGTGGTCGTCCGCGGCACGTACGACGTCTCGGGGCTGCGCGCCGACGCCGACCTGATGATCTGGTGGCACTCCGCCTCCAGCGACGACCTCCAGGACGCGTACCTGCGGTTCCGCCGCACCACGCTGGGCCGGGCGCTCACCCCGGTCTGGTCGCAGATGGCCCTGCACCGGCCGGCGGAGTTCAACAAGAGCCACATCCCGGCGTTCCTGGCCGGCGAGGAGGCCCGCCCGTACGTCTGCGTCTACCCGTTCGTCCGCTCCTACGAGTGGTACCTGCTGCCGGACGCCGAGCGGCGCGAGCTGCTCGCCGAGCACGGCAAGATGGCCCGCGGCTACCCGGACGTGCGGGCCAACACGGTCGCCTCGTTCGCGCTCGGCGACTACGAGTGGATGCTCGCGTTCGAGGCCGACGAGCTGCACCGGATCGTCGACCTGATGCGCGACCTGCGGGGCTCGGGCGCCCGCCGGCACGTCCGGGAGGAGATCCCCTTCTACACCGGTCGTCGCCGCTCGGTGGCCGACATCGTCAACTGCCTCGTCTGACGCGCGACTGCCCGTCGAACGCCGTACGCCGTACGCCGTACGTCGCCGGAGTGGACTGGCGGCGGTGGTCGGCGTTCCGGACCAGGCGCACCACGTGACCGGGGCGGGCGGCGGTCGTTCGCGTTCCGGCCCTGTCGAGCTGCCCCGTGGGGCGGGGCGGCTGCCCGCCGGGTGGCGGTCCCACCGGTGGGGCAGCTCGACAGCGGCCTGATGGTGCCGGTGCGCGGGCCGGCCGGGGGCGCGCCCCGGAGGGAGTGGGACGCGACCCCGGCCGGGGTTCCGGTGCGGATCAGACGACGGTCGTGCAGGTGAGCGTCGGCACGCTGTTGGTGCCGGACCACGAGCCGAGGAAGCCGAACGTGGTGCTCGCCGCGGGGGCCAGCGCCCCGTTGTGGGCCGCGTTGCGGGCGACGACCCTGGTTCCGCTGGTGGTCAGGGTCGCGTTCCACATCGACGTGACCTGCTGGCCGTCGGCGTAGGTCCAGGTCGCGGACCAGCCCTTGACGGCCCCGCCGCCGGCGGTCACCGTCACCTCACCCTGGAAGCCTCCACCCCACTGCCCGGTGACCCGGTAGGCGGCCGTGCAGGCCCCGGCCGGCGGCGGGGTCGTCGGCGGCGGGGTCGTCGGGGGCGGCGTGGTGGGCGGCGGCGTCGTGGGCGGGGGAGTGGTCGGCGGCGGCGTCGTGGGCGGCGGGTTGGTCGGCCCGCCCGAGAAGTCGACGTCGCTGCACAGGTAGTACGACTGGTCCAGGTGGCTGGCCTGCCAGATGGTGTAGACGACGTGCCGCCCGGTCCGCCCCGGCGCGCTCGCCGGGATCTCGATGGACACGCCGGTGGGCTCCGGCTTCCACCCCGACGCCGGGGTGTTGCCGATCTGGCCGACCAGTTCCAGGTCGTCCCAGCCCAACGGCTCGGTGAGGGCGTCGAAGCCCTGCTTCGTCACGTACACCCGGATGTAGTCCGCGCCGTGACTGGCCTGGTCGTGCAGGCGGACCCGGAAGTTGCTGGAGACCGGGGCGGTCTTCCAGGCGCCGACCGTGTCGAGGGCGTTGTAGCGACCGCCCTCGGTCCGGCCGCCGGAGCAGAGCTGACCGTTCGGGATGGCGGCCTGGTGGTTGCCGGCGACGCCCTCGCGGAACAGGCCGTTCCAGTTCCACATGGCGTTCGGGTTGGCCTGCCAGGCCTGCCAGCACATCGGGTCCTCGGTGGCCATCCGGGGATTCTGGAAGTCGCTGCCCCAGCGCTGCCAGCAGCCGTAGTTGCGTGACGCCGGGTCCACCACGGAGCCGTGCGCCGACACGGGGTTGGCCAGGGCCGTGGTCAGCAGCAGCACGGCGGTCGCCGCGACGGCGAGCAGCCACGCCAGGCGGGAGGATCGAAGTTGAGTGGACATGGAGCCCCCCGGGGGGAGAGGTCGGACGACGACGCCCGGACGGCCCGGGAGTTGCCTCTCCCGTGCGCGCTGCGTGGCTCCCGCGACGGCTCTGCCCGGAGGTTGCCACATTTATCGGCTTCGGTCAATGCCTTCCCGGCGCATGGGGGTGTGCGGGATGCCGTCCTCGACGTACTCGGGGCCGGCGACGGCGAAGCCGTGGCGGGCGTAGAGGCCGACCAGGTGGGACTGGGCCTCCAGCGCGCAGGGGCGGTCGCCGACCAGCTCCAGCGCCGCGGTCATCAGCCGGCCCGCGTGCCCACCCCCGCGCGCCTTCGGCGCCACCACCACCCGACCGATCCGCGCCACGCCGCCCGGGTCGGCGAGGATCCGCAGGTACGCCAGGGGTGCGCCGCCGTCGTCGAGCCAGAGGTGCCGGGTGCCGGGCTCGACGTCGCGCCCGTCGAGTTCCGGGTACGGGCACGCCTGCTCCACGACGAACACGTCGATCCGGAGCCGGAGCAGGTCGTGGAAGGTGCGGGCGTCGAGGTCGGCGAACGAGGCGGTCCTCGTCACGGGGGGCTGCGGCACTCCGCGATGGTAGGCCGCGCCTGCCGGCCTGCCGGCCGCCGCCCCGCCGGGCGTCCGGTCCGGTGGCCGCCTCAGGCGGGGCGGGCGCCGACCGCGTCGCGGATCTCGGCGCCCCGGGTGCCCTCCTCCGCGCGGGCGCAGTGCGCGCAGCAGAAGAAGCGGCCGGACACCTCCACCCCGTGCCCGACGATCTTGACCTCGCAGTGCTCGCAGATCGGCGCCAGCTTGTGCGCCGCGCACTCGAAGCAGTCGAAGGTGTGCACGTCACCGCTGACGGTCCGCACCTCGAACGCCATCCAGTAGTCGTTACCGCAGACCTCGCACGTCGCCACGACAGATCCCCCCGAACGCCGACACGTTTCCCCGAGCGTGCGACAGCCGAACCGTGCCGGGTGGGCGGAACGGCCCGGGTCACTCCGGGGTGGCGGCGTGTCGCCCCCGGCGTGTCGGGCGTTGTACCGGGTGACCGCGCACGACCCCGGAGGAACACGACATGATCAAGCGGAACAAGCTCTTCGGCAACCAGGTACGGGTCACCTTCAGCCTGCCCCGCGACACCCCGCCCGGCGCGGTCAGCGTGGTCGGCTCCTTCAACGGCTGGGAGCCGGGGCGGCACGAACTCGTCCCGCGCCGCGACGGCACCCGGACGGTCACCGTGCGGCTCGGCCCGGGGGAGTACCGCTTCCGCTACCTCGCCACCGGCGGCGTCTGGCTGGACGACGAGTCCGCCGACCGGGTGGACGAGCGGGGCAGCCTGTTGCTGCTCTGACGGTCACCCTGCGTACTCAGGTGGATCGATGATTTTATCGACAGGAGTCTTTACTGTTAACAAGCTTTAATTTATGTTGAGGGCACCTCACCAGGCCGAAGTCCGAAGGAGCTGCCACCATGCGCCGAAGAATCACGATCCCGCTCGTGGCGACGGGCGCCGTCGTCTCCGCACTCGCCGTCGCGGCGCCCGCCCAGGCGCACGGCTACGTCTCCGGCCCGCCCAGCCGCCAGGCGCTCTGCGCGCAGGGTCGGGTCCCCGACTGCGGGCAGATCAAGTACGAGCCGCAGAGCGTCGAGGGGCCGAAGGGGCTGCGCAGCTGCCACGCGGGGATCGCCCAGTTCGCCGTCCTGAACGACGACAGCCGGGGCTGGCCCGCCACCTCCGTCGGCAGCTCCGTCACGTTCACCTGGACCAACACCGCCCGGCACGCCACCAGCAACTGGGAGTACTTCATCGGCGGCACCCGGGTGGCCGTCTTCAACGGCGGCGGGCAGCAGCCCGGAGCCACCGTCTCGCACACCGTCAACCTGGGCGGCTACCCGGGGCGGCAGAAGGTCCTCGCCGTGTGGAACATCGCGGACACCGCCA
This sequence comes from Micromonospora sp. LOL_025, assembly GCF_048060285.1. NCBI lineage: Bacteria > Bacillati > Actinomycetota > Actinomycetes > Micromonosporales > Micromonosporaceae > Micromonospora > Micromonospora sp. LOL_025. Next base: position 49,154 of record NZ_JBHMIR010000002.1, on the reverse strand, counting down.
ACGCGTTCTACTCCTGCGTGGACCTCCAGGTCGGCGGGGGCGGCAACCCGTCGCCCACCCCGAGCCCGACGCGGCCGGCCCCGTCGCCGACCCCCACCGCCGCCCCGACCACCCCGCCCGCGCCGGGCGGCAGCTGGACGGCGGGCCGGGCCTACCAGGCCGGCGACCAGGTCACCTACGGGGGGCTGACGTACCGCTGCCGGCAGGCGCACACGGCGATCCCCGGCTGGGAGCCGCCGCACGTGCCGGCGCTCTGGTCGCAGGTCTGACCGGACGGGTGCGGCCCGCCTGCCGGCGTCCGCCGCACCCGTCACCCCTCCCCGGATCGGAGTACGCCATGCGACGGCTGCCCACGGTCGCCCTGCTCGCCGCCCTGCTGATCGTCCCCGGCTGCGCCGCGCAGACCGCCCCGGCGTCGCCCGCCCCCGCGCCGCCGGGGACGGCCGCGACCAGCGGGACCGGGATGAACGGCCTGGACGTGGTCTTCCTGGCCACCCTGGCGGCACACACCGAACAGACGCTGGAGATGGTGCGGCTCAGCCGCGACCGGGTGACCGACCCGAAGCTGCGCACCCTCGTCGCCGCCATCGAGGTCACCGAGACCGACGAACTCGCCACCATGCGCGGCTGGCTGACGGACGCCGGACCGGCCGCGGCCGAGGCCGCCCGCCGGCACGACCACGGGCACCACGGGACCGCCGCCGAGGACATGGCACGCCTGCGGGCCGCCCCGGACGGCGAGGTCGACCGCGTCCTGCTCGACCTGCTCGCCCCGCACCAGGACGCGGCGGCCGACCTGGCCCGGGCGCACCAGACGGTCGGCGCCGACCCGCACGTACGCGACTTCGCCGGGCGCGTCGAGCGGTCGCGTACGGCCGAGGTCTCGCTGATGGCCGGCCTGGCGCCCGGCCGGCGGGCCTGACCCACGGGGGCACGCCGGCGTCGAGCCACCGGAGGCCGGGGCTCCCAGGAGGCCCGCCGGACCGCCGTCGTGGTCGAGCCGGGCGCCTCAGGCGTCGGCGCGCGGCTCCAGCCGGATGGAGACGGAGTTGACGCAGTGCCGGGTGTCCTTCGGGGTGAAACCCTCGCCCCGGAAGACGTGACCCAGGTGGCTGTCGCACCGGGCGCAGCGGATCTCGGTGCGGCTCATTCCCAGGCTGCGGTCCTCGATCTCCTTGACCGCGCCGGGGATCGCGTCGTCGAAGCTGGGCCACCCGCAGTGCGAGTCGAACTTCGTGTCGCTGGGGTAGAGCTGCGCGCCGCAGGCCCGGCAGTGGTAGGTCCCCGGTGTCTTCGTGTCGACGTACTCGCCGGTCCACGGGCGCTCGGTGCCGGCCTCCCGCAGCACCCGGAACTCCTCCGGGCTGAGCCGGACCCGCCACTCTTCCTCGGTACGGGGCAGTTCACTCTCGTCAAGACTCACCCGCCAACGGTACGCCGGACGTCGGGGGTGTGGCATATGGTCGCGCAATGGGTGGCACGAAGGCCTCGGCCGAACAGATCGAGGTGGCCGGGCGCGACGTCCGGCTGACCAGTCCCGACCGGGTGATCTTCCCGCAGCGCGGCTTCACCAAGGCCGACGTCTTCCACTACTACCTCGCGGTGGGTGAGGGCATCATGCGCGCCCTGCGCGAGCGCCCCACCACGTTGCAGCGCTTCCCGGAGGGCGTCGAGGGGGAGGCGTTCTTCCAGAAGCGGGTGCCCGCGCGGGGCGTGCCGCCGTGGGTGCAGACGGCCACGATCAGCTTCCCGAGCGGGCGCAGCGCGGCCGAGCTCTGCCCGGCCGACCTGGCCCACGTGGCGTGGGCCGCCCAGATGGGCACCATCGTGTTCCACCCGTGGCCGGTGCGCGCCGCCGACGTCGACCGCCCCGACGAGTTGCGCATCGACCTCGACCCGCAGCCCGGCACCGACTTCGCCGACGCGGCCTCCGCGGCCGCCGAGCTGCGCGGGCTCCTCGACGAGCTGGGCGTCACCGGCTGGCCGAAGACCTCCGGCGGCCGGGGCGTGCACGTCTACCTGCGGATCGCGCCGCGTTGGACGTTCACCGAGGTGCGCCGGGCCACCATCGCGCTGGCCCGCGAGCTGGAGCGGCGCCGGCCGGAGCTGGTGACCACCGCCTGGTGGAAGGAACAGCGGGGCGCCCGCGTCTTCGTCGACTACAACCAGATGGCCCGCGACCGCACGATCGCCTGCGCGTACTCGCTGCGGGCCAACGCCCGGGCGACCGTGTCCACCCCGGTCACCTGGGACGAGCTGCCCGACGTCGACCCCGACGACTTCGACCTGCGCACCGTCCCGGCCCGGCTGGCCGAGCGCGGCGACCCGCACGCCGGCATCGACGACACCGCGTGGGACATCACCCCGCTGCTGGAGTGGGCCGACCGGGACGCCACCGCCGGCCAGGGCGACATGCCCTACCCGCCGGACCACCCGAAGATGCCCGGCGAGCCGAAGCGCGTGCAGCCCTCCAAGGACCGCGACCGCCCCCGCTGACCGGCCCGCCCCGTCCTGGCGTCGTCACCCGACGCCCGGCCGGTGCGCCCGGCCGCACCGGCCGGATCAGCCGAGGCGCGGGCGGTGGCGCGCCGTCACCGCCCGTCGCCGTACGCCTCCACCGCCTCCTTGGCCGAGCGCAGGTCCGCGCCGGTCGCCTTCCGGTACGCGGCGATCGCCTTGATCTTGTCGCCGCGGGCCAGGTGCCGTCCCACCTCCGGCGGCACGGGCGAGGCGTCCACCACGCCCAGGTGGTCCATCACCAGCCGGAGCCGGCGCTCGATCTCGGCGAGCCGGTACGCGGTGCGCGCCTGCTCGGCCCTGCCCGGCAACTGTGCGACGAGCAGCGCGACGACGGCCGCCATCAGGACGGTGAGGGCGATCTCCATCCGGTGATCGAAGCACATCCGCGCCATCGTGCTCCCCGATCGCCGGGTCGCCGGCCCGGCGACCGGCCGGCGCCGCCGGATAACGATCATGTAACGGGCGCGAACCTTTCCCGGCACGTCGCCGCTCTCCCTGATCGTCGGCCCGACAGCGGGCCAGGGGAGGGCGTCGGATGAAGCTGGTGTGGAGGCGGGCCCGCGAGGCGCGTGGGCTGCTGCTCGCCGCGGTGGTCGCGGCCCTGGTGGCGGTCGCGTTGGTCACCGGGCTTTCTGACTACAACCGGCGGGCCGTCGAGGCAGGCCAGCGTGCCCTGCTCAGCGGGGCGTCGTTCGAGGAGCGCAGCCTCCTGGTCAGCGGCACGGCCGGCCGGGACGCGGCCGAGTTCGCCACCCGGGACCGGGCCATCCGGGACGGGTTCGCCGCCGGCCTCGGCGGCGCGCCGGTCACCGTCGACGCCGCCCGGTACGGCGGTGGCCGCGAGCTGACGGGCGACCTCGGCACCGTGGTCCGCGACGACGACGACCCGGTCTTCGCCACCCTGGCGGCCCTCGACGACCTGCCCCGCCACGCCGAGCTGAGCGGCGGCGCCTGGCCCGCCCCGGGAGCCTCGCCGTTGCAGGTCACGCTGCCGGAGAAGGTCGCCGGCCTGCTCGGGATGACCGTCGGCGACCGGGTGCCGATGCTGGACCGCCGGTCCGACGAGGCCAGCACCGTGGTGCTCGTCGGGACCTGGCGGCCCCGCGACCCGACCGACCCGTACTGGCGGCTGGCACCCGGGGTCGGGGCCGGCAGCGCCGCGGACGCCGGCACCTCGTACGGGCCGTTCGTGCTGGACCCGGCGGATTTCGTCGCCACCTACCCGGGCGCGGTGTCGGCGTCCTGGGTCGTCGAGCCGGACCTCGCGGCGGCGGCCGGCGCGGGCCGGCTGCCCGACGTGCGGCAGGCGCTCACCGCGGCCCTCGCCGAGGTGCCCGAGGCGGCCGGACTGGGCTCCTCCGGCCAGACCGTCACGGCGATCGACCGCCTCCTCGACCGCGTCACCCGGGCCGACCTGGTGGGCCGTTCCTCGCTGGCCACCCCGCTGCTGCTGATCGTCGTCCTCGGCGGGTACGCGCTGGTGCTCGTCGCCGCCCTGCTGCACGAGGACCGGCGCGGCCAGACGGCCCTGCTGAGGGCCCGGGGCGCCGCACGACGGCAACTGGCCGGCCTGGCGGCCCGGGAGGCGGCCCTGGTCGTCCTGCCCGCCGGCGTGCTGGGGCCCCTGATCGCCGGCGAGGCGCTGCGGCACGTGGGCACCGGCGGTGCCACCCCGCTGACGCTCGCCGCCGGCAACACCACGCTGGTCTGGGCCGCCGCGGCCGCCACCGCCGCCGGCTGCCTCGTCGCGATGGTCGTCCCGACGTTGCGGGGCGCCGGGACCTACGTCGCCGACATGGCGGCCCGGTCCCGGCCCACCCGCGCCGCGAGCGTCCAGCGGGCCAGCCTCGACCTGGTGCTGGTCGGCTTCGCGGTGCTGGCCTGGACCCAGCTGCGCCAGTACTCGTCGCCGGTCGCCGGGGCGGCCGGCCGGTTCGGGGTGGACCCGCTGCTGGTCGCGGCGCCGACGCTGGGCGTACTGGCCGGCGCGGTCGTGGCGTTGCGGCTGCTGCCGCCCGCGACCCGGTTCGCCGAGCGGTTCGTCGACCGCAAGCCGTGGACCGCGACCATGTTCGGCATGTGGCAGGCGGGGCGGCGCCCGCACGCCGGCCCGGTGCTGCTGCTCGCGCTCGCCGTCGGCGGCAGCACCCTGGCGTGGTCGCTGGTGACCACGGGCGAGCTGTCGCAGGCCGACCAGGCCGACCACACCGTCGGCGCCGACCTGCGGGTCATCGAGCGCACCGGCTCGGCGCCCGACGGCCGGGCCGGTCAGCTCGCCGCGCTGCCCGGCGTGGGCGAGGCGCTGCCCGCCTGGCGGGACGAGATCCGCCTCGGCCGCGCCGACCTGCCGACGACGGTGGTGAGCCTCGACGCCGCGGCTGCGGCCGACGTGCTGCGACTCAACGAGAGACTGGCCGACGAGCCGGCGGCGGCGCTGCTCGACCGGCTGACCCGGGCGCGCGGCGCGCCGGCCGGGGTGGAACTGCCCGCCGGCACCCGCTCGCTCACCGGCACGGTACGCACCCCCGTGCGCGACGCCGTCACGCCGCACCAGATCGGCCTCTGGGTGTTGCTGACCCGGGCGGACGGGCTGGTCTTCCGGCTTCCGGCGGGCAGCACCGGCAGCGACGGCCGGCCGGCGGCGTTCACCGTCGCCGTCCCCCCGGGGGAGGGCTCCGTACGACTGTCCGGCTTCGAGGCCGACGGCGGGAGCGCGCGCGGGCAGGCGTACCGCCTGGAGGTGTCGGACCTGCGGCTGGTCGGCGCCGACGGCATGGCCCGGCCGGCGTCGCTGGACGGCGAGTGGACGGCCGTCGACGGCCAGGGCAAGCCGGTCGGCGCGCCGGTCTCGGCCGCCGGTCTGAGCGCCGACTGGGAGGTCGAGTACCGGGCGGGTGGCCGGTTCGCGTTCCAGCCGCCGAGCCGTTTCGCCGTGGTGCCGGCCGGCGAGGACCGGCCGGTGCCCGCGCTGATGACCCCGGCCGTGCGCGACGCGTTGAGCCTGAAGGTCGGTGAGACGGTCGACCTCGTGCTGTCCGGGGCGACCGTGCCGGTCACGCTGGTCGGCGAGCTGGACGAGGTGCCGTCCACGGCCGGCGAGGGCGTGCTGCTGGATCTGCCGGCGGCAGCGGAGTGGCTGATCCGGGACCGGGGCGGCGTCCGACCGGTCGGGGAGTGGTGGCTGAGCACCGACGGCGGCGGCCACGCCGAGGCGGCCCGCGCGGCGGCCGGTCTGGCCGGCACCACGCTGCTCGACCGGCGGGAGGTGGCCGCGCGGGCCGCCGACGACCCGTACTGGCAGGGGGCCCGCACGGGGTTGCTCGCCGCCGCGCTCGGCTCGGTGCTGCTGGCCCTGGTCGGCCTGATCGTCGACGTCTGGGCGACCGCCCGGCACCGGCTGGGGGAGTTCGCCGTGCTGCACACGCTCGGCGCCAGCCCCCGGCTGCTGGCCCGGGCGCTGCTGGCCGAGCAGACCTTCCTGGCCGGGATCGGCGTCGGTGTGGGCCTGCTGCTGGGCGCCGCGGTCGGCGCGACCATGGCCCCGCTGGTCATCCTCACGCCGTCCGCGGGCCGGCCGGTGCCGGAGGCCGCCTTCGTGCTGCCCTGGCTGCCCATCGGCCTGACCGCGCTCGGCCTGCTGCTGGCGGCACTCGCCTTCAGCGCGTTCATCGCCCTCGGCATCCGGCAGCGGGTGGCCGTGGCGCAGCTGCGGATCGGGGGAGACCGGTGACCGGGAGCGTAGGGACGACCAGGAGCGGAGACGGGGCGTGGTGAGCATCGGGGCGGTCGTCCGCCGGGTCCGGGCGTACGGCGGGCAGTTCCTGCTCCTCGCGGCGCTGACGCTGGTCGCCACGCTGGTGATCAGCGGGGTGCCCAGGATCGTCAACGGCCACGCCCAGGAGGGCCTGGAGGCCCACCTGGGTGCCGTGCCGCCGCAGCAGCGGGACGTGACGTACTCGTCCGGGCCGCTCGCCGCGGCGGACAACGGCACCTCCCCGGTGGCCGCGCACCAGAACGACCTGGCGGCGATCGAGAGCGCGATGCCGCCGGTCGTCCGGCGGATGGTCGAGCAGCGGTGGTACGCCGGGGAGACCCCGGCCAGCCTGGTGCGGGGCCCGGACCTGGCGGCGAAGAACCTCCTGGTCCACCTCGGCCTGCGGTCCGTGACCGGGATCGAGGAGGCCGGCACGCTGGTCGAGGGGCGCTGGCCGGCCAACACGCCGAAGGACCAGCCGGTGCAGGTGGCGCTGGCCGCGGACGTCGCCGGCAAGCTGAACCTGCGGCTCGGCAGCCGGCTCACCCTCGCCCCGCCGGAGCCGCTCACCGCCGACTCCCCGCCCCCGACCCGGATCACCGTGGTCGGCCTCTTCCAGCCCCGTGACGCCGCCGACGGGTTCTGGGACGGGCTGCCGCCGCTGCTGCGCATCGTCGAGCCGGTGGGGGACGGCCAGCCCTTCATCGCCGTCGGCGTCGTCGACGGCGCCGCGCTGAACCGCCAGGCCGTCGCCGGCTGGCCGCTGACGTTCAGCTGGCGTTACCGCCTGGGCGCCGACGGCGTCGACGCCCGCGAGCTGGACCAGGTGATCGACGGCCTCCAGCAGATGACCCGGGAGGCGGGTGGCCGCAACCTCGTCCAGGGGCTGGACATCCCGCTGCGGCAGTTCTCCGCCGAGGTGGACAGCGCCCGGACGGTGCTCGGGGTCATCGCCGCGGGCGTACTGGCCACGCTGACCGGGCTCGTCGTGCTGGCCGCCGGGCTGCTGGTGCGCCGCCGCCGCTCGGAGTTCACGCTGCTGCGTGCCCGGGGCGGGGCGGCCACCACGAACGCGGGCCGCAGCCTGACCGAGGCGCTGCTGGTGGTGCCGCCCGCCGGCGCGCTCGGCTGGCTGGTCGGTGGCCTCGCCCCGGGGGCACCGGGTGAGACCCTGTGGCTCGCCGTCGCCGCGACCGTCCTGGTGGCGTTCGCGCTGCCGGTGGCCACCCTCGCCGCGTCCAGGGGCGGTGCCGGTCGGCGCGACCTGATCCGGTCGCGCCCCTCCGCGCGTCGCCTCACGGTGGAGGCGGGACTGCTGGTCCTCGCGGGTCTCGCGGTCGTGCTGCTGCGCCGTCGCGGCCTCACCCCCGGGGAGGTCGATCCGCTGCTGGTCTCGGTGCCGGTGCTGCTGGCCGTCGCCGCGGCGGTGGTCGCGATGCGGTTGTACCCGTGGCCGCTGCGGCTGGTCAGCCGGCTCGCGGCCCGGGCCCGGGGCAGCGTCGCCTTCCTGGGCACCGCCCGGGCCGGCCGGTCCGTCGTCGCCATGCCGCTGGTGGTCGTCGTGCTGGCCATCGCGACCGCGGCTTTCTGCGCGGTGACGGCCGCCGGGATCGAGGCGAGCCGGGACCGGGCCGCCAGCCGGGTGGTCCCGGCCGACGCCCTGATCCTGGGGGACCGGATCGCCCCGGACACGGGCGCCGAGCTGGAGCGGCTGCCGGGGGTCCGCGCCGCGAGCCCGGTGCTGTACGAGGCGGGCCAGCGCCTGGCGAAGGACGCGGTCGGCACCGAGACCCGGCTCGGCGGGGTGACCGTGCTCATGGTCGACGGTCCGGCCCTGGCCCGGATCGTCCGCGAGTCCGGCGTCGACGTGACGGTGCCGGCGGCGCTGCTCGCGCCCGTCGGGGCAGGCGGTCCGCTGCCCGCGGTGGTCTCCCCGACGGTCGCCGCCGAGCTGGCCGACGCCGGTCTCGACGGCTCCGCCTTCGTCAGCGCCCAGGGCCAGCGGTACGAGTTCCGGGTCGCCGGGCAGGCGGAGAGCTTCCCGCTGCTGCGCGCGGACAGCAGCCGGTTCGTCGTCCTGCCCTGGCAGTCCCTGCCCCGGCGGGACTACGCCGCCGTGCCGACCGGCTTCCTGGTGGCCGGCGAGGACCTGGACGGCGACGCGCTGCGCCGGGCCGGCGACGCGGGACAGTCCCGCTTCCAGACCGGCGGGGCGGTCACCGGCCGGGAGCGCCCGCGCGGCGTGGAGGTGCTGACCTTCGCGGACACCCGCCGGCAGGTGGGTGAGGGCGGCGCGAACGGGGTGCTCGCCTTCGGCTTCACCGCCGGCGCGGCCGGCGGGACGGCGCTCGGCCTGCTCGCGATCGCCTTCACGGTGCTCGCCGGCGCCCGCGAGCGCGGCCAGGTGCTCTCCCGGCTGCGCACCCTCGGCCTGTCGAGACGCCAGTGGCGCGGACTGCTGCTGGTGGAGCTGGTCCCGCTGGTGGGCGTCTCGGTGGTGACCGGTGCGCTGGTCGGCACGGCCCTGCCGCTGTTGCTCACCCCCGTGCTCGGACTGTCCGCCTTCACCGACGGCGTCGAGGTCCGGGTGGCGTTCGAGCCCGGCCTGGTGGGCGCGGTCGTCGCGCTCGGTGCGCTCGCCCTCGGCTTCGCGGTCGCCGTCGAGGCCCTGAACAACCGCCGGATGCGCCTCGGCGAGGTGCTCCGGCTCGGAGAGGAGAACTGACAATGACCGCTACCGCGGAGAGCACCGCCGTGCCGGACCTGGCCGCCCTGCAACAGCGGGCCGCCCAGCGTGCGGCCGAGCGGGCCGGCGGCCGGGACCGGTTGCGCGGGCACATCGTCTGCGACGGGCTGGTCCGGATCTTCAAGACCGAGGGGGTGGAGGTCGTCGCGTTGCAGGGGCTCGACCTGGTCATCGACCGGGGTGAGCTGGTCGCGATCGTCGGCGCCTCCGGTTCCGGGAAGTCCACACTGCTGAACATCCTCTCCGGGCTGGACACGCCCACCGCCGGCATCGCCCGGGTCGGCGACTACGACCTGCTCAACCTCTCCACGCGGCGGCGACAGAGCTACCGACGGAACATGGTCGGGTTCGTCTGGCAGCAGACCGGCCGCAACCTGCTGCCGTACCTGACCGCGCGGGAGAACGTCGAGCTGCCGATGCGGCTCGCCGGGCGGCGCGGCGGCCGGCGGGCCCACCGCGAGCGGGCCCGGGAGTTGCTCGACATGGTCGGGGTCAGCCACTGCGCCGACCGCCGGCCCGGGCAGCTCAGCGGCGGTGAGCAGCAACGGTGCGCGGTCGCGGTGGCGGTGGCCAACGATCCCGAGGTGCTCTTCGCCGACGAGCCGACCGGTGAGCTGGACGAGGCGACCGGGGCCGACGTCTTCGCGGCGCTGCGCACCATCAACGCCGAGCTCGGCGTCACCATCGTGGTGGTCACCCACGACCACGCCGTGGCCGACCAGGTCCGCCGGACCGTCGCGATCCGCGACGGCCGGACCGCCTCCGAGGTACGCCGGACCGCGCGGATCGGCGCGGACGGCAGCACCGAACTGGTCAGCGAGGAGTACGCCGTGCTCGACCGCAGCGGCCGGATGCAGCTGCCGGCGCCGTTCGTGGACGCGTTGTCGCTGCGTGACCGGGTGCGGCTCAACCTGGAGCCGGACCACGTGGAGGTGCGCCCGGGCGACCGGCCGCAGGACGAGCGGGAGACGCCGCGGTGAGCGGGCGGGTCGTCGTGGCGGTGAGCGGGCGGGGAGCCGTCGCGCCCGGCGGGCGGGTCGTCGTGGCGGTGAGCGGGCGGGGAGCCGTCGCGCCCGGCGGGCGGATCGTCGTGGCGCTGGACGTGCGGCAAGCCGCCGCGCCGGGCGGGCGAACTGCCGGCGCGGTGGGTGGGCGGAAGGCCGTCGCCGTGGGTGGGCGGGGCATCAGTCGGTACCGCGTGGTCGACTCGGTCGACCGCGCCGAGCACAGCGGGGCGGGATCATGAGCGAGCACGACGTGACGCGGGACGGACGGTCGGCCGGGGCGGTGGCGGGCGCCACCGTCACCGACGAGGTGGTCCGGGTGGAGAGGGTCAGCCGCACGTTCGGTCGCGGCGAGCACGCCGTGCACGCCGTACGGGACGTGTCGTTCTCGGCCGGGCGGGGCGAGCTGGTGGCCGTGCGCGGTCGCTCCGGTGCGGGCAAGACGACCCTGCTGAACCTGGTCGGCGGGCTGGACCGGCCCGACTCGGGTCGGGTGGTGGTGGCCGGGCACGACGTCACCGGCGCCGGTGAGAAGGAGCTGCTGGAGCTGCGCCGGGGCACGGTCGGCTTCGTGTTCCAGACCTTCGGGCTGGTGCCGATCCTGTCCGCCGCCGAGAACGTCGGCGTACCGCTCCGGCTCGCGCGGGTCGCCGCGGCCGAGCGGGAGGAGCGGGTGGCGGTGCTGCTCGAGCTGGTGGGCCTCGGCGGGCACGCGGGCCAGCGCCCGTACGAGCTCTCGGGCGGGCAGCAGCAGCGGGTGGCGGTGGCGCGGGCCCTGGCCAACGAGCCGGACCTGCTGATCGCCGACGAGCCCACCGGTCAACTCGACTCCGAGACCGGCCGGTCGATCATGGACCTGCTCCGGGCGGTCGTGCACGCCCGAGGCATGACCGCGCTGGTCGCCACCCACGATCCGGCCCTGATCGATCTCGCCGACCGCGTCCTCACCCTCCGCGACGGCCACCTCCTCCCCACCTGAAACCCACCCCCCACCTGAACCCACCCCCTCACCCATCCCCACCCCTGGCCCTCCCCCCGCCCCCGCCGGCCCGGCCGGCCCCGCCCCGCCGAGCTGCGCCCGCCCGGCTCTGCTGCCCGCCCCGTCCGCCCCGTCCGCGTCGATCATGCAGTTGTGGTGGGAGTTTGCAACTGTTTCGTCCCTTTTGTCGAGCACCACAACTGCATGATCGACGGGCCGGGCCGGGCGGGAGAGGGGGGAAGGGGAGAGGGGGGGAGAGGGGGGGAGAGGGGGGTTAGAGGGGGAGCTTCATGCCCTCGTGGGTGGGGAGGAAGCCGAGGTTGAGGTAGAAGCGGTGGGCGTCGTGGCGGGTCTTGTCGGTGGTGAGCTGGACCAGGGCGCAGCCACGCTGCTTCGCCTGGTCGACCGCCCAGGTGATCATCTGCTGGCCGAGGCCCCGCCCGCGTAGGTCGGAGCGGACCCGGACCGCCTCGATCAGCTGCCGCTCCGCGCCGTGCCGGCCCAGGCCGGGGATGTAGGTGAGCTGCATGCAGCCGAGCAGCTCACCGTCCGCGTCGGCCACGATCAGCTGGTTGCGCGGGTCGGCGTCGATGTCGGCGAACGCCTTCTCGTACCGGGCGTCGACCTGCGGGAAGTCGCGGGTCCTGCCGAGTACGTCGTCGGCGAGCAGGGCGATCACGGCGGGCAGGTCGGCTCGGACGGCCTCGCGGAAGATCACGTCACTCATGCCGCTCAGCGTGGCACAGTGAGCCGGACCGATGGGCGGGCAGCGCTCGCGTACGGGGGGCACCATGACTGTTCATGGACGTCCTGCTGCTGCCGTTCCGGTTGATCTACCGAGGGCTGGTCTGGTTCGCCAACTCGCCCCGGACGTTGATCGTTTCCTACCTGCTGATGATCGTGGTGGCCGGCGTGATCTACGGCCACGTGGAGAAGCGCAGCCCGGCGGACGCCGTCTGGTGGGCGGTGGTGACCGCGTCCACGGTCGGCTACGGCGACATCTCCCCGGTGAGCTGGCAGGGCCGCACGCTCGCCGCGCTGCTCATCTCGACCATGGTGCTGCTGGTCATCCCGTTGATCACCGCGCACTTCGCCAGTCAGCTCATCGTCGACGACGACGCCTTCGAGCACGAGGAGCAGGAGCAGCTCAAGGCCGACGTACGCCGGATGCGGGCGCTGCTGGAGGAGATCGCGGTCCGGCAGGGCATCGACCTGCCCGACCTGCCGCCGGAACGACCGGTCAGCGGGCCGGGCAGCGCAGCCCTTCCCTGGGCACGACCAGGTCGATCAGGTAGGCGTCAACCGCCCGGGTGACGCAGGAGGTCTGCGGGTACGCGGTGTGCCCCTCGCCCTCCCAGGTGAGCACCCGGCCCACGCCCAGCATCGCGGCCAGCGCCGGGGTCTGCTCGTAGGGCGTCGCGGGGTCGCCGGTGGTGCCCACCACCAGGATCGGCGGCGCCCCGGTGGCGGGGCCCGTCGGGTACGGGTCGCGGCCGCCGGGCCACTCGGCGCAGGAGAGCAGGCCGACGGCCAGGGCCGGCCCGAACAGCGGATACTTCGCCCGCCACTGCGACTGGAGCTGCCGGATGCGCTCCCTGCTCGGCTTCTGCTCCTCGTCGGCGCAGTTGACCGCCAGGTTGGCGTCGAACATGTTCGAGTAATGCCCGTCGGAGTCCCGGTCGGCGTATGCGTCGGCGAGGCGGAACACGTCTGCCGGGTTGCCGCCCTCCAGCTTGTCGATGGCGCGGGCCAGCTCCTGCCACCCCGACTCCGTGTAGAGCGACGAGATGATCGCGTAAAAGACCCAGCCCGCGGTCGCCTCGCGGCCGTCGTCCCCGCGCACCGGGGACACCCGCGCCTTGTCGATCGCCGAGGTGACCGCGGCCCGGGCGTCGGGGGCGATCGGGCAGCGCCCGGCGTTGGCCGCGCACCACGTGGTGAAGTTGCCGAAGGCCCGCTCGAAGCCCTTGGCCTGGCCCTCCGAGCCGGCGATCAGGTCCTGCTTCGGGTCGACCGCGCCGTCGAGGACCAGCGCCCGTACCCGCTGCGGGTAGAGCTGGGCGTAGGTGGCCCCGAGCAGGGTGCCGTAGGAGTAGCCGAGGTAGGTCAGCTTGTCGTCGCCGACGGCGGCGCGGACCGCGTCCATGTCCCGGGCGGCCTGCTCGGTGCCGTAGAGCGGCAGCTGGTCGCCGTAGCGGTCGCCGCAGCCGCGCCCGATTCTATGGCTGAGCGCGACGAACCCGTCGAACGACTCCTGGCTCTCCGGGTCGGGGTCGTAGCCGAAGCTGGCGTCCAGGTCGGCGTCGGGGATGCACTTGACCGGGCTGGAACGGGACACCCCGCGTGGGTCGAAGCCGACGATGTCGAACCGGTCGGTGATCGAGGCGGGCAGGCCGCCGAACGCCGGGCCGAAGGAGAGGTAGACGGCCGTGTCCACGCCGGAGCCGCCGGGCCCGCCCGGGTTGATCACCAGCGAGCCGATCCGGTCGCGCTGCTTGGTCGACCGGGCCCGCAGCAGCGCGATCTCGAAGGTCTGACCGACGCCCGGCCCGGCGGTGGCCCCGCCGCCCGGGCCCGTGCCCCAGTCGCGCGGGACCTTGATCCGTGCGCACTCGTAGCGGATGTCCGGCGCGCCGCGCCCGACCAGCTCCTCGGCCACCTCTGGGCAGGCGCGCCAGGTGGGCGCCGTGCCCGGGGCGGCGGCCTCGCCGCCGGCCTCCGTCCGAGGGGCGATCGCCGGGATGGTGCAGCCGGCGGCGACCAGCGCGGCGGCGGCCAGCCCGGCGAGGGTGAGCCGGAACCGGCGGATCCGGTCGGGGGTGCGGGTCACGAGCGAGCCTCCGTGTCGGGTCGACGGCCAGGCTACGCCGGACCGGCGGCGGACCCCACGGTCACCGTGGGATCGCCGCGCAGCACCTGGTCCACATCGAACCGTACGGGCCGGTCGAGCTGGTCGTAGCGGCAGGAGCGGGGATCACGGTCGGGCCTCCAGCGGACGAACCGGGCGGTGTGCCGGAACCGGTCGCCCTCCATGGCGTCGTAGCCGACCTCGACCACCAGCTCGGGGCGCAGCGGCTCCCACTCGAGGTTGCGGGCGCCCGTCCAGCGGCTCACCCCGCCGGGGAGGCGCTGGCCGCGTTCGTGGTCGCCGTGCACCCACGGGTGGTCGGCGCCGACGTCACGGTAGGGCTCCAGCTCCTCCAGCAGCTCCGCGCGGCGGGCCATGGTGAACGACGCGCTCACCCCGACGTGGTGCAGGACCCCGTCGTCGTCATGCAGGCCGAGCAGGAGCGAGCCGACCACCGGGCCGGACTTGTGCCAGCGGAAGCCGGCCACCACCACGTCGGCCGTGCGGGCGTGCTTGACCTTGAACATGAGCCGCTTGCCCGGCTCGTAGGGCAGGTCGGCCGGCTTGGCGATCAGGCCGTCCAGGCCGGCGCCCTCGAAGACGTCGAACCAGCGGTGCGCCGTGTCGACGTCGGTGGTGACCTGGGTGACGTGCACCGGCGGGCGGACCCCGGCCAGCGCCGACTCCAGCCGGGCCCGACGCCGCGGATAGGGCTCGTCGAGCAGCGTCTCGTCGTCGAGGGTGAGCAGGTCGAAGGCCACGAAGTCGGCCGGGGTCGTCTCGGCCAGCAGCTTCACCCGGGACGCGGCCGGGTGGACGCGCTGGGCCAGCAGCTCGAAGTCGAGCCGGGGCTGCCCGCCCGGACCGTCGCGCCGGATCACGATCAGCTCGCCGTCGACCGCGCACCGCTCGGGCAGCTGGCGGCGGGCCTGCTCGACCACCTCCGGGAAGTAGCGGGTCATCGACTTGCCGCCCCGACTGGACAGCTCCACCTCGTCGCCGTCGCGGAACACGATGCACCGGAAGCCGTCCCACTTCGGCTCGTAGGTCATCCCGGGCGCGGTGGGGACCCGCGGGACGCTCTTGGCCAGCATCGGCTCGACCGGCGGACTGATCGGCAGCTTCACGGCGACAGTCAACCAGACCGCACCGACAGTCGTGAGGCAGATCACGTTCGACCGGCTTGTGGTGTGTCCGTCCGCGCGCCGCTCGTGCCGCGCCGGGCGAATCGTAGAACCGCAGGTCAGAGCTACCTTCGCGGGGTGTCGGAGTGGGTGTGCGGGTGCTGTGGGCGGTGGCGGGTGAGCGTCGAGCTGATCCGGGGCCGCTACCGGTACCGGCTGGTGCGCCGCTATCCCCGCCAGTTCGGCGGGGGCAAGGACGTGCTCGGCGAGGCCGGCACGGTGGCGGAGCTGGAGGAACTGCTGCGCCGGCGTACCCCCCTCGGGCTGGCCGACCTGCGCGAGGCCGCCTGACCCGGCGGCGGCCGAGCCCGGCGGACACCCCGACACCCCGCCGGCCCGGCACCCCGCCGGCCCGGCACCCCGCCGGCCCGGCACCCGGGCGGCGCGGCGGGACGGGCCGCCCGGCGGACGCCCCGTCACGATTCCCCAGCCGGAGTCGTCAAGACTGGCAGCGGCGCCGCCGGGCGCCGACACGGGGAGGGGGCGCGATGCGGTTCGAGGCCGGTACGGAGGTGGCCGCCGAGGCGGGACGGGTCTGGGCGGTGCTGGTCGACGTCGAGCGGTGGCCGGAGTGGACGCCCTCGGTGCGCCGGGTGCTACGCGGGGAGGCGGGACCGCTCGCGGTGGGCGCCACCGCCCGGCTGGAGCAGCCGAAGCTGCGACCGGCGGTATGGCGGGTGACCGAGTTGACCGAGGGCCGGTCGTTCTCCTGGGTGTCGGGCAGCCCGGGGGTGCGCACGCTCGGCGAGCACCGGGTGCTGCCGCTGCCCGACGGGCGCAGCCGCGTCGAGTTGACCCTCACGCAGTCCGGGCCGCTCGCCGGGCCCGTCGGCTGGCTCTACGGCGACCTGATGCGCCGCTACCTGCGGATGGAGGCCGACGGGCTCAGGCGTCGCTGCGAGCGGGACTGACCGCCTTCGCCAGCAGGGCGAGCCGGATGCCGTTCGGGTCCGGCCGGTGGCCGACCACCCGGTAGCCGTGCCGCTGGTACAGGCGGAGGTTCTGCGCGCTGTCGGCGCCCGTGAAGAGCGCGAAGCGGCGCACCCGGGCGGCGCAGGCCGCCTCCACCGCGCGCAGCAGCCGCCCGCCGACGCCCCGACCCTGCTGGTCCGGGGCGACGGAGAGCCGGCCGACGTGCGCGGTGTCGCCGTCGACGTGCGCCCGCACGGAGCCGACCAGCCGGTCGCCGAGCCGGGCGGTGAGCACCGTCGCCGGGCCCGCCAGCGCGGCCCGCACCTCGTCCAGGGTCTCGGTCAGCGGGGGCAGGAACGGGTCGGCGTAACGCTGGGCCTCGGTGAGGTACGCGGCGCGCTGCACGGTGAAGATCTCGCCGGCGTCCGTGACGTCGGCGGGGGCGATGCGCGGCTCGATGATCACCCCGACAGCCAACCACAGGTCGCCGGGCGGGCCGCCCGCGCCGCCCGTACGCTGGCGGTGTCCCGTCGAGCCGTGGGGGTGCGCCGTGCCGGCACTGTCCTATCCGCACGTCGGCGCCACCGAGACCGGCGAGCTGCCGGCCGGCTGGCGGCACGTGCGGTACCGGGTCCGGCTGCCCGACTCCTGCTTCCCGACGGCCGGGGACGCCGTGCTCGGCTGGCGCCTGCACCGGGCGGCCGGCATCCGGATCGACGCCGCCGCCGAGCGGGCCGCGCCCGGGGTCCGGGTGGTCTCCGGGCTGGGCGTCGGCCCGCTGCGGCTGGCCGCGCCCTGCGAGGTGGTCTGGGCCGTCGACGACGGGCGGCGGGCCGGCTTCGGGTACGGCACGCTGCCCGGGCACCCGGCACGCGGCGAGGAGGCGTTCGTGGTCAGCCGCGACGCCGCCGGCCACGTCTGGTTCGAAGTGGTTGCGTTCAGCCGGCCGGACCGCTGGGTCATGCGCGCCGCGGGGCCGGCCGGCCGGGCCTTCCAACGGGCGTACGCCTGGTGGCTCGGCCGCACCCTGCGCCGCCTCTGCGCCCGCCCCTGACCCGCACCGCCGCCACCCGACGGCCGTCGTCGCGGCCCGCCACGACGACCCGCATGCCGGCCGTCAGCGCGCTGCACAGTGGCGGCACCCCCGGCGCGAAGCCCCGACGGGCGGCGGGACCCGGTCAGAACCGGGCGAAGGAGCGGATCGGCATCCGCGGGCCGTACTTCGGCGCCTGCACGCCGCCGGCCGCCAGCAGCACGCAGACCCGCCCCCGGTGCCCCCGGAACGGCTCCAGCAGGGCCAGCATCCGGGCGTCGTCGCCGCGCGGCTCGCCCGCCAGGGCCCAGGCCACCGTGTTCGGCACGTGGAAGTCGCCGACGCTGACCGCGTCCGGGTCCCCGTACGCGATGCGCACCACCTCGGCGGCGGTCCACGGGCCGATGCCGGCGACGGCGGTCAGCCGACGGGTGGCCTCGGCGGAGTCCGCGCAGCGCTCCAGCCGGTCGGCGACGGCCGCCGCGCGGCGCAGCGTCTCGGCCCGGCGCTGCTCCACGCCGAACGGGTGGAACACCCAGTACGGGGTGGCGGCCACCGCCGCCGGGTCCGGCGGCAGCAGCAGCGGCTGCATCGGTCCGGGCGCCGCCTCGGCGAAGTGCCGCACCGTCGCCGCGTACGCCCGGTACGCCTCCTTGCCGGTCACCTTCTGCTCGAAGACCGCCCGCAGCAGCCGGGGGAAGACCTGCCCGGTGGCCGGCATGCGCAGTCCCCGGTGCTGGGCCGCGAGCCGCGCCACCACGGGGTGGGCGGCGGCGAGCGCCGCGAACCCGCCCACGTCGTCCCGGAGCCCGGCGACCGCGTCCGCCGACTCCACCACCCGGTCGGCACCCGGGCCGTAGCCCTCGGCGAGCAGGGCGCCGCCGGCCGACCGCAGGGCGAGGGTCGCCGGACCGTCCGGGGTGCGGGCGGCCCACCAGAAGGTGCCGGCCGCGACGCGCGCGCAGGGGTCGTACGGGCTGAAGGTCAGCGCCCGGACCGACGCGGCCAGCCGGTACCCGGCGGGCGGGCGCAGCTCCCGACGCGCGGTGGGTTCGGTCCCGGTCACCCGCACATGCTGTCACGTCCCCGCCCCGTGACCGGCGACACCGCCGGGCGCGGCCGGTCCGGCGGTGTCGCCGGTCCGATGTCGTTGCCGGTCCGGCGTCGTGGCCGGGCACGGGGCGGGGACCGGCCGCGCCCTCCCCGGCCACGACCGGCCACCGGGTCCCGTGGGTCAGTACGAGTAGTTCGAGTCGCCCTGCCCGGCCTTCTCATCGGACGGCGGGGCGACCGGCTTCGGGGTGCCCGTCGGCAGGCAGCTGAGGTTCTTCCTGCCGTCCGGGGCCACCACGAACCAGGTGCCCCCGACACCCTGGCCCTTCCACTGGCCGGGCTTCTTGTCCCCGACGTAGCGGTACAGCGGCCAGCCGTCGAGGGTGATCTGCCGGCTGCCGTCCTGGCGGGTGACGGTGCCGACCTTGTCGTCGGAGACACCGTTGAGCTCCGGGTTGCCGTCGGTCAGGGCCGGGGGCCACACCTGGGCGCACTTGTCGACGCAGTTCGACGAGGGCGGGTCGTTGGTGTCCTTGTCGAAGCGGTAGAGGATCCACCCGTCCTGGTCGGTGACCACGCTGCCCATCCGGGCGACCTTCCGGCCGTTCAGCTCCTCGGTCAGGTCCGCGTCGGCGGGCGGCGCGGCCGGGGACGGCGAGGCCTCCGGCTCGGGCGTCGCGGTGGGCTCGGCGGCGGTCACGGCGACCGGCTCGGCCGCGCCGGGGTTCGCCCCCTCGTAACCGGCGGGAGCGCAGGCCGTCAACGCGACCATCGCGCTCGCGACGATGGCGGTTCGCTTCATCTGTGCCACGTGCCCTCCTCGTTTATGGCGTTCACCGGTTGATACGGAGGGGACGTTGTCAAGGTTGAATCCCTGACCGTGGTCGATGTCACGGAAAACCGTTGAACCGAACGGGCCCGGAATCCGTTTCCCGCGACGAGGGGAAAACGCGCCGGTGCGATTCCGGAAACGGCACGCGGGATCGACGCCGGTCGTCGTGCTGGCCGGCGCCGATCCCGCGGCGGGCGCTACATCTGCACGGTGACCAGCGGGCTCGCCACCCCGCCGGCGTCCACCGACTGCACCTGGAACTGCTTGATTTCGTCGAGTCGCGTCGACGTCGAGGCCGACAGGCTCAGCTTTTCGGGGCGCGCGTTGGTGCCGTACCCGGTGCCGGGCACCGACCACGTGGAGATCACCTCGGTGCTGTTGTTCTTCCGCACCACGACGAGCCGGCACGTCCGGGGGCCGGGCAGCTTGGCGAGGATGAAGTCCACGCCCGTGCCGAAGTCCTTCGACACGACGAAGAAGGTCGCCTCGACGCCGGTGGTCGGGTCGACGACGTTGACCGGGTCGCCCTCGGGCAGCGTCCCGCCGATGTCCGGGTCGTTCGGGTCGCTGGAACGGCTGGCCGTCGGCGGGGCGACCGGCGCGGTGGCGGTCGGCTCGGCCACCACCTCGGGGGCGCTGTCGCCGGCGATGCTGGCGAAGCCGAGCCCGGTCGCGCCACCGAGGACCAGCACCGCCGCCGCCGTGGCGAGCAGCTGCCGGAACCAGTTGCGCCGCCGGTGGGCGCGGACCGCGACCAGCGTCCGGTCCAGCAGGGCCGGGTCGGTACGGGTCTGCTCCAGCGCGGCCATCGTCTCGCCGTCGATGTCGGAGAGCAGGCCCACGACCGGCACCATCGTCTCCAACTCTGCGGCGCACGCCCAGCAGGTGGCGAGGTGCTCCTCGAACCGTTCCGTGTCGCGCTCGTCCAGCACGCCGAGCGCGTACGCCGCGACGTCCATGTGGTCCGCCCGGCTCATTCCGTCACCCCCCGTTCCTGCAGAGCCGTGCGCAGCGCGCGCAGCGCGTAGTAGACCCGCGACTTGGCGGTGCCGAGCGGAAGGCCCAGCTCCTCGGCCGCCTCCGGCACCGTCCGACCCCGGAAGTACGTGGCCACCAGGATCTCCCGGTGCGACTGGCTCAGCGTACGCAGCGCGTCCGCCACCGTCATCGTGCGCAGCACCCGGTCGGTGCTGTCCGCCTCGGCGAACGCGGTCAGGTCCCGGTCGTACGTCTCGGCCGGCCGGGCCTGCTCGCTGCGGTGCTCGTCGATGGCGATCCGCCGGGCCACCGTGACCAGCCACGGCCGCAGCGAGCCCTGCCCCTGCACGCCCAGCCGGTGCGCGTTGCGCCACGCCCGCAGCAGCGTCTCCTGGACGATGTCCTCCGCCCGCTGCCGGTCGCCGCCGGTGAGCCGCATGACGAACGCCAGCAGCGGCCCGGCGTGCTCGGCGTAGAGCAGCCGGATCAGCCGATCCGAGTGACCCGCCTCGGTGGACGGTGCCGCCTGGTGGCGCCCCGGGGCGGATTTCGGCGTCACCGGCCCATTCTGGCGAGGCGCCTGGCGGGCGTCGACCCCGCGTGCCGCCGCGCCCGGCCGGGACTGGGACCGCGCGGACATCCAGTCCGGTCGCGCCCTGTCGCCGTGCCAACCGGCCGCCACCGCGTGCATGCAGACCTCCGGGTGTCCGATGACATCGGCCGCCTCCCACGGGCACGGCCGCCCGTTGGTACGCAGCGCCCGGGCGAACGGATCAACGACGCGCGGAAAAGATTCCGCTTCCGCACCCGCCGCGCCGGTGGCCGGCGTGGCCACCGCGCTCAACGAGGCGCGGCGGAGACTCCGTTCAACGACGCACGGAGAAGATCCCGGGCGGCGGCGGGGTCGAGTCGGTGGCGTCGGCGTCGCGGACGACCGGTGCCCCGCTCGCGAAGCGGTCGAGTTCCCCGCCGGCCAGCACCCGGCCGGGGAACCAGTCCCCGGCCGCGCGCCGGGTCAGCTCCGGCACCGGCGGCTCGACCCGGCCGGCCACCAGCACCAGGTTGCCGTACCGCCGCCCGCGCAGCACCGCCGCGTCGCCGACCAGGCAGGCCCGGGGCAGCACCGACCGGACCGTGGCGACCTGCGCCCGGGCGTGGCGCAGCGGCGGGCCGTCGGCGACGTTCGCCAGGTGGAACCCGGTCGGCCGCAGCACCCGGGCCACCTCGGCGGCGTACTCCGCCGAGGTCAGGTGGGCCGGGGTGCGGGCACCGGCGAAGACGTCGGCCACCACGACGTCGTAGCTGGCGTCCCGGCTGGCGGCGAGCACCGCGCGGGCGTCGGCCACCCGCACCTTGAGCCGGGGATCCGGCTGCCACGGCAGGGCCTGCCGGACCAGCTCCACCAGCGCGCCGTCCACCTCGACCACGCGCTGGGTGGAGCCGGGCCGGGTGGCCGACACGTAGCGGGGCAGGGTCAGCGCGCCGCCGCCGAGGTGCAGCACCCGCAGCGGCGCGCCGGCCGGCGCCACCAGGTCGATCGCGGCGGCGAGCCGCCGGACGTACTCGAACTCCAGGTGCGTGGGATCGGCCAGGTCCACGTGCGACTGCGGGGCGCCGTCCAGCAGCAGGGTCCACGACCCCGGCCGGTCCGGATCGGGCACCAGCTCGGCCTGGCCGGTGTCCACCCGCGCGGCCACCGTGTCGGCCGCCCGCTTGCGGCCCATCAGCGCCTGCCCCGGGCGGCGGCGGTGAGCACCCGGTGCAGCAGCCGCGCGTCGCCGAGCAGCGCCCGCAGCCGGCGCTCCAGGCCGGCGATCGGGATCAGGTTCTGCGGCGCGCGCGGGTCCTTGTAGGGGGTGGAGGCGAACCGGGGCAGCGTGACCAGCGACAGGTCGGCCAGGCCCACCGCCTCGTCGATGCTCAGCTCGGCGGAGCACTCCATCCGGACGATGCCCGCCCACGGCGCGCCGAGGGCCACCGGCAGCCGCAGGTACCACGACCAGCCGCCCCAGGCCGTGCCGAGCTTGAACACCGGGGAACGCTCGCCGGCCGCCAACTGCGTGACCACGGCGGTCAGCCGGGCGTCCAGGTACTGGCTGTGCTGCGTCTTGATGTAGCCGACCGTGCGCGGCAGCTGCCGCCGGTTGCGCAGCGGGCCGTCGACCACCAGCAGGTCGCCGTCCGTGCGGGCCGCCCCCGAGACCTCCACCTCGAGCGCGGTGAGCGGCCCCTGCACGGCGGCCGGGAGCTTGTTCAGCTCGCCCGTGCCGCTGACCCGGTGCACCGGGTAGCGGACGCTGCCGGCCACCACGTCCACCGCCGAGGGACTGGCGGTGAACAAACCCCGGCCCACCCGCGCGCCGGCCAGCTGCGCCGCGCCGCGCTCCAGGTCGCACCGGACCACCCCCGCGGCGTACGACGCGGCCAGGCCGGGGAAGGACGCCCCGTCGTCCTCCGCCGTCCACACGCTCGCGTCGATCCGGCGCACCCCGTCGACGAGCAGCACCACGTCGGGGGCCCGTACGCCGGGACGCGGCCCGATCGCCCGCCAGTCGACCGCCGGCAGCTCGGCGTCCGGGTCGACCTGGGCGCTGCTCGGTGCGGCGGGACCGCCGCCGGACGCCTCGAACGAGGCGCCGTACGCCGGATCCCACGCGTCGACGAAGAACCGGGGATCGGTCACCGCAGCGGCCCTCCCGTCGCGGACGCCGGGGCCCCGCTCACCGGCCGGTCCGTTCCACGCGCGCCGACCGGGCGTCCTTGCTGACCTCGAAGCGGACCGGGATGCGTTCGGCCAGCGCCGGCACGTGGGTGACCACCCCCACCATCCGGTCGCCCCGCGCGGCCAGGTTCTCCAGCGTGGCGGCCACCGTGTCGAGGGTGGCCGCGTCGAGTGTGCCGAAGCCCTCGTCCAGCACGATCGACTCCAGGCTCGCCGCCGTCGTGGACATCCCGGCGAGCTGCTCCGACAGCGCCAGCGCCAGCGCCAGCGACGCCTGGAACGTCTCGCCGCCGGAGAGGGTGCGCACGCCCCGGCGCAGCCCCGCGTCGTGGTGGTCGACCACGAAGAACTCGCCCTTGTCGTGCACCAGGTCGTACTGCCCGCCGGAGAGTTCCCGCAGGATGCCCGAGGCGCCGTCGACCAGCAGGTCCAACGCCTCGGCGAGTAGCCACCGCTCGAAGTTGTTGGCCCGCAGGTGCCCCGCGAGGGCCCGCGCCACCTGCGCCTCGCGCTCGTAGCCGGCCCGCTGCTCGCGCAGGTCACCCGCCTGCTCCCGGCGCCGCTCCAGCTCGCGCAGGTCGGCCTCGGCCCGCTCCAGGGCACGGTCGGTGGCGCGTAGCGGATCGTCGGCGGGTGGCAGCCCGGCGGCGGCGAGGACGCCCGCGATGCGCTCGCCGACGCCGGCGGCCACCGCCTCGGCCTGCGTCACCGCCGCGGCCCGCCCGGCCCGCTCCGCGCGGCGGCGCGCCGCCTCCTCGCCGGCCCACCCGGTCAGGGCGGCCCACGCGGCGCCCAGGTCCTCCCGGTCCGCCGTCGGCGGCCCGAACCGGGCCAGCCCGTCGCGGGCCGCGTCGAACGCCCGCCAGGTCGCCCGCAGCCGCTCCTCGGCGGCGTCCACCGCCGCCCGGGCCCGCCGGGCGGCGTCCCGGCCGGCCCGCACCGCCGCCGCCGACTCCTCCAGCGCCCGGCGCAGCCGCGCGTGGTCGTCCAGCTCGCGGCGCAGCACCGCCGGCTCGGCCGCCCCGGCCAGCTGGTCGTCCAGCTCGGCCAGGCGGGCCTGCACCTGGTCCTGCCGGGCCCGCGCGCGCAGCAGCACCCGCTCCAGCTCCCGGGCCGCGCCGTCGCGCTCCTGCACCACCGACTGGGCGGCCTTGCTGGCGGCCCGCGCCGCCCGTCCCGCCGCCGTCGCGGCGGCCACCGCCGAGTCGGCCGGCACCGCCGGCACCGCCGCGACGGTCTGCTCGCAGACCGGGCAGGTGGCCCCGTCGCGCAGGTGCGCGCGCAACGCCACCGCCTGGTCGGTCGCCTTCGCCTCCTCGTGGGCGCGGAAGGCCGCCTCCAGCCCCGCCTCGGCCCGCTCAGCCGCCGCCCGCGCCTCGGCCAGCGCCGCCACCGCCGTGCCGTGCTCGGCCTGCGCCCCGGTCACCGCCGCGCGCACCGCCGCCGCCTCGCCGGCCAGCTTCTCCCGGTCCGTGTACGCCCGCAGCAGCAGCCGCAGCGCGCTCTCGTCGCCGGCGGCGGCCAGCTCGCCGCGCAGCTTCTCCTCCCGCTCCTCGGCCAGCGACACCGCCGTCGCCGCCTCGTCCGCGCCGGCCCGCGCCGAGGCCACCGCCCGGGCCACCTCCGCCACCCCGTCCGGCGCGCGCACGGCGGCCAGCACCGCCAGGTCGGCGTCCAGGGCCGCCAGGGCCGCGCCCGCCTCCCGCGCCGTCGCCCGGGCCGCCTCCAGCTCCGGTACGGCGCTCGCCACCGCCCCGGCCAGCTCCCGCATCCGGTCGACCCGCCCGGTCGCCGCCTCCAGCGCGGCGTCGTCGACGTCGGTGAGCCCGGCGAGCGCCTGGTCGACCGCCTCCAGCTTCGCCTCGGCCTGCGCGGCCCGCGCGGTCGCCCGCTTCTGCACGTCCTCGTAGACGCCGAGGCCGAGCAGGTTGACCAGGATCTGCTGCCGGGTGGCCGGCTTGGCGTGCAGGAAGTCAGCGAACTGCCCCTGCGGCAACACCACGCAGCTGGTGAACTGCTCGTACGGCAGCCCGACCGCCTCCAGCACGGCCTGCTCCATCTCGGCGGGGGTGCCGGCCACCGCCTCGCCGAGGTCGTCCGGGCTCAACCCGGTGTCGAGCTTGGTCACGTCGAAGCCGGCCGGCATCAGCTGCAACCCGGCGTTGGCCGTCTTGACGTTGCCCCGGCCGTCGCGGCGGACCACCCGGGTCGCCACGTAGCGGGAACCGGCGGACTCGAAGACCAGCCGGACCCGCGCCTCGGTGGCCGACGGGGCCAGGGCGTTGGACAGGCCCCGGGCCCCACCCCAGCGGGGCACCGTGCCGTAGAGGGCGAAGCAGATGGCGTCCAGCACCGTCGACTTGCCGGAGCCGGTCGGTCCCACCAGCGCGAAGAAGTCGGCGTCGGTGAAGTCGACCGTGGTCTCGTCGCGGAAGACGGTGAAACCCGCCATGTCCAGCCGCATCGGCCGCATCAGTGGTCGACCTCCTCGAAGAGCTCGTCGAAGAGCTCCCGCACCCCGTCGTCGGTGTGCCCCCGGCTGTCCAGGTAGTCGGCGAAGAGCTGCCGGGGCGAGCGGCCCGCCCGCTGCGCCACCCGCGCGCCGCTGCCCGGGGCGGGCACCAGCTCGGGATCGATCCGGATCTCCAGGGCCGAGGGGAGCAGCTCCTGCACCTCCTCGCGCAGCCCGGCGCGCGGCTGCTCCCGGACGAACACCCGCAGCCAGGCGTCCGGCACCTGCATCTCGGCGAGCTGGGCCAGGGTGCCCCGGACCGTGCGCAGCGTGGTGGCGGCGGTCACCGGCACCTCCCGCACCTGCGCCGCCGTGGTGGCGGTGACCTCGACGACGGTCACCGACGGCACGTTCTCCTGCTCGCCGAAGTCGACCGCCAGCGGGCTGCCGCTGTAGCGGATCGGGCAGGGACCCTGCACCCGCTGCGAGCGGTGCAGGTGGCCCAGCGCCACGTAGTGCGCCGTCCCCGGGAACACGGTCGCCGGCACCGCGTAGCCCAGCACGGTGTGCGCGTCGCGTTCCCCGCCGCCGGTGGTCGCGCCCACCACGGTCAGGTGGGCGGTGACCAGGTGCACCCGGTCCGGCTCGGTGAAGCTCTCGGTCAGCCGGCCCAGCACCCGGCCCAGGTGGTCGGCGTACGTCTGGGTGGTCTCGGCGGCGGTCAGCTCGTACATCTCCACGGCGCGGATGGCGTAGCGCTGGGAGAGGAACGGCAGCGCGGCCAGCCGCCAGCGCTCGCCGCCGGCGGTGGTGCCGTCGATGACGTGCTCGTCCGGGTTGTCCCGGACCCCGCCACGCAGGGTGATCCCGGCGGCCTCGGCCCAGGGCCGCAGCGCGTCGAGGGCCTGGCCGTTGTCGTGGTTGCCGCCGATGGCCACCACGTCGGCGCCGGTGCGGCGCAGCGCGGTCAGGGCCCGGGTGACCAGCCGGGTGGCCTCGGGCGTCGGGGCGGCGGTGTCGTAGAGGTCACCGGCGACGATGACCAGGTCGGGCGCCTCGGCGCGGGCGACGTCGATCACGCCGGCCAGGACCCGCTTGTGCTCCTCGGCCCGCGACTGCCCCTTGAGGACCTTGCCGACGTGCCAGTCCGAGGTGTGCAGGATCTTCACGGTGCCAGCCTTTCGTTCGCGACTGCGGGGCTCGCAAGCTCACTCCTCGCGCTCACCGGTGTCTCCCCTAGAACGGGATGTCGTCGTCGCTGGTGCCGCCGCCGGAGCCGACGACCGCGAACGGGTCGACGGACTGGGTGATCGACCGGAGCGTCTCGGACGGGGCGCGGCCGGCCTCGGAGACCCGGGTGGCCCAGGCGGGGAACGGGAACTCCAGGCAGAGCGGCACCGGGATGTCGGGCTGGTTGACGAACATCGTGCCCGGCTTGGCCAGCAGGGCGCGCTGCCGCTGGGCGGGCGGCAGGAAGCCGTACTCCGGGCGGGACGCCTCGGCCGGGTCGAGCCGGCCCACGACCCGGATCGCCGAGTTGGTGACGATCCGCCGCTCCACCTCGCTCGCCGTCTGCTGGGCACCGACCAGGATCACCCCGAGGGAGCGACCCCGCTCGGCGATGTCGAGCAGCACCTCCTTGATGGGGGAGGAGCCCTCGCGGGGGGCGTACTTGTTGAGCTCGTCGAGCACCACGAAGAGCAGCGGCTTGGCGGTGCCGGACTTCTCCTTGCGCTCGAACTCGCTCTTCAGCGTCACGCCGACCACGAACCGCTGCGCGCGGTCGGGGAGGTTGTGCAGGTCGACGACGGTGACCTGGGCGCTCTCGGCGGTGTTGATCGAGTGCGGGCGGCGGGTGGCCAGGTCGCCCCGGATAAGCCGGGACAGGTCCTTCTTGCTGCCGATCAGCCGGCGGGCGAACGCGTTGACCGTGCCCAGCCCGACGGCGCTGCCGGCCCAGTCGGAGCGGGTCTCGTCGTCGTTGAGCTGGTCGACGACGTGGTCGACCAGGTCGGCGTACGAGCCGAGCCGCACGCCGTCGATGCTGATGCCGCCGTCGGCGGGCTGGGCGTGCCGGGCCAGGTGGGCGGTGACCGAGTGCACCACCATCGTGTATTGCTGGCGCTCGTCGTCGGCGTCGGCGAACACG
Source organism: Micromonospora sp. LOL_025 (assembly GCF_048060285.1). Taxonomy (NCBI): domain Bacteria; kingdom Bacillati; phylum Actinomycetota; class Actinomycetes; order Micromonosporales; family Micromonosporaceae; genus Micromonospora; species Micromonospora sp. LOL_025. Next base: position 21,988 of record NZ_JBHMIR010000002.1, on the reverse strand, counting down.
TAGGGCAGCAGGCGGTCGGCGCAGAACTCGCTCAGCGTCCAGTAGAAGCTGTCCACCCCGGTGAGGCGGCTGCTCACGTCGGGCGTGCCGGAGGAGTCGCCCACCCGGGGCGGGGCGTAGACCCGCACGTCCGGGAACGCGCCGGCGACCAGGCCGAGCTTCGCGTACGCGGCGCGGGTCGGGTCGTCCAGCCGCGTGTTGGGATGGTCGAGGAAGAGCAGGTCCTCGCCCTTGACGTTGAAGATGAGCGCCTTGGCGTTGACCGCGTCGCCGCCGAGCACCCCGGAGCGGAAGACCGAGTAGAGCAGGAAGGTGGCGAAGCTCGTCTTCGTGGCGACCCCGGAGATGCCGGAGATCGACACATGTGCGCCCCGGCTGCCGTCGAGGAAGTCGGCGTTGAGGTAGACCGGCACCCCGTCGCGGCCCATGCCCATCGGGATGCGCCGCTCCATCCGGTCGAAGTGCAGCGCCCGGGCCCGGGCGTCGCCCTCGGCGCGGTGCACCACCGCACCCGGCGACGGCGGCACGTAGAGCTCCGGGTCGACGCGGGTGGTGGTGATCTCGGCGGCCTCCTGCACCTGGGCGGGCAGCGTGCCGTCGGCGATGGCGAAGACGTCGGAGTCGAACTGGGCGCCCTCGTGCCGGGCGCGGACCTGGGTGACCACTCCGGCGATCGTCACCGGCTCGCGGTCGGGCAGCTCCCGCCGGGTCACCACGACGTCGTCGAGCTGGAGGTAGCTGCCGGGGGAGACCGCGGTCCAGAACTGCAGGGGGGTGGCGTCGGCGGTGCCCAGCACCCGGCCGACCACCTCGCCCGGGCCGTCGAACCCGTCGTCAGTCATCGGGCAACTCCGGTCGGCTGGTCGTCGCGGTCGGGGCACACGCCCTGCATCCTGCCCGAGGAGTACGACACGTTGCCACGCGACGCGGCGGACGCCACGCCGCCGCCGACGGCCCTCAGCCGCAGGGTGCCCGGCCGACCACGGTCAGTCGCGGGCGTAGCGGAGCATGAGCACCCCGTCGGCGGCGGCGAGCACGTGTCGCAGCGGCAGGTGGCGCACGTCGCTGGCGTCGCCGGCGGTGATCCGCCCCGGGCCCGCCCCGGCGAGCAGCGGGGCGACGGTGAGGCAGACCTCGTCCACGAGATCGGCGGCGGTGAGCGCGCCGAACAGGTGCGGGCCGCCCTCGCAGAGCACCTGCCCGAGGCCCCGGCGGCGCAGCTCGGCCAGGCCCGCCGCGAGGTCGACCCGGTCGTCGCCGCAGCGCACCACGTCGGCGACCCCGGTCAGGCCGGGCGGGGCCACGGCGTCGGCCCGGGTGAGCACCACGGGCCGCACCGGCGCGTCGGCGAAGGCGGCCTGCGCCGGGTCGAGATCGAGCGAGCCGGAGACGACGACCAGCGTCGGGTACTCGGGCAGGCCGTGCTCGCGGCGCCACGCCCGGCGCCGCTCGTTGAGGCGTACCGCCCGGTAGCCCTCGTGCCGCAGCGTCCCGGCGGCCACGACCAGGGCGTCGCAGAGCATGCGCAGCAGCCCGAAGACGCGCTTGTCCGGCTCGCCGGAGAGCCCGGCGGAGTAGCCGTCGACGGAGACGCCGCCGTCCACGCTGGTCACGAAGTTCACCCGCAGGTGGGGGCGGTCGGACCGGCCGTAGAGCGCGGTGAGCGCGGCGTCGTCCAGCGGCCGGGCCGACGGCTGCGGCCACAGCGCCGTGATCGGGATTCCGACGCTCATTCGCCGGCCGGACCGGTGACCGGAGGGGTGGGTCGGGGGGTACGGTGCTGGCAGTCGCACCAGTTCCGCCCCGGACAGTCGTCGTGCCGCCTGGCCCGGCACGCTCGGCAGATCATGCCCGCAGCCTATGCCGAGGAAGGATGGGACAGCATGCCGCGTCAGATCTTCCAGCTGAAGATTTCCCTGGCCGGGGTCCGACCGCCCGTCTGGCGCAGGGTGCTCGTCCCGGGCGGCTACACCCTCGACCGGCTGCACCGGGTGGTGCAGCACGCCATGGGCTGGCGGGACTGCCACCTGCACTCGTTCGAGATCGAGGGTCGCCAGTACGGCGAGCCCGATCCCGACGGCGAGCTGGCCCTGCACGACGAGTTGGACGTCCGGCTCGACGCGGTGGTCGGCAAGGGCAGCCGCCTGCACTACACGTACGACTTCGGCGACTGGTGGGAGCACGGCCTGGTGGTGGAGGACGCCTTCACGGCCGACCCGGACGAGCGGTACCCGTCCTGCCTGGACGGCGAGCGGGCGTGCCCGCCGGAGGACGTCGGCGGCCCGGCCGGCTACCAGGCGCTGCTGGCCGCGCTGGCGGACCCGGGCCACCCGGAGCACCCCCAGGCGCGGGACCGGGTGGGCGACCGGTTCGACCCGGCCGCCTTCGACGCCGGCCGGGCCGGCACCCTGCTGCGCCGCTTCTGCTGAACCGTTTCGGCTGAGGCGCTCTCCGGCCGCACGTGGCGTGGCCGACGGACTGCTCAGCGTGTCCGTCGCCCCTGATCGGGCGTGCTGAACCGCTTCAATGGAACGTCTCCCCAGGTGGCATCGCTCGGCGGGTCGGCCCCGCGCACTCGCGGTAACGATCTGGGAACGCTCCCAAGGGCCTATTGACACCCCCGACACCCGCCGGCAATCTCATGGGAGCGCTCCCGCGAACGTGGCACGACTCACCCGCGCCCCGCTCCGGACGTCGACCGCCGGCCCCGACCGGTGTCGACGGCGCGCACGGCACCCCCCACCACACCCAGTCAGCCTCACCACCGAAAGAGGGGTCTCCGATGAGCCTCACCACGCGGCGCACCCGCATGGCGGCTGCCGCCTTGGCCGCGATAACCGCCATCGGCGGTCTCGCGGCCTGCGGCAAGGACGACGACGCGCCCGCGGCCGGCGAGAAGCCCGCCAAGCTGGTCGTCGACACGTTCGGCGAGTTCGGTTACGACGAGATCATCAAGCAGTACGAGAAGGACACCGGCATCAAGGTCGAGCTGCGCAAGACCGCCCAGCTCAACGAGTACCGGCCGAAGATCGTGCGGGCGCTCGCCACCGGCAAGGGCGCGGCCGACGTGGTCGCCCTGGAGGAGGGCATCCTCAACGAGTTCAAGGCCAACCCGGCCAACTGGGCCGACCTCGCCCCGCTGGTCGCCGACCACAGCAAGGAATACCTGCCCTGGAAGTGGGAGCTGGGCAAGGCGCCCGACGGCCGGCTGATCGGCCTGCCGACCGACGTCGGCAGCCTCGCCGTCTGCTACCGCCGGGACCTCTTCCAGGCCGCCAAGCTGCCGGTCGAGCGGGACCAGGTCGCCGCCCTCTGGCCGGACTGGAACGCCTTCATCGAGACCGGCAAGAAGTACCGCGCCGCCACCGGCAAGGGCCTGCTCGACTCGGTCACCACCGCCGCCAGCGCGGTCATGTTCCAGCAGGGCGGCGAGCTGTTCTACGACAAGGACGACAACATCGTCGCCGACAAGAGCGCGGCGGTGAAGACCTCCTGGGACACCGCGGTCGCGATGGCCGACGCCAACATCACCGCCGAGACGGCCACCTGGTCGCCGGAGTGGTCGGCCGGCTTCAAGCAGGGCACCTTCGCGGCGACCTTCTGCCCGTCCTGGATGCTCGGCATCGTCGCGGACAACTCCGGCCCCGAGAACAAGGGCAAGTGGGACGTCGCCCCGGTGCCCGGCGGCGCCGGCAACTGGGGTGGCTCCTGGCTCGGCGTGCCGACCCAGAGCAAGTACCCCAAGGAGGCGGCGAAGCTCGCCGAGTACCTGACCAACGCGCAGAGCCAGGTGGCCGCGTTCAAGCTCAAGGGCCCGCTGCCGACCAACCTGGAGGCGCTGAAGAACCCGGAGTTCCTCGCCTACACCAACGAGTACTTCAACAACGCGCCGACCGGCAAGATCTTCGGTGAGAGCGTCGCCAAGATCCAGCCGCTGCACCTCGGCCCGAAGCACCAGGCGGTGAAGGAGAACGCGTTCGAGCCGGCGCTGCGCTCGTACGAACAGGGACAGGCCACCAAGGACAAGGCCTGGGAGCAGTTCGCGAAGGACGCCAAGACGCAGGGCGCCTTCTGACCCACCTCGTCGCCAGGTGGCGTCCGGGTCCACACACCCGGACGCCACCGGCGCCGTCCCCGTTCCGCCCCGGACGCCATCGGCGCCGTCCCGTTTTCGCGTAAGAGCGCCTGGGCGTCGGCGCGCGCCCGTGCCGACGCCGGGAAAGGACCCCGCATGAGCCTCTCGGCCACGACGGCGCCGCCGTCGCCCGCCGCACCGCCACCCCGCCCGCCCGCGCGGCGCCGGTCCCGGTCGCACTCGCTGACCCGGCTGGACCTCAAGTACTCGCCGTACCTCTACATCGCGCCGTTCTTCGTGATCTTCGGCATCTTCGGGCTCTACCCGATGCTGCGGACCGCCTGGATGTCCCTGCACGACTGGAACCTGATCGGCGACCACAGCTTCATCGGGTTCGACAACTACGTCGCCCTGGTCAAGGACGAGTACTTCTGGAACGCCACGCTCAACACCTTCGGCATCTTCCTGCTGTCGACCATCCCGCAGCTGCTGCTCGCCCTGTTCCTGGCGAACCTGCTCAACCGCACCTTCCTGCGCGCGCGCACGCTGTTCCGGATGGCGATCTTCATGCCGAACGTGGTCTCGGTGGCCGCCGTGGCGATCGTCTTCGGCATGCTCTTCCAGCGCGACTTCGGCGTGATCAACTGGCTGCTGAGCTTCGTCGGCATCGACGCGGTCGACTGGGACGCCGAACGCTGGAGCTCCTGGACCGCCATCGCCTCCATGGTCAACTGGCGGTGGACCGGCTACAACACCCTGATCCTGCTCGCGGGCATGCAGGCCATCCCGCGCGACCTGTACGAGGCGGCGGCGCTCGACGGCGCCAGCCAGTGGAAGCAGTTCTGGCGGATCACCCTGCCGATGCTCACGCCGACCTTCGTCTTCGTGGTCATCCTCTCCACGATCGGCGGGCTCCAGCTCTTCACCGAGCCGCTCGTCTTCGCCAACGGCAACATCATCGGCGGCGACCAGCGCGAGTTCCAGACCCTGGCCATGTACATGTACGAGCTGGGCATCGAGAACCTCAACACCGCCGGCTACGGCGCCGCGGTCGCCTGGGCGATGTTCCTGATGATCGCCCTCGTCTCGGGGATCAACTTCCTGCTCGTCCGCCGCACGGTGAAGTGAGGAACGCCCAGATGAACTCGGCATCCCGGCGCCTGTGGCGCACCAGCCCGCTGACCTACGTCGCGCTCGTCCTGGCGACGCTATTCTCGATCTACCCGTTCTACTACATGGTGGTCATCGCCACCCGCAGCCTGGACTCGATCAACGACGTCCCGCCGCCGGTCACGCCGGCCGGGTCGTTCGGCGACAACTTCGGCCGCGTGCTCGACAACGACGCGGCGAACTTCCTCACCGGCCTGCTCAACTCGGTGATCGTCTCCGGCATCGTGACGGTCTCCGTGGTGATCACCGGTTCGCTGGCCGGCTTCGCCTTCGCCAAGCTGCGCTTCCGGGGCCGCAACGCCCTGCTGCTGACGATCATCGTCACCATGATGATCCCGACGCAGCTCGGCCTCATCCCGCTCTGGGGCATGATCCAGGACCTCAACTGGTTCGACACCCTCTACGCGGTGACCGTGCCGTTCCTGGTCAGCGCGTTCGGCGTGTTCATGATGCGGCAGTACGCCACCCAGGCCATCTCCGACGAGCTGATCGAGGCGGGCCGGGTGGACGGGGCGAGCACGTTCCGCATCTACTGGAACATCGTGCTGCCCGCGCTGCGGCCGGCCGCCGCCGTGCTCGGCCTGCTGACCTTCATGGAGACCTGGAACTCATTCCTGTGGCCGTACGCGGTGCTGACCTCCGAGAACCCGACGCTCCAGGTCTCGCTGGCCTTCCTGTCGTACGCCTACTACACCGACTATTCGCAGGTGTTCGCCGCCACGGCGGTCGGCACTCTACCGTTGGTGATCGTGTTCATCGTGTTCGGCCGCCAGATCGTGGGCGGCATCATGGAAGGTGCCGTCAAGTCGTGAGCAACCCCGCCAGCCCGCCCGCCGTCGGTGTCGTCGACGACCGTCCGCCGCTGACCTTCCCGCCCGGCTTCCTCTGGGGCGCGGCCACCGCCGCGTACCAGATCGAGGGCGCGGCGGCCGAGGGCGGCCGGACCCCGTCGATCTGGGACACCTTCAGCCACACCCCCGGCCGGGTGGTCGAGGGGCACACCGGTGACGTGGCCTGCGACCACTACCACCGCATGGGCTCCGACGTCGCGCTGATGGCCGAGCTGGGGCTGAAGTCGTACCGGTTCTCGGTCTCCTGGCCCCGCGTACAGCCGGGCGGCACCGGCCCCGCCAACGCCGGGGGGCTCGACTTCTACCGGCGGCTCGTCGACGAGCTGCTGGCGCACGGGATCGAGCCGTGGCTCACCCTCTACCACTGGGACCTGCCGCAGCCGCTGGAGGACGCCGGCGGCTGGCCGGCCCGGGACACCGCCGCGCGGTTCGCCGACTACGCCACGCTGGTCGCCGACGCGCTCGGCGACCGGGTGCGCTACTGGACCACGCTCAACGAGCCGTGGTGCTCGGCGTTCCTCGGCTACGGCTCCGGGGCGCACGCGCCGGGCCGCTCGGACGGCGCCGACGCCGTACGGGCCGGACACCACCTGATGCTCGGCCACGGCCTCGCGGTGCAGGCGCTGCGCGCGGCCCGGCCGACCGCCGAGGTCGGGGTGACGGTCAACCTCTACCCGGTCACCCCGGCCAGCGTCGCGCCCGCCGACGTCGACGCCGCGCGGCGCATCGACGGGCTGGCCAACCGCTTCTTCCTGGACCCGCTGCTGCGTGGGTCCTACCCGGCGGACCTGATGGCCGACCTCGCCAAGGTCACCGATTTCGGGCACGTGCGCGACGGCGACCTGGCGACCATCTCCACCCCGCTGGACGTGGTCGGCGTCAACTACTACAGCCGCCACGTGGTCGCCGCGCCGGTCCCCGGCGCCGAGCCGGAGCCGTACTGGCGGGCGCCGTCGTGCTGGCCGGGCAGCGAGGACGTCCGGTTCGTCACCCGGGGCGTCCCGGTCACCGACATGAACTGGGAGATCGACGCCCCCGGTCTGGTGGAGACGCTGCGCCGGGTGCACGAGGAGTACACCGACCTGCCGCTCTACGTCACCGAGAACGGCTCGGCCTTCGTCGACGAGGTGGTCGACGGGCAGGTCGACGACGTCGACCGGCTGGCGTACTTCGACGCCCACCTGCGCGCCGCGCACGAGGCGATCGAGGCCGGGGTGCCCCTGCGCGGATACTTCGCCTGGTCACTGATGGATAATTTCGAGTGGGCCTGGGGCTACACCAAGCGGTTCGGGATGGTCCACGTCGACTACGACAGCCAGGTCCGCATTCCCAAGTCCAGCGCCAGGTGGTACGCCGAGGTGATCCGACGCAACGGTCTGGCCGCACAATAGGCCAGGGCCAGCCATCAACGGGCGGCCCCGGCGCCACCCCACACGGGGTGGTGCCGGGGCCGGTCCGCCGTCGGAGGAGCAGACAATGACAACGCAGCGCACCCGGTCGCTCGGGCGCCCGACCCTCGACGCCGTCGCCGCCCGCGCCGGCGTCGGTCGCGGGACGGTCTCCCGGGTGGTCAACGGTTCACCCCAGGTGAGCCCCGAGGCGCGCGCCGCGGTGCAGCAGGCCATCGCCGAGCTGGGGTACGTACCGAACCGGGCCGCCCGCGCCCTGGTGACCCAGCGCACCGACTCGATCGCCCTGGTGGTCTCGGAATCCGGCGACCGGGTCTTCACCGAGCCGTTCTTCGCCGGCATCGTTCGGGGCGTCAGCTCGGGGCTGCTGGAGACCCCGTTGCAGCTCTGGCTGGCCATGGTGCAGTCGCCGATCGAGCGGGAGCGGGTCGAGCACCACCTGACCAACCAGCACGTCGACGGGGTCCTGCTGCTGTCGCTGCACGACTCCGACCCGCTGCCCACCCTGCTGGAGGAGCGCGGCCTGCCCACCGTGCTCGGCGGCCGCCCGGCCCGGATGCTGCAACCCGGCGCGCAGCCTGCGTACTACGTCGACGTGGACAACGTCGGCGGCGCCCGGCGGGCGGTGGAACACCTGGCCGGCCGGGGGCGGCGGCGCATCGCCACCATCGCCGGCCCCCAGGACATGGGCGCCGGCCTGGGCCGGCTGACCGGCTACAAGGAGGCGGTCCGGGCCGCCGGGGGCGGGGTCGACCCCGCCCTGATCGCGTACGGCGATTTCAGCGAGGGCAGCGGGGCCGCCGGGATGCGTCGGCTGCTGGAGGACTGCCCCGACCTCGACGCCGTCTTCGTCGCCTCCGACCTGATGGCGTTCGGGGCGCTGCGCGCGCTGCGCGAGGCGGGCCGGCGGGTGCCGGAGGACGTCGCGGTGGTCGGCTTCGACGACGCCCCGATCGCCCGGCAGTCCGAGCCGCCGCTGACCACGGTCTTCCAGCCGGTGGAGGAGATGGGCCGGCAGATGGCCCGCCTGCTGGTCAGCCGCATCCGCGGCGACGAGCTTCCGTCGCCCCACATCCTGCTCGACACCCAGTTGATCGAACGCGCCTCCGCCTGACCGGTGTGCCTGTCGAGGTGAGTCGGCGACACCGCAGCATGCCCCGCCGCCCGCCGCCCGCCGCCCGCCGCCCGCCGCCCGCCGCCCGCCGCCCGCCGCCCGCCGCCCGTCCGGGCGGGCGTGTGGCGGGGCGGTCCGGCCGGTGCCGTGGTCAGTCAGACCAGCGGCGCAGTTCGCGCTTGGCCAGCGAGGACCGGTGGACCTCGTCGGGACCGTCCGCCAGACGTAGCGTCCGTGACTGGGCCCAGAGGGCGGCGAGCGGGGTGTCCTGACTGACGCCGGCTCCGCCGTACGCCTGGATGGCCTTGTCGATGACCCACTCGGCCATGGCGGGAGTGGCGATCTTGATGGCCTGGATCTCGGAGTGCGCGCCCTTGTTGCCGACCGTGTCCATCAGCCAGGCGGTCTTGAGCACCAGCAGCCGGGCCTGCTCGATGCGCACCCGGGACTCGGCGATCCACTCGCGCACCACGCCCTGCTCGGCGAGCGGCCGACCGAACGCGACCCGGTCGAGCGCCCGCCGGCAGAGCAGCTCCAGGGCCCGCTCCGCCATGCCGATCAGCCGCATGCAGTGGTGGATCCGGCCGGGGCCGAGCCGGGCCTGGGCGATCGCGAAGCCGGTGCCCTCCGCCCCGACCAGGTTCTCCGCCGGTACGCGGACGTCGGTGAAGTCGATCTCGGCGTGGCCGCCGTGCGAGGCGTCGCTGTAGCCGAACACCGTCATGCCCCGCCGCACGGCGACGCCGGGGGTGTCCCGGGGCACCAGGATCATGCTCTGCTGGCGGTGCCGGTCGGCCTCCGGGTCGGTCTTGCCCATCACGATGAAGATCTCGCAGCGCGGGTCCATCGCCCCCGACGACCACCACTTGCGCCCGTTGACCACGTAGTGGTCGCCGTCGCGGGTGATCCGGGTCGCGATGTTTGTCGCGTCCGAGGACGCCACCTCCGGCTCGGTCATGCAGAACGCGGAGCGGATCTCGCCCTCCAGCAGCGGCCGCAGCCAGCGCTCCTGCTGCTCCGGCGAGCCGAACTCGGCCAGCAGCTCCATGTTGCCCGTGTCGGGCGCGGCGCAGTTGAGCGCCTCCGGGGCCAGGTGCGGGCTGCGCCCGGTCAGCTCGGCCAGTGGGGCGTACTGGAGGTTGGTCAGGCCGGCGCCGTGGCGCGGGTCGGGCAGGAAGAGGTTCCACAGGCCGCGCTTGCGCGCCTCGGCCTTCAGCTCGGCCATCACCGGAGGCCGGGCCCAGGGGTCACCGGCGGCGGCCACCTGCGCGGCGTGCACCGGCTCGGCCGGGTACACGTGCTCGTCCAGGAACGCGGTCAGCTCGGCCCGCAGCTGCTCGGTGCGGGTGTCGTAGGCGAAGTCCATCAACGCTCCCTGGCGGCGGTCAGCCCGTGTTCGACCAGCGGTGCCGCCATGTCGCCGATCCGGTCGAAGCCCTCGCCGAGCGTCTGCCCGAGAGTGTGCCGGTAGTGGATGCCCTCGCAGATCACCGCGAGCTTGAAGCAGCCGAGCGCGACGTGCCAGTGCAGCGGCCCGACGTCGACGTCGCCGCGTCCGGCGTACCGGGCGATCAGCTCCGTGCCGGTGGGGAACCCGGCGCGCGGGCCGAGCCCGTCGGCGACCGGGTTGCCGGCGGCCGACTCGCTGCCGCCGAGCACGTCCCAGTAGGTCAGCAGCAGCCCGAGGTCGGCCAGCGGGTCGCCGAGGGTGGCCATCTCCCAGTCGAGCACGGCCCGCACGGCCACCGGGTCGACGGTGGCGAGCAGGTTGTCCAGCCGGTAGTCGCCGTGCACGATCCGGCCGGCGTTGGCGCCCTCCGGCACGGTGCCGGCGAGCAGGTCCCGCAGCTCATCGATGCCGGGCAGCGGCCGGCTGCGGGACCGGTCGAGCTGGCCGGCCCAGCGGCGGACCTGCCGCGCGAGGTAGCCCTCCGGCCGGCCGAAGTCGCCCAGCCCGACCGAGGCGGGCTCGACCGCGTGCAGGGCGGCGAGGGTGTCCATCATCGCCAGCGCCAGCTCCCGCCGCTGGTCGGCGGTGAGCGGGTCGGTCTGGGCGCGGGTGCGGAACACCTCGCCGCGCACCCGCTCCATCAGGTAGAAGGGCGCGCCGATCACCTCCGCGTCCTCGCAGAGCAGCAGCGCGGCGGGCACCGGCACGTCGGTCGGCGCCAGCGCGGAGATCACCCGATACTCCCGGGCCATGTCGTGCGCGGTGGCCAGCACGTGCCCGAGCGGCGGGCGGCGCAGCACCACCTCCCGCTCGCCGACACCCAGCACGTAGGTCAGGTTGGACTTGCCGCCGGCGATCAATTGGGCGCGCAGCGGGCCGTCGGCCAACTCGGGCCGGTGCCGGGCCAGGTAACCGGCGAGGCGGTCGAGATCCAGCCCGCGGGGGGTGGCGGCGGGGGCAGTCGCGCTGCCCGGCCCGTGCGCGTCGACGGCCGGCTCGGTCATCCGAATAGTTGATGGCAGCTCCGCCATGTTGTCAAGGTCGGGATTTGACCCTCGGGACATGCCGCGGCAACAGGGGCGAAACGGCCACCGCCCAGGCTGGGGCCCAGCCTGCCGGCCAGCGGTGCCGGCCCGCCGAGCGGAGGGTTCAGACATGTTGCTGCGAGTTCGGGTCACCCTGCCGGACCGTCCGGGCACGCTCGGTCAGGTGGCGCGCACCATGGGCGTGTCCGGCGCGGACATCGTCCAGGTGGTCGTCCTGGAGCGGCTCGGCGGGCGGGCGGTGGACGACTTCACCGTCGTCTGGCCGGGCGCGGCGCGGGTCGAGCGGCTGCTCGCCGGGCTGGCGGCGATCCCCGGCGTCCGGGTGGACGGGGTGTGGCGGGCGATCGGCGCGCCCACCACCTCCGGGCAGGACGCCGAGCTGCTGGCCCAGGTCGCGGCCAACCCGGTCGACGGCGTGGCGACCCTGGTCGACGCCGTACCCGGGCTGCTCGCCGCCGACTGGGCGGTCGCCGCGGCGGTGCCGGTGGACTGGGCCGCCCGGACCGGCGCCCCCGGGGAGGCGACCGTCGGGTACGCGAGCTGGCGCGCGCCCGTACCGCCGCCGCTGCCGGAGGTGACCCCGCTGCGGGCCCGGGCGCTCAGCACGCCCGGCGGCGCGCACTTCGCGGTCGCGCCGTTCGGCCGGGCCGGCCTGGTGCTGGTGGTGGCCCGGGAGTGCGCCGGGACGCCGGCCGCGGCGGCGTTCCACGCCACGGAGGTGGACCGGCTGGCGCAGCTCGTCCGGGCCGCCGCGGTGATCCTCGGCGACCGGCTCGACCTGGTCGGGGCGCCGCCGGTGGCCGTGAACCCCTGAGCCGGGCCGGCCGGGCGGCGGTCGCTGTGGCGCAGGTCGCGCCGCCGGACCGGAGCCGTCACCCCGGGGCAACCGGCCCGCAACAGCGACCGGCGAGTCTCGTACCGGGGAAGGGAGCGAACCATGACGCTGTGGCGGATCCGGGCGACCGTGGACGACCGGCCGGGCTACCTGTCGGTGCTGACGGCGAGCCTGGCGCTGCGGGGGGTCAACATCCTCGCCGTGCAGGTGCACACCACCGAGCGGGGTGCCGTCGACGACTTCCTGGTCGACGCGCCCGACGCGCTCGACGAGGCCGGCCTCGTCGCCGCCGTGCACCGGGGGCGGGGGCGGGACTGCTGGGTGGCGCGCAGCGAGGCGCGCGGGCTCGCCGACCAGCCGACCCGGGCCCTCGGCCTGGCCACCCGGCTGGTGCGGGACCCGGACGCGACCGGGGAGGCGCTGCGCGCCCTGCTCGGCGCGGACGCGGTGACCTGGCGACCGGCGTCGGCCGGCCCCGGCGGCGGGCTCGCCGACACCACCATGCTGCTGGACGACCCGGCCGGCGGGTCGTACGCGCTGCGCCGCGCCGTGCCGGGCTTCACCCCGGCCGAGTACGCCCGGGCGCAGGCCCTGGTCGAGCTGTCGGCCGCCGTCGCGCGCCGGGCCGCCGAGCAGGTCACCCTGGTGCTGCCCGACGGCGCGGAGGCGGCCGTACGGCCCGCGACGGTCGACGACCTGCCCGGCGTGGTCGAGCTGCACGAGGGCTGCTCGGCGCGCAGCCGGCACCGCCGCTACCTGGGCGGTGCGGCGGTTCCCCCGCCGGCCCGGCTGCGCCGGCTGCTGGAGCCGGCCCGGGGCGTGACCCTGCTCGCCACGGCCGGCGACGCCGGGGCGACGGAGCCGGTGGTGGCGATGGCCAACCTGCTCGCCGAGGGCGACGAGGCCGAGGTGGCGCTGCTGGTGCGCGACGACTGGCAGCGCCGGGGCCTCGGCTCGGCCCTGCTGCGCCGGCTGGTCCGGCACGCCGAGCAGGCCGGCTACGCGGCCCTGGTGCTGCACGTGCACGCGGAGAACGCCCCGATGCTGCGCACCGTGCGGCGGCTCGGCCGGCGCACCCCGGCCGAGCGGGACGGCGCGCTGGTCACCCTCACCGTCCCGCTCACCGTGGGCGTGCCGGTGGTGAACGGGAGGGGCCCCTGCTGACGTCTCTCGCGCAGGAAGGGCCCTTCCTCGCGCCTCAGGTCGTCGGGTAGCTGCTGTAGTCGGGGAAGTTGCCGTAGAGCCGGCCGTCGCCGCCCTGGGTGACCGCCTGCACCAGCAGGTCGCCGCCGACGAAGGCGCCCTTCCAGGACGCGCCCCGGCCGCCGAACGGCTCGTCGCGGTCGCCCCGGGAGCGCGGCTTGTTGATGCCCACCTTGAACGCCTGGAGGTCGACCGCGAGCTTGCCGGCCAGCTCCTCGTCGTCGCAGGCCAGGGAGGCGACCAGCGCGCCGTTCGAGGCGTTCATCGCGGCCAGCAGCTCGTCGGTGGTGTCCACGACGACGATGGTGTCGACGGGGCCGAACGGCTCGGCGTGCATCAGCCGGGACCGCCCCGGCGGGGCCAGCAGCACCGACGGGGCCACGTACGCGGAGGTGTCCTGCCCGTCGAGGAACGGCGCGCCGTGCAGCTTGCCCCGGTGCAGCGGCACGGCGCCGCCGCGTACCGCCTCGTCGACCTTGCGGCGCAGCTCGTCGGCCTTGGCGGCGCTGATCAGCGGGCCGAAGTCCAGCTCGGGCAGCGGGTCACCGGCGGTCCAGTCGTCGCCGACGGCGAGCGGGTGTCCGAACCGGACGGAGCGCACCACCGGCAGGTACATGTCGAGGAACTCGTCGACGAGGTCCCGCTGGACGACGAAGCGCGGGTACGCGGTGCAGCGCTGCTTGCCGTACTCGAAGCCCTTCTTCAGGTGCCCGGCGAGCGGGTCCCACTGGGAGAAGTCCCAGATGCCCCACGCGTTGAGGCCCTCCTGCTCGATGAAGTGCCGCTTGTCCGAGTCGAGCAGCGCGGCGGCGACCTTGCCGCCGTTGGAGCGCCCGCCGACGAACGCGACGGCGCCGATCTCCGGCGCCCGGACCAGCACCTCGGACAGCTCCTCGCCGCCGCCGGAGACCAGGGTGGCGGGCAGTCCGGCCCGGCGCATCAGCGCGTGCGCGACGGTGAGGCAGACCGCCCCGCCCTGCGACGGGGTCTTCGCGATGACCGCGTTGCCGGCGAGCAGCTGCACCAGCTCGGCGTGCACGAGCACGCTCATCGGGTAGTTCCACGACGCGATGTTGCTGACCGGTCCCGGCAGCGGCTCCCGGCCGTCGGCGAGCATCCGGTCGATCTCGTCGACGTACCACCGGACGCCGTCGAGCGCCCGGTCCACGTCGGCGCAGGCCAGCCGCCACGGCTTGCCGATCTCCCAGACCAGCAGCAGGGCGAGCAGGTCGCGGTGGGCGGTGAGCGCGTCCAGGGCGTCGGTGACCCGGGCCTTGCGGTCGGCTAGCGGGGTGTCGGCCCAGACCCGGTGCGCGGCGGCGGCGTGCGCGACCGCGGCGCGGGCGGACTCCGCGTCGAGGCGGGCCAGGTTGACCAGCACGGTGTTGTCCACCGGCGTGCGGACGGGGCTGGGCGAGCCCACGGCGTGCCAGTCGCCGAGTACGAGGTTGTGCAGCGTGGTCACACCGTCGACCGGGGAGCCGAACGCCTCGGGCGCGGCGGCCACCGCGCGGGCGAGGGTGTCGGACCAGGCGGTGCCGTCGGCGAGTCGTAGAGCCATCGCGATCTCCTCAGGATTGGCCGGGGGAGCGGCGGCGTCGATGGCACCGCTGATGTGGCGTACTGTCGCGCGCCGGAAAGCGGTGCGGCAACAGTACGTTCGTATGCCGGAACGCCCGGCCCGGTGCCCGCCCGCCGCAGCGCGCCTCTTCGCCCGCCTGCCCCGGCGCTGACCTGCCCGTACGCCGCGAGGCAATTTATGTTTTTCGATGGTGTGACGAATGTCCGGTGTACAGGTAAGGGCTTTCCTGTCGGCGGCCCCGCGCGGGCGCCCCGCCGCGGGCGTCTTCACAAACCGGCGACCGCCGCATTACATTGTCGGACATCCATGGGAGCGCTCCCGGGCCCGTGGCCGCACCCCCACCACCTTCGCCGGCACGCCCCGATCACGATCCCGCGCGCCGTCCCCGGTGCCGCCGGCGACGCCACCGACAGGAGCACCGTCATGCGCCACCCGAGACGTCCGCGCCGGCCGGGCGAGCAGCCCTGGCTGCCCCGCCTGCTGGCCGCCGGCACCGCCCTCGCCGCCGGCCTCGCCCTCGCCGTCACCGCCCCGGTGCCCGCCTCCGCCGCGGCGCCCGTCGCCGGGGGCGCCACGTGGACCGCGCCCGCCCCCGCCGCGGGGCCCGCCGCCGCCGGCGCCTTCAACTACGCCGAGGCGTTGCAGAAGTCGCTCTACTTCTACGAGGCGCAGCAGTCCGGCCCGCTGCCGGACTGGAACCGGGTCTCCTGGCGCGGCGACTCCGCGCTCACCGACGGCGCCGACGTCGGGCTCGACCTCACCGGCGGCTGGTACGACGCCGGCGACCACGTCAAGTTCGGCTTCCCGATGGCGTTCAGCGCCACCATGCTCGCCTGGGGCGCCGTCGAGTACCGCGCCGGCTACGTCGCCTCCGGCCAGCTGCCCCACCTGCTCAACAACCTGCGCTTCGTCAACGACTACTTCATCCGGGCGCACCCGGCCCCCAACGTCCTCTACGGCCAGGTCGGCAAGGGCGACGACGACCACAAGTGGTGGGGCCCGGCCGAGGTGATGCCGATGGCGCGGCCCGCGTACAAGATCGACGCGAGCTGCGGCGGCGCGGACCTGGCCGGTGAGACGGCGGCGGCGATGGCCGCGTCGTCGATGGTCTTCCGGCCCACCGACGCCGCCTACGCCGACCGGCTGCTCGGGCACGCGAAGCAGCTCCACACGTTCGCCGACACGGTGCGCAAGAGCTACCACGAGTGCATCACCGACGCGACCAGCTTCTACCGCTCCTGGAGCGGCTGGCAGGACGAGCTGGTCTGGTCCGCCATCTGGCTGCACCGGGCCACCGGCGACGCCGCCTACCTCGCGAAGGCCGAGAGCGAGTACGACAAGCTCGGCACCGAGAACCAGAGCACCACCCGCTCCTACAAGTGGACCATCGCCTGGGACAACAAGCAGTTCGGGGCGTACGTGCTGCTGGCCAACCTGACCGGCAAGCAGAAGTACGTCGACGACGCCAACCGCTGGCTCGACTACTGGACCGTCGGCGTCAACGGGCAGCGGGTGCCGTACTCGCCCGGCGGGATGGCGGTGCTCGACTCGTGGGGCGCGCTGCGCTACGCCGCGAACACCGCCTTCGCCGCCCTCGTCTACAGCGACAAGACCACCGACGCCACCCGCAAGGCCCGCTACAAGGACTTCGCCGTCCGGCAGATCGACTACGCGCTCGGCGACAACCCGCGTGCCTCCAGCTACGTCATCGGCTTCGGGGCCAACTCCCCGAAGAACCCGCACCACCGCACCGCGCACGGCTCCTGGTGGGACAGCCAGACGGTGCCCGTCGAGACGCGGCACACCCTCTACGGCGCACTGGTCGGCGGCCCGTCGGCGGCCAACGACGCGTACACCGACAACCGGTCGGACTACGTGATGAACGAGGTGGCCACCGACTACAACGCCGGCTTCAGCTCCGCGCTGGCCCGGCTCACCCAGGAGTACGGCGGCACCCCGCTCGCCGGCTTCCCCCGCGCCGAGACGCCCGACATCGACGAGCTGACCGTGGAGACCACGGTCATGCAGGCCGAGCCGCGCGCCACCGGCCTCAAGGCCATCGTCTACAACAAGTCCGCGTTCCCGGCCCGCGCCCTGACCGACGGGAGGTTCCGCTACTACTTCCGCCCCGACGGCACCGGCCCGGTCACCGTCACCCCCGGCTACACCCAGGGCTGCCCGTCGCCGTCCAGCGCCAAGCAGTTCTCCGGCGACATCTGGTACGTCGAGGTGAACTGCACCGGGCACACCATCGCGCCCGCCGGGCAGTCGCAGCACCGCATGGAGGTGCAGTTCAAGATCGGCGTGCCCGAGGGCGGCACCTGGGACCCGACCAACGACCCGTCGTACCAGGCGGCGGCGGGGCCGAACCGGAAGGTCACGCTCTACTCCGGCGCCACCCGCGTCTGGGGCGAGGAGCCCGCGCCGGCCACCCCGGACACCACCGCGCCGACCGTGCCCGGCACCCCCGTCGCCTCGGCGGTCACCGCGACCGGGCTGACCCTGACCTGGCCCGCCTCCACCGACGCGGGCGGCAGCGGGCTGGCCGGCTACGAGGTCACCCAGGCGCAGGTGGGCAGCGACGCGCTCGTCCTGCTCAACGCCGCCACCAACTCCCTGGCCGTGACCGGGCTGCTGCCCGAGCGCACGTACCGGTTCACGGTGCGGGCGCGCGACGGCGCCGGCAACCGCTCCGCGGCCTCGCCCGTGGCCGAGGTGACCACGCCCGTCGCGCCGGCCCCCGACACCGTCGCGCCCACCCGCCCCGGCACGCCGACCGCCTCGGCGGTCACCGCCACCGGGCTCACGCTGAGCTGGGCCGCGTCGACCGACAACGTCGGCGTCACCGGCTACCGCGTCTACCGCGAGGCCGGCGCGACCGACGCGCTGGTCGGCACGCCCACCGCCACCACGCTGGCGGTGACCGGGCTGACCGCGGCCACCGCGTACCAGTTCCACGTGGTGGCCGTGGACGCGGCCGGCAACGCCTCGGCGGCGTCCGCGCCGGTCGCCGTCACCACCGCCGACCCGCCCGCGTCCGGCGGCTGCGCGGTGACCTGGACGACCAGCACCTGGGACAGCGGCTTCACCGCGAACGTCACCCTCACCAACACCGGCACGACCGCCATCGACGGCTGGACGCTCGCCTTCGCCTTCCCCAGCGCCGGACAGAAGGTCGGCCAGGGCTGGTCGGCGACCTGGACCCAGACCGGCACCGCGGTCACCGCCACCAACATCTCCTACAACGGCCGGCTCGCGCCGGGGGCGTCGACGAGCTTCGGCTTCAACGGCAGCCACACCGGCTCGAACCCGAAGCCCACGGCATTCACCCTCAACGGCACCCCCTGCACGGTCTCCTGACGCACAGTCCGGTGGCGCGGACGTCGCCGTCCGCGCCACCGGAGAACCTTGGACAGTTGCCGTTCCGCGGGAACGGCAACTGTCCAAGGTCTCGCCGCCCCGCGCGGAGATCCCGGGCCGTCTCCGCCTCGCGTGAGCGGTAGCCGCCCGGGAATCGGGGCATATCCTCCTCGTGACACTGCTGACGGTGGGGCACGGGGCGGCGGACCGGGAACGGCTCGGCGAGCTGCTGAGGGGTGCCGGGGTCGCGCTCGTCGTGGACGTGCGGCGGTTCCCGGCGAGCCGGACCAACCCCGACGTCCGCCGGGAGGAGTTGGCCCGCTGGCTGCCGGCGGCCGGCGTGCACTACCGCTGGGAGCAGCGCCTCGGCGGCCGGCGGCACACCCGGGCCGGCGTCGAGGAGCCGGACGGCTGGTGGACCGTCGCCGCCTTCCGGGCGTACGCGGCATACACCCGTACCGCCGACTTCCGCGCGGCGCTGGAGGCGGTGCTGGCCGACGCGGCGGTCCGGACCACGGCGGTGATGTGCAGCGAGAGCGTCTGGTGGCGCTGCCACCGGCGGCTGGTCGCCGACGTCGCGGCGTTGGGGCGCGGCGTGCCGGTGTCCCACCTGATGCCCGACGGCCGGCTCACCCCGCACCGCCCCGCCGAGGGCGCCCGCCGGCTGCCCGACGGCGACCTCGTCTGGGACGGGTGACCGACGGGCGGGGGTGCCGCGACCGTTGGTGAAGGTGAACCCGACCCCGGTGACACCGGCGTCCGGTGTGCGGTCGTCGGCTCAGTCGGCCAGTTCGTCGGCGAGCAGGTCCATCAGCAGCCCGTCGTGCCAGCGCCCGTCCTCGCCGCGCTCGTAGCGGCGCAGCACGCCGACGGGGCGGAAGCCGACCTTCGCGTACGCCCGCACTGCCGCCGTGTTCGCCGCCGCCGGGTCGATGGTGAAGCGGTGGTGGCCGTGCTCGTCGATCAGGTGCCGGACCAGGGTGCGGATCGCGTCCCCGCCGAGCCCGGCGCCGCGCACCGCCGGGTCGAGGAAGAGGTCCATGCTGGCGTGCCGGTAGTCGGGGTCGTCCTCGGCGTACCACTGGATCGCCCCGACCACCCGGCCGTCGTGTTCGATCGCGTACACCGACAGGGCCTCGTCGTCGAGGTCGGCCCGGACGGCGGCGGCGAGGTCGTCGCCGCCGCGCCACCAGCGCCGGACCTCCGGGGTGGCCCGGATCGCGGCGAGCGCCGGCACGTCCCCGGCCCCCGCCGGCCGCAGGGTCACCGCCCGGCCGCGCAGCATTCCCTCAGCCCCGGATCTCGCCGTGCTCGACGCAGACCGCCGCCCAGCCGACCGGCAGCACCTGCACCTTCATCCGGCGGCGGCAGTACGCGCAGAAGCGCGGCGGCTCCAGGACCCGGGCCGCCGCGCACCCGTCGTGCGACCCGACCGCCACGGCCTCGCCGCAGCGGTCGCACCAGGCGGCCGACACCCCGCCGGCCGCCGTCGCCGCGTCACTCGTCGTCACCGGAGCGCTCACAGCGTCGCGGAGAGCGCCTTGACGGGCATCTTCAGGTCGTCGAGCAGTTCCAGGTCGGCGGTCGCCGGCCGGCCCAGGGTGGTCAGGTAGTTGCCGACGATGACCGCGTTGATGCCGCCGAGCAGGCCGTCGCGGGTGCCCAGGTCACCGAGGGTGATCTCCCGGCCGCCCGCGTACCGCAGGATGGTGCGCGGCATGGCCAGCCGGAAGGCGGCGATGGCGCGCAGCGCGTCCTTGCCCTCCACGACCGGCCGGTCGCCCAGCGGGGTGCCGGGGCGGGGGTTGAGGAAGTTCAGCGGGACCTCGTGCGGGTCCAGCTCGGCGAGCTGCGCGGCGAACTCGGCCCGCTGCTCCACCGTCTCGCCGAGGCCGAGGATGCCGCCGCAGCAGACCTCCATGCCGGACTCGCGGACCATCCGCAGGGTCTCCCAGCGCTCCTCCCAGGAGTGCGTGGTGACCACGTTGGGGAAGTAGGAGCGGCAGGTCTCCAGGTTGTGGTTGTAGCGGTGCACGCCCATGTCGACCAGCTCGTCGACCTGTTCCTTGCTCAGCATGCCCAGCGACGCGGCCACCTGGATGTCGACCTCGGCCTTGATCGCGGCGACGCCCTCGCGCATCTGCTTCATCAGCCGGGCGTCCGGGCCGCGCACGGCCGCCACGATGCAGAACTCCGTCGCCCCGGTCGCCGCGGTCTGCTTCGCCGCCTCGACCAGCGAGGGGATGTCCAGCCAGACCGACCGGACCGGCGAGGTGAACAGGCCGGACTGCGAGCAGAAGTGGCAGTCCTCCGGGCACCCGCCGGTCTTCAGCGAGACGATCCCCTCGACCTCCACCTCGGGCCCGCACCACCGCATCCGCACCTCGTGGGCGAGCTGGAGGGCGGCGGGCAACTGCTCGTCGGGCAGGTTCAGCACGGCGAGGACGCCGGCCTCGTCGAGACCGACGCCGTTCTCCAGCACCTGGGTTCGGGCCTGGTCGAGGATCTCTGGCATGGCTCGTACCCTACAAGGCCAGCTGGCCGGGATGAACGGCCCGCGTGTCGGCACCCGGGGAGGCGGGGTGGACACGCCGGGCGCTGGCCGGCGGGTGGTAATTTCGCCCGGCGGAAGCGGCCGACGACGGCCGGCGCGGGCGGCGTGGGGGTGACGGTGGCGGACTGGCTGGCGGCGCTCGACCGCCGCGCCGAACTGCGCGCGAAGGCGGGGCTGACCCGCCGGCTGCGACCGCGGGCCGCCGGCGACGCCGTGGTCGACCTGGCCGGCAACGACTACCTCGGCCTGGCCACCCACCCCGAGGTCACCGCCGCGGCGGCGCGGGCGCTGTCGGCGTACGGGTTGGGGGCCACCGGGTCGCGGCTGGTGCGCGGTTCCACCGACGCCCACCACGCGCTCGAGGACGCCCTCGCCGACTGGATCGGCACCGAACGGGCACTCGTCTTCTCCTCCGGCTACCTGGCCAACCTCGGGGCGGTCCGGGCGCTGGTGCGGCCCCGTACGCTGCTCGTCTCCGACGCCCACAACCACGCGTCCCTGATCGACGGCTGCCGGATCTCCGGCGCGGAGACCGTGGTGACCCCGCACGCCGACGTCGCGGCGGTCGCCGCCGCGCTCGCAGCCGCGCCCGGCCGGCCGGCGGTGGTCGTCACCGAGTCGGTCTTCTCCGTCGACGGCGACCTCGCCCCGCTGGCCCGGCTGCACGCCGTGGCCCGGGAACACGGCGCGCTGCTGCTGGTCGACGACGCGCACGCCCTCGGGGTGACCGGCCCGGCCGGCGCCGGGGGTGTGGCCGCCGCCGGCCTCGCCGGCCAGCCCGACGTGGTCGTCACCGCCACCCTCTCCAAGGCCCTGGGCGGCGCGGGCGGGGTGGTCGCCGGGCCGGCGGAGTTCGTCCGGCACGTGATCGAGACCGGCCGGACCTTCATCTTCGACACCGCGCTGCCCCCGGCCGTGGCCGCCGGCGTGCACGCCGCCGTCGGGCTGGCCCGCGCCGGCGACGACCTGCGCGCGGAACTCACCGAGCGGGCCGCCCTGGTCGTACGCCGGCTGGGCGCCGCCGGGCTGGCGGTCTCCGCCCCCGACGGCGCGGTCGTCTCGGTCACCGCTCCCGGGCCCGAGGCGGCGAGCGCCTGGGCGGCGGACTGCCGCGACCGGGGAGTCGCCGTCGGCTGCTTCCGGCCCCCGTCCACGCCGGACGGCCGGTCCCGGCTGCGGCTGACCATCGGCGCCGGCACCTCCCGGGCGGACTTCGAGCGGGCCCTGGAGACCATCGTGGAGTGTGCCCCGTGAGCGCGAGGAGTGAGCCGGGTCTGCGGGCCCCGCAGTCGCGAGCTGAGGTGGCGCCCGTGAGCGCGAGGAGTGAGCCGGGTCTGCG